>JAKIVW010000054.1:7890-10989 GCA_022750355.1 Thermoplasmata archaeon
GAGACAATGATGTTCCCTGACGTCAAGTTCGCCGTGTACCCCGTCGTCGATCCGATGACGAACGGGTACGTACCGGCCGTCTCGTTGATCACTATCGTGCTGGCGTTCGATGTGTGCAACTGCCCGCCCAACGTTACCGACCACGGCGTTTCCGAGGGTAAGCCGGTCTCCGCGAAGGTCACCGCGAAGGAAGGGGGAGGGACGGGTTGAAAGATGAACGAAAGCGTGCCCTGGACGGAGTTACAGATCAACGTGGTACCTCGTGCCTCATCGTAGGCAGCGAATTCCGGAGCGCCCCCGACCGCTAGAGTCGAAACGACCGAATCCGTCGCAACCGAGATCACACTCGTGTTGTTGGAGTTGTAGTTCAGAGAGAATACCTCCCCCACCCCGGCTTCGTAGAGCAGGGTCGCCGGGTCCGCTCCGACAGGAATGATCGCCGTCACCGCGTTTGTCGCATCGGAGAGTACCACCACGTCACTCGCATTGTACTCCGAAACGAACAATTCTGCGTCGGCACCATCGTACACGACCGCCGCAGGGTCCGTCCCGAGGGAGACCGTCGTCACGACCGTATCGTTGACGTCAGTGATAACGCTGAGATTCTCCGAGAAAGCGTTCGCGACATATACTTCCCCCCTGGCGCTGTCGTAGGCGATTCCGAAGGGGACCAATCCCACAGCTACGGTGGAGACGACTTCTCGGGTGGCGTCGGAGATCACGCTTACGTTGGCCGAGAGCTCATTCGCGACAAAAAGCTCCCCGGTCCCACTGTCGTAGACGATGCCCGCTGGCCCATAGCCAACCGTGATGGTCGCCACGACGGTGTTGTTAGCATCGGAGATCACGGAGACAGTGTCGCTGCCAAAATTGCAGACGAACAGTTCTCCCTTGAGGCTGTCATAGGCAATGATGTCGGGGGCGATGCCGACGTGAATTGTCGCGATGATCCTGTCCGTCGTGGCGGATATCTCGTTCACGTTGTTCGTGACACCGTCGGCGACATAGTAGGCGTCAACCGCCGGATCGAATGTGACCCCATCGGGGATCGATTCCACCGCAACGGTCGCGACAACCGTGAATGACGAGGTGGAAATCACGCTCACGTTGTTCGAGTCGAGGTTCCCCACAAAGATCTCTGACTTGCTAGTGTCGCTCGCAATGCCGAGTGGGTTGCTTCCGACCCCAATTGTGCCCGTGACGAGACCTGACAACGCGGAGAGTATGCTCACATTGTCCGAATCGAAGTTCGCGACGAACACGGCCAAAGCCAAGTAGTCAAAGGTCACCGCAAGGGGGGCACTTCCGACCCCCGGGTTGGCGACCACGTCGAAGCTTGTTCCGTCGATGATGCTCACATTGTTCGTCTGGGAATTCGTAACGAAGACATCCCCGCCTCCGCTCTGGTTCGTGAAGGTGACGCCCTCCGGTTGACCTCCTACGGGGGTGGAGTGTAGCACGGTCTCCGAGTTGCCCCCAATGACGCTTACATTGTTCGAGCCTTCGTTCGCTTCGAACATCAAGAACTCGAGGGGATCATAGACGATGCCGGTGGGGTTCGATCCGACCGAAATCGACTTCACCACTTGGTTCGTCGAATCGTTAATCACGCTGACGGCATGCGAGCCCTCGTCCGTGACAAAGACGGTATTGTTGGTGGGATCGTACGCAACCCCGTAGGGATCGTCGAGCACCGGGATGGTCGCCACCACCTGATTGGTCGCGTCCGAGATTACGCTCACGTTATTCGAGTCCTCGTCGGCGACGAAAATCTCTCCCCGCCCGCTATCATAGGCGGCCGCGATCGGAAAGAGGCCCACCGGAATCGACGCGGTCACGACGTTCGTGGCGTCGGAAACGACGCTCACGGTGTTCGAGTATTCATCCGCAATGAACACCTCCCCCATCTCGCTATCGTAAGCTTCGCCACCGGGCCCGTTGCCGTTCCCCGCCAAGAAATTCCCCGGCACAAGGGTGTTGTTCAGCAAGACCAGGGTGTCGTTCACCTGGGGCCCGTCGGAAAGTTGCGGAATCGACGCGTGACGGGTGGGGGCCTGTCCGGGGAGAACCGTTGGGTTCCGGCCAAGGTCCGACTCTCGGCCGAAGGTGGAGTCACGCAGAACCCCTTTCCCAATTCCCCCAGACGACGCACCTTGGGGGTCCAAGGGGCCCGAATGAACTGACGGTGCCCCGAGCGCAATCGCTAGGCTCGACACGACCATCAAAAGGCACGCAATGACGACTTTTGCGCGCACATGACCGCTACGGTAGCTATCGTCAGACTCGACGGTCCTCAGTGCCTTCAACTCCACCCCCTATCGCTCTCGAACGATTAACTGTGCGGTAGTCTTGCGAGGCGACTCGCCCACGAGACACGCAAAGTGTGCCGGAGCCCGTCGGCAGTCACAAGCTCCGTTTCGATTTCCCGGAAACCTCAGTCAGCAATCCACTAGATCGAAGTGGAGGAATGGGGGGTCCGTATGCCCTTTTACCGGAAATCCTGCCCAACCATGAACTCTCCTGGGATCCCGCGGTTTGTCCCAGGGGTGTCTCGGTTTCGCCCCCCTGGGAACCAGTTCCGGGATCCTTGGTGCATGGTCCGTTACGCACTGCGGGACCTCGGTGAACGATTGGCGCGGCCCCTGCCCGGCTTTACTCGAACTTTAATCAACGTGCTTAGGTTAGACGTATCATGACGGCGAAGAAATTCGAAAGGAAAGGCAGGCAGAAACCCGCTGGCGGTTTCACCGACGAGGAAAGAGCCGCGATGAAGGAGCGGGTCCGAGAGTTGAGGGCACCCCGGAAATCCGGCAAGTCGAACGGGGATGCGGATGTACGGGCTAAGATCGCCAAGATGGACGCGTCGGATCGGATCATGGCAGAGCGGTTCCACAAGATCATGAGGGTCAACGCACCCAACCTCACACCGAGGACCTGGTACGGGATGCCTGCCTATTCCAAGGACGACCAGGTAGTCTGTTTCTTTCGGAATGCGGGGAAGTTCAAGACACGATACGCGACACTCGGCTTCAGTGACGAGTCGAAGCTGGATGAGGGCAACATGTGGCCGACCGACTTCGCACTCACGAAGCTGACCGA
>JAKIVW010000004.1:0-19961 GCA_022750355.1 Thermoplasmata archaeon
GTCGAGCGGGGCCGCGCGCGCCTGGAGCACCCGGACGTCCCGTTCGCGGATCGTGCGGACCAGGTTCGTGATGAGCTCGGTCTTTCCGACGCCGGTCTCGCCGACGAGGAGCGTGACGCCACCATGCCCCGCCCGTGCGTCCTCGAACCGCCGCTGGAGTGCCTCGACAGCCTCCACGCGGCCGACGAACGGACGGCCGTCCCCGGGATCGGCCGTCATTCCTTAGGGGGAGAATGGGGGCCTCCCAGTATTTACCCTCGCGTCCACTCCCCGGCCACGGCCTTCGAACGCACCGAGCGGGGACCCCGGCGCGAGGGGGGCTTCGCGGAGCAGGCCTCCTAAGACGGCCGTCGAACGACGGGTCCGACCATATATCGACCCCTCCGCTTCTCCCGCCGATGGCGCTCTGGGAGGTGACGTTCCGGAACCAGTACGACTACCCGTTCCTCGCCCTGTCGAACAAGCTCCCGGGCACCGCGCTCTCGATGTGGTGTATCTGGAACCGCGAACTCCTCCAGGTCCCGACGCGGGACCCGGCGGTCCTGAAGGTGGTCGAGAAGGCGATCCGCGACGCGGGCCACGTCGTCGACGAGTGGGTCGACGCGCGGGGCGGCCGGATCTTCCTCCTCGAGTGTACGTGCGGACGACACCGGAGCATGTGGAACGTGTTCGACGAGCACGAGTGCCTCGACAGTCCTCCGGCGGTGTTCCTGGACGGTTGGGCGTACCACCGGTTCCTGAGCTTCGACCCCGAGCGCACCCGGACCTTGTTCAAGGCGCTCCGCACGCTCGGCCCGACGGTCCTTCTCCAGAAGCGGGAACTCCCGCTGCACGTGCTCCCCTCCAGCATCTGGGCCGGTTCGCTGTTCGGCGACCTGACCGGCCGACAGGTCGACGCGGTCCTCCGGGCCCACCGCTCGGGGTACTACTCGAGCCCGCGCGCGGTGACCACCGACGACCTCGCGCAGGAGCTCGGCCTCAGTCGCTCCACGTTCGAAGAGCACCTCCGCAAGGGAGAGAATCGCCTCATCAACGCCCTCATCCCGTATCTGGAGTTGTACGCGACCGCCGACCGGCCCCCGGAGAGGATGGCCTCCCGAGGGTTGCCGCTCGAGGCGGCGCTCTCCCCGGTCCCCCGGACCGGGAAGACCTAACCGGCCTTCGGGGCCGTGCGGAACGGCAGCGAAACGACTCGGGCGGGCACGTCCGTGCCCCGGATCGAGAGGGTCACCTCGGTCCCCGGCGTCGCCTGGTCGCGGGGCAGGTACGCGAGCGCGATCCCGTAGTTGAGGGTCGGAGACAGACCGCCGCTGGTCACGGCGGAGACGACCGTCTCGCCGATCCGGACGGGAGTACCGTGGCGGGGGATCGCTCCCGGCGTCCGCACTTCGAGCCCGACCAGCCGGACCGCGGGACCCTCGTCCCGCTGCTTCTCCAGCAGCGTGCGTCCCACGAACTCGTGGTCGAACTCGACGAACCGGTCCTGCCCGGCTTCGAGCGGTGTGTGGTCGCGGTGGAACTCCTGCCCGGAGAGGAGGTATCCCTGCTCGAGGCGCAGGGTGTCGCGCGCGGCCAATCCGCAAAGAACCGCCCCGCCCGCCTTCAACCGTTCGGCGATCGCATCGGCCTCCTCGGCCCGCAGGACGATCTCGTACCCGCGTTCGCCCGTGTACCCCGTGCGGCTCACCAGGTGGGAATGAGGCAGACCCTCGGCGACCGATCGGCCGAGCCGGCCCTTGACGTCGCCGTCTCCGGCGGTGCTCGGGAACCACGCGGTGCGGTAGAAACCGAGGCCCGACAGGTCCCAACCGAAGGTTCGTTCGAGGAGCTCCCGCGAACGCGGCCCCTGGACCGCGAGAAGAGCGGTCTTCCCATTCCACCGGATCAGGGTCGTATCGGGGAGGCGGTGCTGGCGGAGGATCTCCTCGACCTCGTCCGCACGGCCGGCGTTGGGCACGGCGAGGTATTCGCGCGCGAGGCTGGTCCCGTCGTCCAGCCGGGAGACCAGCAGGTCGTCGACGATGCCTCCGGTCCCCTCGAGGAAGAACGTGTACCGGACCTGACCCGGCGTGAGACGCGGCACGTTCGCGGTGGTCCGGCGCGCCAGGAGCTCCGCCGCATGGTCGCCCGAGACCGAGAGGACCCCCATGTGGGAAACGTCGAACAGGCCGACCCCTTCGCGGACCGCCCGGTGTTCGGTCAGGATGCTCGTGTAGTAGAGCGGCATCTCCCAGCCCGCGAACGGGACCAGGTGCGCGCCGTGCCGGAGATGGAACGCCGCGAGGGGAGTCCGTTGGAGACGGACCGGAGCGGGGGCCGCCGCGATCATGTGATGACCTCGGCCAATCGGCCCTCGGAAGAGGCGCGTCGGATCTCGAGGGCGATCCGTCGACCGGTGCTCATCGGACCCCGCCAGAGCGCGTTCCCGTACGGGTGGCCGAGACCGAGGTGGACGTTGGTGCCGCCGCCGATCCGGGCCGCCACGTCGAACACGACCGGGTGCCCGGCGGCGTCGATGCAGGTCTGGAGGCAGAACGGACCGAGGATGCCGGGGGGATACCGGGAACGCGAGGCCTCCACGAACCGCTCTCCAAGTCGGAACACTTCGTCGAGGATCGATTCGCGGACCGTCAGCGTCCCGTGACCGACCACCGTGTAGACGGGGATCCGGTCTGCTTCGGGCAACTCGAGCTGCTGGGCCGCGGGAAGCCGGACGAGACCGTCCAGGTTGCTCTCCCTTCGCTCGTCCACGCCCAGCAACTCCAACCCCTCCGCCCGCGGCACGAGCGGTGAGAAGAAGAAGTTGAAATTGAAGACGGGCCCGACCACGTACCGCTCGATCCGGGCCCGGGCGAGGTCGTCTCGCGCGACGATGCCGCGGTCGACCAGATGCTTCACCTTGGTGTGATACTCGGTCGGGTTGGCGGCCGTGAAGAATCCTCGCTCGAGTCGCCGGCTCGCGTGCGGCAGCTTCACGATCGAGAGGCCGTCGATCGCGTCGGGTCCGGAAACGACCGGCGGGGTGGGGATCCCGGCGGATTCGAGGAGCGTGTAGTAGTTCTCCCGCTCCGTGCGTTCCTCGATGCGCAGCATCGACCGGCTGCCGACGATCGGGACCAGGAGGTCGTTCTCGATCGTTCCGAGGGGCACATAGGAGCTGAGGGCGCGGTTGGGGACCAGGAGCGCCCCGCGCGTTCGCAGGCGTTCTTGCGAGGCCGGCGAGGCGAGGTCCGAAAAATGGGGGAGCACCCACACTTCGTCCACGCAGCCCCGGACCCGATCCCCGCCCGCGCCGCGCACCGTGAGGAAGTAACGGGAGTAGGTCGATTCTCGGCCCGCTTCGGCGAGGACGAGGCTCACGAGCCCCTCGGTGACGGCCCCGTCCGCAACATCGAGCGCGGAGTGGGAGCCGACGGTCGCGACGACCGGAGGGGTGGGATACCGCTCGAGGAGCGCCTGGATCTCCTCTCGGGGAAGCCCCATCGCGAGGGGCACCGTCAGAGGAGCTTAAGCGCTCGCGCCACGCGCTCCGCGGAGAGCGGCAGCTCGGTCACGTGCGCCCCGCAGGCGGCGCGGGTCGCGATCGCGACCGTGGCGGGGACGGGGACGATCGGGGGTTCGCCGAGTCCCTTGGCCCCGAACGGACCGGCCCCCGCAAACCCCTCGATGAACTCGACCGCGATCGGCGGGATCTCGTCCAGGGTCGGGATCCGGTAATCGAGCAGGCCGTCATTGACGAGCCGACCCTCGTCGGACCAGATCGCCTCCTCGGTGAGCGCCGTGCCGAGGCCCATCGCGACCCCGCCCTCGACCTGCGCCTGCGCCGAGCCCCGATCCACCACCGTCCCCGCGTCCTGGAACGCGGCGTACCGCTCGACCCGGACCGCCCCGGTCGCCGGATCGACCGAGACCTCCGCCACGTGGGCGGCCCCGGTGAAATCCGTGTAGGGGTAGAACGAGCCGGAGAGGACGCGCTTCTCGTCGATCGTGCGGGGCGGAGCAAAGTGACGACCCTCCGCCAGGATCCCGCCCGCGGCGTCTTCTTCGGGGGTCAGCAGGACGACGAGCGCGGCCCGACGCTCCCCCGCCTCGGCGTAGATCTCGTCCCGTTCGATCGACAGCTCCGCCTGGCCCCGGGCCCCGAGCCGTTGGGCGAGGGTGCGGCGAAGCGCCGTCACCGCCTCTTCGATCGCCCGACCGAGCGCCCCGAGCGTCCGGCTTCCGTACACGCCGGAGTCGAACGGAGCCTCGGCGGTGTTCCCGTACTCGATCGAGATCCGCTCGGGGGGAAGTCCGGAGGTCCGGGCGGCGACCGCGGTGAGGCCCGCGAGCACGCTGCCGCTCCCGATCTCGCGCTCTCCCTGAAGAACGACCAGCCGCTGCGGTCCCAACCGGAGGCGGACCTCTCCCCCCGCCCCTGTGCTCGTGGACCAGAATCCGCAGCCAATCCCGACCCCGTGTCCCGGCGGTGCCTCCGCCCGCCACTCTCGAGCGGTCGACCGGGCGCGCTCGAACGCCGACGCGAGCCCGAACGGACCCACCTTCTGGCCGAGGGGGGTGGTGTCCCCTTCGCGCCAGTGATGCCGGGCCCGGAACTCCTCCGGGTCCAGGTTCAACTCGCGGGCGACGTGGTCGAGGTGCGACTCCACGACGAACGCGCACTGCGGCGCGAACGGAGCCCGGTGGGGACCGAACGGCGGTTTGTGGGTGCGGACCGCATACCCCTCGACCTCGAACGCCTCGGTCCGGTAAGGGCCGAGCAGGAATCCGATCGAGTAGCCGGTCGCGAAATCGCGCCCGGGAAGGGAGGTGCCCACGTCCAGGAGCAGACGGACCCGGCGCGCCCGGATCTGGCCCGCGGTGACGGCAGTCTCCATCCGAACAACCGCCGGCAGCGTCGTGCGACCGAGTCGGAATTCCTCCGAGTACGTCAGGGCCAGGCGGACGGGGCGTCCGGTCGCCCGGGCCAGCAGCAGCGCGTACGGCTCCAGGAAGCAGGCTCCCTTTCCACCGAACCCGCCCCCGACCCACGTGCCCTCGACCACGATGGACGACTCGGGCCAACCGAGCAGGGAGGAGGCGTCCTCGCGTACGCCGAAGGGACTCTGCGTCGTCGTTCGGACGAACCAGATGTCCCCCCGGATCTCGGCGACGCACGCGTGCGGCTCGAGCGCCACCTGGTGCACGCTCGCGGTCCGGTACGTCTCGGAGACGACGCGGTCGGCCTTGCGGAATTCCACGTCCACGTTCCCGTGGCGGGCCCGGACGTGCGCCGCGATGAGCGGCGATGCGTCGGCGTCCGACCCCGGCCATTCGGGGAAGACCTGCTCCAGGTCCGAAACGATCGGGAGAGGGTCCACCTCGACCTTCACCGCGGCGACGGCAGCCCGAGCCTCGGAGAGCGACGGAGCCGCTACGACGGCGAGCGGCTGATTGCGGTAGACGATCTCTCCCTCGGCGAACAGGGTGCGCTCTGAATCGCGTTCGCCCGGACCGACCAGGCCCGCCAGGTCGTCCGGACCGATGACCGTGACCCCCGGGAGGGCTCGTGCGGCGCGAAGGTCGAGGGAACGGATCCGCCCGTGGGCGACGGGCGCCGGAACGAACGCCGCCCACAGCATTCCGGGCACGTCGAGGTCCGTCCCGAACACCGCGGCTCCGGCGAGTTTCAAGCCCGCATCGGGACGCACGGCGGCCGTCACGGGGTCTCCGTTCGGAGCGCGTCGACTGCCCGGACGATCGCCGTGTATCCGGTGCACCGGCACAGGTTGCCGCCCAACCCCTCGAGCAGCTCCTCGCGGGGGGCCCCCGTACCCCGCTCGCGAAGGAGGCCGGCGATCGCCATCACGAATCCCGGCGTACAATACCCGCATTGAAGGGCGCCCGCCGCTTCGAAGGCGGCTCGGACCCGGCCGACGAGCGCGTCCTCCGGCCCGACCTCGATGGTCGTGACCGATGTCCCGTCTACCTCGTGAGCGAGGGTCAGGCAGGAAAGGCACGTGCGGCCGTCAACGAGAACGGTGCACGCCCCGCAGTCCCCGGTCCGGCAACCTTCCTTGGTCCCCTTGAGCTTCATCCGCCATCGCAGCGTGTCGAGGAGGCGTTCCGGGGCCGGTACGTCGGCGAGCTCCACCGCGGTGCCGTTCACCGTCAGTCGGAGCTGGCCCGCGGTCATGCCGGAAACCCCTCTCCGCCGGAAACCATCGCCACCGCTCGCTCGACCAGGTGGCCCACCACGCGACGACGGTACTCTTCGGAGGCCCGGCGGTCGGCGGCGAGAGCGGAATGGGAGGCGGCCGAGGCTCCGGCGCGTCGGACCGCCGCGGGGTCCGGACGTCCGCTACCGAGGGACGCCGCCGCCTCGGGGAGCAGGGTCGGCCGCGGAGGGACGCCGCCAACGGCGATCCTCCACGAACGCTCCGACGACGCGAACGCCACGGCGACCACCACCTGAGAGATGTCGTTCGCCGGCCGGACCCGCTGGAGAAGGAACGCCGACGGACGAGCCTCCGGAAGCCGGACCGAGCGGACCAGTTCGCCCGGCCGAAGGTCGGTGCGGCGGGAGGATTGGAGAAAACGGTCCAGGGGGACGCGCCGATCCCCCTGCGGCCCCACCAGGTCGACCTCGGCGTCCAGCGCGAGAAGCATGGGAGTGAGGTCCGAGGCCGGGGAGGAACGCACCAAGTTGCCGCCGAGGGTCGCGCGGTGGCGCAGCGCGACGCCCCCAACATTCCGAACGGCCTCGTACAGTCCCGGATGCCGGCGGCGCACCTCGGGGTCGTCCTCGAGGGACCGCAGGGGGAGGGTGCTGCCGATCGTGAGGGCCCCGCCGTTCCAATCGAGTGTCCGCCACGGGAGTCGACGGAGCGAGATGATCCGGCGGGGGGCGATCCGGCCCTCCTCGAGGTCGAACAGGAGGTTCGTCCCGCCCGCGATCGGCGCCGCCTCGCCCGGCGCCAGTGTTTGGAGCGCCGCGATGGCCTCTTCCGCCGTCTCGGGCACGACGAGGTCGAAGGACGCCATCTCCCGTCCATCCCGGTGCGCCCGCTTAGCGTTTCGCGCGTCGAAACCGGCGCTCAGCCCCGGGCTTATTATCCGACGAGTGGCTGGGTCAACGACCCGCCATGCCCTTTGAAATTGCGTTGCGTTACAGCACCCCACTCACGCCGCTCGATGACGTGGACGAGGTGCTGCGGGAGTTCCTCCGTCTGGTGGGGTACCTTCCCGAGGGGGACGAAGGACGGGGCACCGAGGGCCCCATCGCCCAGAGCCTCGCCTACCGGCTCGTCCGGGAGTGCCTGCTCCGGGACCCGGCGCGACCGTGGTACATCGAGGAGCTGACGGCGGTGCTCAAGACCTCCAAACCGACGGTCTACCGGCACATCAACAAGCTAAAGGCGCTCGACCTGCTCGAAGAGGTCGGAGGCGTCGCCGACGGAAAGGGACGGAAGGGGTACCGACTCCGGTACGGCAACCTCGCCCGGGCCTGGGACTTCACCGAGGCGAACGCCCAGAACGCATTGCTTCGATATCGGGAGACGGTGAATCACTTGCAGAGTTTGATCGAGAAGAAGGCGACCGAGACGCCCCCGCCGAAAGCCGCTGCCCGGGAACGGGGAACCGCGCGATGAGCGATACCCCGCCCGCGAAGCGACCGCCCATCGCGCTCGTCCCCGGCTCGCGCGTCCGGGTCCGCTCGGCGGGACCGGACGAGCAGGCGATCGACTCGACCGGCCTGTTCCGCGGTCTGGTCTCGATCGGCGGCGACAACTCCCTCGCCCTCGAGCTCGATGGGACCGGCGGCGACGAGAAGGGACGGATCCGGCTCGTGCCGGTTCCGGCCATCCTCGCGGTCGATATCTTGGAAGCCGCTAAGCCCGAAGAGGAGAAGCGCTCCGATTCGAACCAGGCTCCCGGCTACTTCCGGTGAGCCACCGGAGCGGGCTTGCTGGGAGTTTCGTCGCCGGCGGGGCCGGCGATTTCGAACCCAGGTCGTTGGCTTCGAAGGCCAACAGGATAGTCCAGACTACCCCACAAGCCCGCACCTCTTCCACGGGAGGGGGGCTATTTGGGCGTTCCGCGGCACCGCGCGGACCGCCCTACGGTTTCGTCGGCTCGGTCGCCGCCGGTGCGGGGAACTGGTCGAGGGTCCGCTGGGAAGCGGCGCCCGGGAAGAGCGTGGCGAGCGAGTCGGCGAGCACCTGGATGCGCTGACGGACGTACGGCGTGATCCCCTCGATCGAGCCGAGGCGTTGGGAGAGGGCGAGGTACTTTCGCACCGAGCCCTCGTAGACGGTCGACAGCAGCTCACCGTCGCACCGCCCCCCGCCCGGTCGCACGGCGGTGCAGCGGCTGGTGAGGGGGGGCCGTCGGTACGAGACCCCGCATACCTTGCATCGGAACTTCTGGGTCGCGTAGCTCTTCAGATTCCCCATCAGGTCCGGCAGGAAGTGGGCGTTGAGCACGAGCGTGACCGCCTCCGCGACGTCCACCGCCCGGATCTGGGCGGCCAGCAGGACCGAGCGCTCGACCATGTCGTTCATCGAACGCGCGTCCCGATACGCGGACCGCACGGGACCCGAGGCGATCCGTTCGGTGTCGTGCGTGAAGCCGTAGCCGGAGAGGGCACGCTCCGTCCCGAGTCGCCCGGAGACCTGCTCGATCAGGGACTCCACTTCCTTCGCCGGCCGTCTTTCCGCCGCGGCTCGATAGAAGGCCAGCGGGTAGCGGTCGCCGACGTCGACGTGGTGCGCTTCCTTGTCGACCTCCGTCGCTTCGAGCCGGGTCGTGAGGACCAACGGCTTGTCCATCAACGCGCCCCGGCTCTCGGGCAAGTAGGCCCGCGAAAAGTTGAGGAGCGCGTCGAGCAGGAGCGTGACCGAGTCCTCGTCCCCGTCGCAGTTCCGTCGCTTCGCGGCGTGGAACACGGGGTGGGCAAAGCAGGCCTCGGCGTTGGTGAAACCGATGATCCGTCCGGCGACCCCGCCCGACGTGTGGGGGGCGAGCGCGACGACGATCGCTCCGACGAGGTCAGCGGCGTGGTTGGCCCGATAGAACGGGTCGAGATTGTACAGGCGAAGGAGCTCGTCATCGACGAACTGGGCAAGTCGGGTGAGGTACTCGCCGCACGAGCGCGCCACGACGAGGTCCTGCGGGAGGAGCTCGACCAGCTGCTCGCCGTGCAGCAGCGGCTCGCCCGACCAGTCCCGTTGGTACCCGAATTCGCGCAACCGACCGACCGGCGTCCCGATCTCGTTCGGCCGGAAATGCGTGAGCGGGAGGTCCGTGAGGTCGAACCGCGCGGTCCCGTCCTGGTAGACGGAGATCAGGTGCGACGCCCGGAGGATCCCCTTCTCGATCGGTTCCGGAACCTTCCCGGGCGACGTCAACCCCTTCACGCCCTTCACGACCGGCGTCTTCGCCAGGTGGAGGCGAGAGACCGCTTCGCTCCAGATCCGGGCGATCGGGAGCGGCTCGCTGACCACTCGGCCGTCCGGCTCGGTGTGCGTCCCGCAGGTGCACCGGTTCCACACGGTCGTCCGGTGACAGCTGGGGCAGGATCGGACGCCCAGTTCCACACGGATCCCCTCGCGCATCGTTTGTCGGGCCGCCTCGGGCACCGACCGGGTCGGCCCCCCGGCGGGGCCGACCGGGAAGAGGGCATGGACGTTGGGTTCCATCGAACGCTGGTACGCTTTCTCGGGCCGTCCGACGCGCCCTCCGATCCGGGAGGGTCCTCGGGCCCGGATCTGGACGCCGGCGAGACGACTCACATAGACGAGCGGGTCCTCGTCCGTCGGGTCGAGCGACATCCGTCGCTGAAGGAGCCCGTCGGCCGCCTCGAGCCCCAGGCCCCCCACCAGGGCCGCGCTCGGATCCGGTTCCCCCTCCCACTGGTCCGGTCCCGAGGGGCCCATGAGGAATCCCAGCCGAACGAGGACCCCCCTCCACGCGGGGTCGTGCGGCAATTCCAACCGATCGTCGTGCCATCGCCCCGAGCGCTCGACGAACTCGGAGAGAGCGCGGACCTCGCCGGGGGAGAGGTCGTGCCAAAACAGCAGCCACCGCGGGTGGAGCGGTACACGGAAGGTGACCGACGTTCGCACCGCCTCTTCGTAACTGGTGGGCCCGACCGCCGAGCGATCGGCGCCGGAGGCCGCCAACTCCTCGACGTGCCACTCGAGAGAATATGCTCCGGGCGCGAGGGCCCGGTTGTTCTCGAGGAACTCGCCGAAACTGACCAGGATCTCGCCGAGGTCCACGATCCGGCGGACGCGCGAAAGCAGTTCCGCCGCGCGAGCCGGTTCATGTACTGCGGTCAGGGTCCCATCGTCCAACTCGACGATCGGCCCCTCGATCGTGTCGCAGACCCCCATCGCCGTCGCTTTTCCGGGATACTCGAGTTTCACCTGGGTGCCGACGGCGACAAAATGCTGGAGGATGACCATCGTGGCCGGGTTGATCGCACAAGCCGCGAGACCCGTCGTCCGCGCGCGTCCGTATACGAGACGGAACCCGCCCGGGTGGCTCGGGTGCGCGAGCACCGGTCGACCTCCGACCGAGTCCTGGAGGTACTTGGGAGTGTGGGCGTCCTCGTCGTCCGCCGTGTGATTCCCGATCTGGGCGAGGAACTCCCAGCCGTCCAACCCGAGCTTGTCCACGATCCGGCGGAGCTTGGAGGCCTTCTGGCAAAGGCCCTCGGCGATGACCAGACACGCGCCGCCCCGGATCCCGTTGGTGGGCACCCGGGCCAGGTTGCGGAAGGCGCTCACCTCGGCGTCCCCCTCGGTGGATTCGCCGGAGATGGCGACCGGCACGTTCCGGACGACGAGCGCGATCTCCTCGGCGGTCGGCACGTATTGGAGGTGCTGATGATACTTGTAGAGGGGGATCTCTTCCTGGTACCGCTCGACCTCCTCGCGACTGGGCTGGAAGCGGGCCAGCCCGAGGTCGTGTCGCACGATGTCCGCCAGGAGGACGCACAGCGCTTGGGCGGTCCCGCCCGCGGCACGGATCGGTCCCGCGAAGTAGAGCTCGATGTACTGGCCCTCCGGTCCCGTTCGGATGTGGACCTCCGCCAGCCCCTCCAGCGGAGCGACCAGGATCCCTTCGGTCAGGATCGCCAGCCCGACCCGGAGGGCCGCGTCGACGCGGTGGGTCGCGTCGCCGCGCGACGTGTCCGCCGCGAGCCGCCGAGCGATGCGGACGGCGACCTCCTCCCGAGGCAGGGAGGCCGCCAGCGTGCGGATCTCCTCCGAGATCCCATCGATCTTGAGGTGGGAGAGGAGTTTCTCGACGCGCATCGCCATGTCTTGCGCCCGAGGGATCTCGGGGTGGGTCTCGGGATCGAGCCCCACTGAGCGCGCCTTCTGGGCGACGACGTACGCCCGATCCACTTCGGACTCGATCGCCCGAAAGTAGGGCTCCACGGACCGCCCACAGAGCACCGAGGGATAAGGGCGTCCGCGCCGATCCGGTCCGACGGTTCCCCGGACCGACCCCGAACCCCATTCCGGCTGACGTTGCAACGAGCGCGACGGTGTCGAACGGACGGCGAGGCACTTTATTCGTCGGCCCTTCCCACCGGCGGGTCGTCCCGATGACTCCCACCGATTCGTATGGGCCGGCCACCTACCGGCTCGCCCTCCCCGCGGATGCGAACCGCCTCGCCGAGGTCCACATTCGGGTCCTGATGGTCGCGTATCGCGGCATCGACCCGCAGGACTGGTTGGACAGCCTTCCCCAGCAGCTGGAGGAGCGCCGCGCCCGTTGGAAGGATCGACTCTCGACCCACCCCGACGATCCGGTGCAGGTGGCCGAGGTGGACCCGGCGGGGATCGTCGGGTACGCGGTCGGAGGCCGGGCGCGCGGAGAACCCCCGATCGGTTTCGAAGGCGAGCTCATTTCGATCTATCTCCTTCCCGAGCACCAGCGGCGCGGGATCGGGCGCGAGCTGGTCCGCCGCGTCGCCCGTTCTCTCATCGCCTCCGGTTTCCAGGGGATGATCGTTCGGGTCCTCAGCGCCAATCCGGCCCGGATCTTCTACGAACGGCTCGGCGCTCGAGCCCTCGGGATCGATACGGTGAGCATCGGTGGACAGGAGCTGGAAGAGACCGTATACGGTTGGTCGAACATCGACCTTTTTTTCCCGCCGTGACCCGGCTTGGGATCGGGTCCGGTTCGCCCCCGGGAGGAGAGTTACGAGGTCTCGAGAATCTTCCCGAGGGCCACGACCGTGGGCCACCCCCGCGTCGTGGCGGCCACTCCGTACTCCCGCTCGACGACCGGATTCGGATAGGTCGTGTGACCGGCCCAACGTCGGGCCCAGCTGAGAACGTACCGCCCATGCGCCGAGACCAGATTCACCTCCCAGTTCGGTCCGCTAGGAACGGAGAAGGGTAGGGTCGGGGCCCGAGTGGGGTCCGCCCCGAGCACCGTGAGATAGGGCTTCGCGCCCGGCGGGATCGTCCGAAATGTGTCACGCCGGAGCAACTGAAGAATCTCATCGCCCGCGCAGATCGAGATGTCGGTTTCAAATAGGAGGTGGGAAGCGATCGCCCGACGCAAGCGAGAATCCGAGACCTTGCACCGGGCCACAAAGGTTCCTGCGGCGCCCAGGTTCACGAGACGGAACTTCGCCAGCTCCGGGATCGCCACGAAAGCGCTGGGTAGGAACCGTTGGTGACCCCCGACGTTCGCTGCTCGGAGCAGTACGACCGAGCTCACAGGCTCGGGATTCTCGAAATCTACAAAGCGATTGGCGGGACCCGGGCGGGCGGCGGAGGAACCGGGAGAAGAGGCGCGTCGCCGCGGGCCGCCGTCCTTGGGGCTTCGGGAGGCGGTGGTTCGTCCGTTAGCAGGATTGGAGCCATTTGGCGAGCGGCCGGAGACTCTCGTTCAACGAGCGTCCGGACCCGGTGAGGGTGTAAGCCTTGACAGGCCCTCGGGCACCCTCCGTGGTCACGCGACGAATCAATCCCGCGCGCTCCAACGCACGGAGCGTCGAGGTGAGCGTGGCGGGGCTCACTCCGGACAGACATTGCTGGATCGGACCGAACCGAACGATCTGGTGCTCGCCCAAGAGGGAAATGACGCACACGGCCCACTTCTTTCCGACCACGTCGATGAGACCAATCGGAGGACAGGGACACGTCAGTTCCCCGCCCTCACACTGCGACACTCTGTCCGTACGTAGTGTCGGCTTATTACCACTTCACCTATTGAAGTGCTGAGAGAACCATGCCCGAACCCACCAACCCGGAAGCGTGTTGCGACGCGTCGACCTGCTGCCCGGCCGGCACCCCGCGCAGCGCCTGCTGTGCCGGCGGCGGCTGTTGCTGCTGCTGCTGCCGTTGCTGCTGATGGCCGAGCATCGGGTCTTGTTCGTCTGCGTGGAGAACTCCTGTCGCTCCCTGATGGCGGAGGCGATCTTCAACGCCAATCCCGCGCCGGGGTGGAGCGCGTTGTCGGCGGGAACGAATCCGGCCGCCGCAGCCAACCCCCGGACCCAACCGATGCTGGCGGAGATCGGTCTCGCGGCCCCCGAGCACGCACCCCGCCTTCTCTCGACCGCCGACATCGATGAGGCCCAGGTCCGCGTCACGATGGGATGTCTCGATGATTCGAGCTGTCCGGTCCACCTGAAGATGCAGGAACTGCGGGACTGGGGACTGGAAGACCCCGCTGCGCTCGACGACGACGGGTTCCGCCACGTGCGCGACCGGATCGTACGATTGGTCCGGGGACTGCGGACCGAGCTCATCCTCTCGGACCAGCAAGCGGCCGCCCTCGCGAGTTCCGCACGCCGTTGACGGTCTCCGTCGCGCTCCGGACGGCCTCCGAGGGGGTGGGAACCGCCCTCCTGGTGGGGATTGGGATCGGAAGTATCGTCGGCGGCGACCGCCTCGGCGGCGTCCCCCAGTGGGTGATCGCATTGGCGTGGTTCTTCGCCGTACTTGTCCCGATCTACCTCTTCATCCGGGTCTCTGGCGCCCACCTGAATCCGGTCGTCACTCTCGCGCTGGCGGCGAGCGGTCGGATCGCATGGCGGGAGGCCCCGCCCTACGTCCTCGGCCAGGTCGGAGGGGCATTTCTCGGGGCCGGGTTCGTGTTGGGAGTGTTCGGAGACGTCGCCCACCTCGGAGCGACCGTCCCCACCGGAGGCAACGTCGCCCTCGCGTTCCCGGCCGAGCTCGCATTCACCGCCGCGCTGGTCGCCGCGGTCTTCGCCCTGGCGGATGGGGGTGAGGGGCGAGGCCGGTGGCGCCTACTCTTGCCCCCGACCGTCGTCGCCGTCTCCACCTTCCTCATCGGTCCCTGGACGGGCAGCTCGCTCAACCCCGCCCGGACTCTCGCTCCCGCGGTCCTCTCCGGAACGTACACCGACCTCTGGGTCTACCTGACCGCCGTGCCCCTCGGGGCGCTGCTCATCGCCGGGGTATGGCGACCGAAAGCGGTCGACCGACTCGACCGGGGTCCCGGACGGAGAGACTCCTCGAGCTAGGCGGTTCCTCCGCGGCGAGCACGCTCCGCCCGCTACGTTTCGGGGCCCCCCGATTCCGGCGAAGCGCGTGCCGCTCGAGGAGGGACCCCGCAGTCCGCGGAGGAAACCTCCGTACATTTTCCCGGTCCGGTGCGTCAGAAGTCCCTCCAAATCGGCCGCGCTCTTTTGCGACCGATACTCCGCGCTCCGCCCGGGGCCCCTGCAAGAGGCCCAGCGATTCGGGCTCTCCCGAATGACCTTGAATTTCATCGGAGGGGCGGCGTACCCGTAGGCGGTTGGCACTCGTTCGACTATCACGGCGATGGTTTTGCGCCATCCACTAACTCGACGAACGAGGGGCGCAGCTCCCTCCAGCCCGTAAGTCGCCGCGAGGGAACCGTGATCGGATGACAACCAACTTGCATTCCCGTCTGTAGGATGAGAACTACTACGTCCTCTCGACGGAAGGTGTCGCGTAATCATCCGGCTGTCGTTTAATCGATTCAGATCGAATCTTCTGTCGTTTTATTCGCGTTTTCGGCCACTTCTGATTATGCGGCGGTCAACGAATTCGTTCTAAGGGTTCCTTATCTTAGCCTGGAAGCCTCGGCTGTCCGGAGACTCCATACCTCGTCCGAAAACAACCGACCCTAGTGGTCGACTCGAACAGAGCCTCACTCAGCAGTCTCTGTAAGTACTGGTGCGGTTCCGGTGTAGACAATGTAAAGCGAATCGCCGGGTCTCAGAAAGAAGGCTCCCGAGGTCAGCCCCGTCGGGTTGTAGTTCTGTGAAATGGAGGTCACTGAGGCGGGGCTAACCACCAGAACGACGTCAAAGCCGTAATTGTTCATGTAGGTGTAGGGCGAACCGGTTGGGGAAAACGGTGTATTCTTTTGACCGGGCGACCTGCCCAAAAGTGTTCCTGAGAATGGGCTCGTACCGGAAGGGATCGCCGGATTGGCACCAGGATATAGCGTGAAGCGGCAATTCGTAAACCGCATGAAACCAAAGTAAAGATCCTGGGATGCAAACTGAATGCCTACTCGAACGAACTCACAGTTCTTGAACTCCACGTCGGTGATGAATGCTCCATTGCCGGTGTTGATGCTGTCGTCGATGTAAAGGCCCCCGCCTATGCCCGGAAAAATCGGCGGGGTTTCGATGGTGTCTAACGTCCCGATTACACAGTTATCGAAGAAAATCCGACTGGTAATCTCTCCCCCTACGGAACTCGTGGATCCCTGAAGTTCCACGATCTGGCTGGGGTAAAAGGCCGAGACCACGCGGTTCATCAAGAAGATAGAATTGGTGATGTAAATGTCAGAGGTATCCCCACGTTGTGACCAAATGAAAAGCCCCGAAAAGCCAGGGTTCACTCCGTCGGATGGAGTTACCACGTCTGTAAAATCGCAATTTACCCGGTCGATGTGAAACAGTCGAACCGAAGAGATCCCGAAGCCCCGCCCGAGTTGAGGAGAGCTAGAGTTCCATTGGTACGCGTGAAGACAGGAGATCTTCCACAGAATCGCCTGCTGCGTGACGTCAGGGTGGCTGCCGTATCCGTTGTTAGTCTGAAACCAGAGTAGGTTTCCGGAGGGATTTATGATATCGAACCCAGAGAGTTCCACGAGATATGCCTGAGGTAACCCTCCAATCAGCTTTGGGCCGTTTACTGTATACTCGAAAACATAGTTCAATCCGATGTAGGCAGCGTTTGCAGAGTCGTAGAGGTTAATGACGCACCCGTTTCCAAGCCATTGAATGTGGTGATAGGAGGCGGTCGCACCGTAGGATGCAATCGCGACGTCTTGCGCAATCCAGAAGAGAGCCTCGCCCGGTGAAGTCGTAGTTCCCAGGTAGGTGGAAAGGCCCGTTATGGTGCACCCAGCCTCAAAGATCACAGTTTGATAGCTTCCAGTATTCCCGATTGGAGCTTGGAGGACGTAAGTGCCGGCTCGACAGTAGACGACCCCCCCTGTCTCCGCAATCGAGTTCAGCGCCTCCTGGATTCCGTTGGTCTGGGTTGGGCCGGCCTGGGTGTTTGGAGTGTCTGGCCCGAAGTCTGCTCCGTCGTTAATCAGACCTCCCGTAACGCTTCGTCCAATCGGGGACACTGTAACGAATGGTCTTGACGCGATGCTCGCCCACTCGTTCGCAGGCGAAATGGCGACGCTGATACACACCCATGTTGTGGACCCGGAAAACGTCCTCTGAGAACTTGCACTCCCAGTAGCAACAGGAAGCTGGTAGCTGCCAAACTCGTAGAGGCCCGGAAGTCCGGAAGGGTATGCGAGTGCAAATTGACCGGCGGGAAAATGGGGGGACGACACATTTGTATCGGCACCGAAAAAAAGAACCAAATCGTTCGGCAATGTCGAAGTCACGTTGGATCCCTCGGGAGAACTGGTCCCGGTTGACAAACTCCCGATTGAGTCGACGCCTCCATCGTTGAAAACCTCGACAGCTGCGACTTGAATCGGAATAGTTGTGACGGAGGGAACGACGGTCACCGTGAAGGCCGACGAGTCAGCGAGGGGTCCGTCGCGTCGGAAGATGAATAGGTTGACACTTCCGTTAGACCCGGAGGTAAGAGGCGTGTAGACGCCGTTTTCGGAGTCGCTAACTGATTGAACCGAAGGCCCCGATCCTAGCAAGGCAACGTGAACATAAACCGTCGAGCCGGCAGAAACTGCAACCGGCGGACTTGTGGTAAGGCGGGTGGACCCGGTGTTTGATTGAGCGATCGCAACAACCCCGGCTACCGGAGGGAGGGCCACTTGCTCCCGAACGTCTTTGAGATAGATATAGACTGTTGAGCGAAATGGAGTTGGCAATCACCAAATCGGCCAGCACGGAGGAATCACCGCCAGGAGCCGATGCTTGGAAGGTCGTGATTCGAAAGGCCGCGCCGCCATTCAATCCAAACGCTGAGGATTCCATACCGGCTTTGTCCTGAAAGGCGTTTGGGGACAGGAGTTTAGGGACACCCGGGCCTTTCAGGACAAAGCCTTCCATACCCTGAGAAACTTATAGTTCGAAGTCATTCGCCAGAATGTGGCAGCCCTACCAACTATTGGGAATACAGGTGGTGCGGAAGCAAGCTCAGGTTCCATGACAACCGTCGCCATGACTGTCAGACAGGGGTCGGCAGTTTATGTCGAGGTAGGAATGGCGTACCCGTCCGGAACTCTAACGACGCCCTTGGTGACCGACGTTCAGGGAGGTAGTTACACGCTCATAGCGGACGGTGATTCGTCGCTCGCTACTGGGATCTACCTCTGGGTGTTCCGCAGAGCTGGACCTGTTATCAAAACTAGCACGACGTTTACCGTGACGGTCACCCCTGAGCCGATTTCGTCAAAACCCATTATGGTCCTCGCAATCGAAGTACTAAACGACGGCGGAATTGACGTGCCCGGTTCGGTGGCGGTCAATTCGTCCAGCACTTCGGAGAGTTCCAGCGTAACGAGCACCGAAAACAACGACCTCGTTCTCTTCCTAGGTGCCGATGCTGGATCAACTTCTCATTCGTACAGCGGCGGTCTGACCCACATTCCGGGCTACACATCCTCTCCTACAGGTGTTTCAATTTGGGGGGCATACCAGGATCTTGTTTCTCCAGCGACGGCCAGTTCAACACGGACGGTAACGCCCTCCCTGGCGTGGGTGAGTGTTAGCATCGCGATCTCTCCTCAGGTCGCGTGGAGCGGTATCGCGGGTAAGCCCTATGTCACGGTGTCACCGATCGGCGTCGTGACCTCTCCGGCTTCTCTACTTGTCAACAATGGGGCGGATTTCGGGCCGGATACCTATGATACAAAAACTAGTGGAATCCAAGAGGCACTCAATTCGATCGCCACTTCAGGTGGCACAGTATATTGCACCGCCGGCACTTACGTCCTCCAAGCTCCAATCGGGAATACTGGAAGCTATCAAACTGTCGTCTTTGAAGCCGGCTGCGAAATCACGGGTTTGTATGCGGACTTGAGCCCTGGCGGTGTTCCGACTGAGGCGCTGGTGTGGGTGGCACAAAATGTAGCCTCCGGCCCGGATGCAGCGTCCGCAGCCTACAGCCAGATTCAGTGGATTGGCAACGGCTGTGTAATCAACCTTCTTGACGCGTCGAGCGGGAACTACATCTTAATCAACAATGTGTTCGAGTATACCGTCAAGGGACCGCTCAACAGCGGCATCTCTCCGCAAGCGACGCTGGTCACCGTCGACAATTTTGAGATAACCAATCTGTCAGGCAACGTTCTCTGGTTTGAGACGGATAATGGGGGAGGTTCTCATCCGAACATCACTCAGCAGGCGTCAGTCTGGAAAATCTCCCGAATCTGTGCTAACACTTGGAACAGCAATAGCCCCACGTCCGGCGTGCCCCAGCCAATTGGTATCTGTGGTGTTCGCCTGTTCCACCTCGACCAATTGTACATAGACGGGTCCACGATCCCGACCGCATGCCACCACTCCCTCATTCGCATCTGGTCCGAAGGAGGCGACACCTCGGACATCAGAGTGACCGGGTCTGTTTTCCTCGGTAACACGGATTCCGGGTCTCAGATCGCCGAAGTCCAAGGATCTACCACCAGTGTGGGAGGGGAGATTACGAGCCGAGTTCAGTTCGAAGGTTGCGTGTTTCAGCAGCCGAACACCATTTACAATGTGCTCCTAGACGATAGCGCGGCCATCACCCAAACTAACCAGGCTTTTGTCACTGATTTCGAATTCAAGGCGTGTGAGTTTTCCGGTGTTGGCGTCACTCTATTGCCGGGTCGCACGGGTTCTAGCTACTTCGGGTATGGACGTTTTGTTGATTGTCGGTTCAAGGGACTTTCCGTTGGGGCGAGCCCGTTCAGTGGTAGCCTGCTCGGCAGAGGTCCGGCTGCCTCAGGAACTTCGTTGACCATTCCGAGTACTCCGGATCCAGCAGTGTACACCAATAATGACGGGTTTGATGAGACCATCGTCATTTCTGGCACCAACGTGAACGGTCCAATCAAACGGAATGGTGTTAACACGGGCCTCATATCCGGTTCTTTTTTCCTCCGAACGGGGGATTACGTCACAATCCCGTTTACGACTGGGACCCCCCCTCCCTCGGGAAGTGTCGTCGTGATACCCGAGTAGTTCCCTGTTCTCTCGTTAATGTCGGAGTGAGTCGGCGCATTGCACGTCTAAGCGCGAGCATCTCCGTATTCCAAGTTGAACTCAGCCTTTGGGGCGATTGTAGGCGGAAATGTTGTCGTCGGGAGGCCCGGCTCCAATACGCGCGGTACTTTCAGAGACGTGATTCGTTGTTTCCGCAGGTAGGCTCAAAGTTAGGTTTCTTCCCTCCTGAATCTGTCTGGCGAGAATCTCGCCCCCCCGAGTCAAGAAGTATGCCTTCACAACGCGGTCGACTCCGCGGACGTGCCGACTCTCCCGATCTACGATTTGGGCATTGGCTAGGCGTCGCAATACTTTGGAGATGGAGCTT
>JAKIVW010000004.1:20044-39292 GCA_022750355.1 Thermoplasmata archaeon
GTCCGATCCAACCCCAGGCGTCCAAGACGACCGAGATGGAGGACTACTCGCTGAGCCAATTGGACTTGCTTGACAGGCACTTTGTCGTTGGTGGCCGTCGCGGGACGACTGTGACCGAGGTAATTCTCCTCAGAGAGGTCGTGCGATCCACTGCTAAATTGTCCGATTCTCGGCCCGCTTCGGGGCGCACGCAGGTGAACAAATCGCCTGAGAAGACTCCAGACAGCAACCGTCGATACAACTCCAACGACAGCGCCCACGAGGAAGTCTGCATCCACGAGCACGGTATGGCCAACCTATCCGCCACTAGGGCAGGCCATGGAGAATCATAGGTCTACTGCTTAGGTGATCCTTCGTTTAGTTCGTCTTCCCCCATTCGGTCAACAAGGGCTTCTGCAGTTCGCTTCTCTCTAGCCCGTACTCGTGTAGCCCCACCGATGAGCGCCACCCCGGCCAGGAGCCCTGCTATTAGTCCTAAGATTGTAGGATACACGAAGTCTGGCTGGGAACTAACGGGAAGTGGTGAGTGGGCGAGTGCAGTCACGTTCACCTGGAGACTCGCGTTTACCGATCTGCCGTAGGAGTCAATGACGGACACGTTCACGAGGAAGGTACCAGATCCGGTGGGAGTGCACTCTGCAGTCGGCGAATCGACTGAAGCACAACCAGGTGGCAGATTGGAGTACAGGAAGCTGAAGGGTCCAGTACCGCCGGAGAACTGCACAGTAGTGTCAATCACCTCGCCGAGAGTGATTGTCGAAGGCGCCGCAGAGAATGTCTCGATTGATGGTAGCGGGTTAACTCGGAATGCCAACGATGAGGTGCGACCCGTTGATGTGCCGTAACTCGTGGAGGCAGTCACTCCGAACAATCCAGGCGCGTTGGGGGCACAAGTCAAGACTGGGGAATTGATTGGGTCGCACCCAGAAGGCAACCCCGAGTATGAAATGTCCGGCGTCCCGAAAATTGCGGAAGTGTTCGTGACGAATCTGACCCCCACACCGACATCGACGGCCGAATGACTTGCAGAGAGGGAAGGCGTGAGTTCGTTCCAGTCGCCCTGGCTGAAGCTCCAGGTATCCGCGATAGGAAGCGTGGTCATATCGCTCGACGGTCCCAAACCGCCAAAGAGTAGCACATATCCGGTCGATGGGTCATCGGCCACCGATGCATATGATCGAGGAGATGGCGACTGGTTCAGAGAGACGAGTGACCAATTTCCCCCGTGAAATGACCATGTTTCGTTGGAAAACACACTCTGGCACCCCACGGTCGAAACTATACACGACCCCCCGAAAAGCAGTACACTCTGATCCTCTGAGTCATACACCTCGGACGAGCCAAGGAGCGGGGGAGGCAGGGTAGTAGACTCATTGCTCAAGTTCGTCCATTGCCCTCCGGAAAAAGTCCAAGTACCAAGGCAGTAAATCCCGAGAATTGGACATGTCTGGTTGGTCGCATGCGAGAGTAGGACGTACCCGTCCGCGGCGTCATACACCATTGTGTCGGGCCCGAGCAGTGAGGCCGAGAGGTCAGGCTGGAAGGTGATATTCAAGTTGGTCCAATCCCCCGCAGACCATATCCAAGTTGACGAGCTGTCGAAATACAACACGTAACCATCCCGCGAGTCGAATACTGCCGAGCCCGCCAATGCCGGGGCCGGGTGATGGGCTGGAAACAACTGCGTCCACAGCCCCGATTGGAAGGTCCAGGTGTCGGTCTTGAATGTTCCACCGAAGTACAAGACGTAGCCATCAGCATCGTCGTAAACGAGAGTCGGGGAGGCACGACTTGGGGGAGCGACTGTTTCATTAAGCTCAGTCCAAGTGCTGTTGGCGTAGATCCAAGTTTCCTCAAGCGGGGATGAAGCGAGGAAGTACCCTTGGGTAACCAGCACTATCTCCTTGTCGGCTGAATCATACACCATGTTGGCCGGCCCGGCGGGAGGGGCTGTCGAGTTTTGTCCCAGTGGCGACCAACCACCATTTTGGAAGGTCCAGGATTCTTCGAGACCGGCATAGCTTAGTTGCGTGTTCCCGAGGAGGAGGATCGCGTAGCCGGTGTTGTTGACGTCGGCGAAACTTAGAGCGTACGACCCCGGAGGTGATATAGTTGGGGACAGTTCAGTCCAGCTCCCACCTGAGAACGACCAAGTCTCCCCTGATAGCACGCTTCCAGTGGGTAGCGTCCCACCGAACATGACGATCGCTGAATCGCTAGTGACGAACGAAAGACCCATCCCACCCTCCGCCGGCGGGCTCGCCGCAGTTGTGAGATTCCTCCACCCGCTCGAATTCAGCAGCCACGTTTCATTTGACGCTGAGAACCCGTCTTCAGTCCACCCACCAAACAGTAATGCCCCAAGTTCCGCCGGGTCGTAATCCATACCGGCCATGAATCTGGCGGAAGGGGATGCGCCTACTTGGGCCGTGATATTGACCCACCCGGTGCTGCCAAACATCCAGGTGTCAGACTCGGTAACCTCGGCAGTCCGCGTGCCGTTAGAGGTGTTCTTGGGATACTCTTCGAGACCTCCAAAAAGCACGACACCCGCCCGATCGGGATCAGCTGACAGGGTTGCATCCACACGAGGAGAAGGAGCCCCGATGCCCGTTTCATTAGACCAATCTCCGCCAACGAATTCCCATGTGGAATTCACAACCACTGGTTGGCCAGCCAGGGTGTCTGTTCCCAGCTCGCCACCAAACATTAAGACCGCTCCAAGCGAAGAATCGTATGCCATCGCCGCTTTTGCCAGGGGAGGAGGCGACATTGAGGGGAAAAGCTCTGACCACATTCCGCCGTCAAAGCTCCAAGTGTCGTTCAGTTCACCGGGACCACTGCATTCCGTCAAATATGGTGAAAGAGAACACCCACCAAACATCAGGACGTAGCCCTCAGCCGCATCCCAGGTCATTGTCTCGTAAGCACGCTGGGGGGGAATCACGCCGGATGAGTTGGACGCCCCACCGTGGGACGACGTATTGTTGAGTGATGCTGAGGCCGCCGAAAGATCCTGGGCAGCGGTCGTAAGCGACTTCGATGCGCTGTTGGGCTCTCCAATCCCCAAAGTCGGCGACGGACCGGCAAAAAGCTGAGAGGAGAGCGAGAGGAAGCAAATTGCAATAACTGCAAGAGCGAGGCCATTCTGACCGAGCCGTCCCGAGATGGTTGGTACGGACGACATTTTCATTCCTCATACACTCTCTGAGAGCCCGACATTCATAAACTGTCGCCGTCGTTATGACCCTATTGGGGCTGGCATGGCATGTATGGCCCTCTTCGGCCATGGCCACATCTAGGGGGATATCCTTCAGGGAGGAGCACATGCAGGCGTCGACGGGCTGTCTGCATGCTTCCAAACGACGTATGACAAGAACCCTGCGCAGCCCGAGTGTCCTTCGTCGTCCTGATCGAAGAGCGGCGGCGCCGACCCTGCAGTACCTCCATTCTTTGGTGTAACGACCGCGCCCGCCATGACCCGTCTCAAGAGTTCACGGGCGAGTGTGTCGTTCAGTTATCGAGGGAGTCCAAGGGTCTAATCATCGTCCTTAGTGTCAGTCTCCTCTCGACGCAAACGTTTATGTAACAACCGCCCGACTGCTTCCCCAGAGCGTATGACGCTCGTCTGACAAACAGGATGGGATACGTACCAATGAAGTCCATCATCCAGGAAGCGATCGCGAAGCACCAGGAGAACCAGAACCTGGTCGACGACAAGAAGCCGACCGTGCCGGCCTATGGCAGCGCTGACGACGCGGAACTCGCGAAGTTGGCGGAGACGCTGAAGGTCAACATCCGGATCGTCGGATGCGGAGGCGGTGGTTCCAACACGATCAACCGGTGCGTCGAAGACGGGATCCAGGGTGCAGAGATGTGCGCCATCAACACCGACGCGAAGCACTTGCTGACGATCCACGCTCCGAGGAAGATCCTCATCGGTCGCCGGGCCACGAAGGGCCTCGGCGCCGGGGCTCGACCCGAGATCGGGGAAGAGGCCGCCCGAGAGAACGAGGAGGAGCTGCGCGCTTTCCTCAACGGCGCTCACATCGTATTCATCACGGCGGGCATGGGCGGCGGAACCGGAACCGGCTCCGCGCACCTCGTCGCCCGACTCGCGAAGGAAGCGGGAGCGCTCACCATGGGCGTCGTCACCTTGCCGTTCTCCGGAGAGGGAGCCGCGCGGATGGAACAAGCTCGGGACGGACTCGAGCGCCTGCGCCGGGTGTGCGACACGACCATCGTCATCCAGAACGACAAGCTCCTCGAACTCGTGCCCCGCATGCCGCTCGACGCGGCGTTCAAGCTCGCGGACGCCTGCCTCATGACCGCGATCAAGGGGATCACGGAGATCGTCACGCGCCCGGGACTCGTCAACCTCGACTACGCAGACATCCTGACCGTCATGAAGGACGGCGGCGTGGCCCTCATCGGACTGGGAGAAAGCGAGAGCGCGACCGACCGGGTGACCGAGGCGGTCACCGAGGCGCTCACCTCCCCCCTCCTGGGCTCGGTGGACCTGAAGGACGCGACCGGGGCACTCGTCCGGGTCATCGGCGGTCCCTCCATGACCGTCAGTGAGGCCGAAAAGGCCGCGGCGCTGGTCGGCGGCAAGATCTCCAAGCGGGCTCGGATCATCTGGGGCTGCTCCGTCGAGAACTCGCCCGACCTCGAGCACACCCTGCGGGTGCTGCTGATCATCACGGGCGTACGAGCGACGAGCCTCCTCGGACAGAAGGGAGGCTACGCTGCCGGTGAGTCCGAGGAAGTCATCGACCTCGTCCGCTAGGTCGTCGGACCCTCGACCCCGCTACCTCGGCCTCGAGGTGGCGGGGGAACACCTTCCCCCTCTCCCTCCCCGATGGTGGGAGACCACGCTGCGACGACGGTCGGCGGCCGTGCCGTCGGGAGTACCGTTCCGGCTCATTCGGTCGGAAGGGCCCCGCGCCGTGGTGGAGATCGAGCACCGGCAAGTGTCGGACGCGCGGACCTTGTGGACCGGCGCGATCGAGGGCCAGCTGACCCTGGCCACGGTTCGCACGTGGGGAACCTTGGTGGGCGCCAAATCCTGGCTGGGCGGTCCGCGCGGGCGGCGATCCCGCTGAACCGGCCCGCTCCCTACGAGAGGGAGAGCGAGAAGATCGAGCTGCCGATGTCGAGCAACTGAAGGTTGGTCGCCGGGATGGTGATCGAGACCGTCCCGAAGGGCCCGCCCTGGGAATAGACCCCCGTGCACACCGCGACCGGGGCGCACGACCAGAGCCCGGCGAAGGCGAGGTGGACGTTGAGGAAGGCGTTCCAGGCCTCCGCGTAGGGAGTGTGGATCGTGATCTGGATGGGCACGTTGGGGTTGACCGCGAAGGTCGAAGCGGTATCGTTGACGTCGTACGACTGGGTGGACAAGAGACCGAGATCGAGGGTTTCGGTGCCGATCCCCCCCACCGACCCCACGACGTTCGCGAAGAACGGCATCCAGATCGCGGCGGACGTGACGTTCCCTCCGATCCCACCGAGGACCGTGAGGGCGATCCCCGGGTCGTCGACGAACACCGGGTAGGCGCCGTACTGGGCGTAGACGACCGCCCCTGCATCGAAGTCGACCTCCCCTCCGGGAGCATACGTGTTGTGAAGTTGGGTGACAGGCCCCGTGCCGGCCACGGCGGGGGACTTGAGCGGGATCGCCTGACGGGCGAAGAACGGACAGGGCGTGGAGGCGACCACCTGGTCGTGGACGGTCCACGGGGCCGCCGTCAGGGTTCCCGTGTACTGGGTGTTGTTGAAGTAGGCGGCGTAGGTCGCGGTCGCCCCCGTTCCGTGGAGAACCTCGGTCTTGGTGACGTTGTCGTAGGGGCAGAACTGGGACGACGGGACGGTGGCGTTGAATCCGGTGACGTACGCCGTGTACGCCATCGCTGCGGTCGCGTTGGCCGTGATCGAGTCCGCGTTCCCGTAGGAGACGACTCGCATCGTACCGGCGCCGGCGGAGCTCTCGTAGAGCGAATCGGAGGTGCCGTAGCTTGAGACCACCACCCCCGCGGTGCCCGTGCCCCCGAGGTTGAGGTAGTCCACGTTCCCGGCGAGGGTCACGTTGATGGACGAGCCTCCGAGGACCGAGAGCGTGACCTGGTCGTTGCTCCCATAGACGCCAAGGTCGACCTTCGCGCCGAGCGTAGCGGCGATCGAGATCGTGGAGAAGTTGGTCGAGTAGTTGAGCGCGTAGAGACCGGTCGCCAGGGTCGAGGTGACCGAGAACGCCTTGGAGTTGCCGGAGAAGTTGTAGGCGAGCTCCGTGAGCGCGGCGGTGCAGGCGATCCCGATGTGGGCGCCGGACGTGAACCCGCAGCCGGCCGGGAGCGCCGGGCCCCCCTGGGGCGGTCCGAGGGGGGGAGAGTAGACCATCGCACCGAGCAGGCCGAAGGAGAGGGAGGCCGTCGACCCGAACCGGCCGCTGCCGACCGACGAGCCGTCCTGGGCGGACCAGGGAGCGACCCCGTCCGACCCGAGCGAGAGCGGTTGGACGATCTGCATGCCCGGCGACCCCTCGGCGCCGGCAGAGGTCAGGAGCGCGGAGAGCCGACCGTATTCGTTCTCGACCTGGATCACGTGGTTGAGGTCGTTGACCTGCATCTGGTTGGGGACGACGGTCGTGAGGAAGTTCGCGATGAACGTCACGACCAGCAGTAGGCCCAGCAGCGTCGCCACCGCGGCGACCTGGCCACGACGGCCACGCCGACGCCAATTCCGGGTCCTCAACGCGTGGGACAAGCCAACCTCGGTCGAGGGTACAATTTACCCCCGGACGCCATATTTAGTCTTATGGCCGGGGTCCCTCGCGGGGTCTCTCGCCGGAGGCTCGTTCCGCGAAACTTATCCCTCCCCCTACCTCCCTGTTGGGGGTACGGCGAGTGGCGTCCGAGGAGGGGCCGGCGGTCCGCGTGGAGCGGGCCCTGCTCTCGCCGCACGACAAGACCGGACTCGAGACCCTCGCCCGCGGACTGGCCGAGCTGGGGGTCGAGCTCTGGGCGACCGGAGGGACCCGGGCGGCGCTGACCGCGGCCGGCCTCTCGGTACGTTCGGCCGAGGAGCTCACAGGGATCGGCGCATGGTTCGGGGGGCGCGTCAAGACCCTGCACCCCGCGCTCCTGGGAGGGATCCTGGCCCCTCGGACCGACGAGGGACACCGGGAGCTCCGGGAACGGGGCTTGCTTCCCTTTGACCTCGTCGTCGTGAACTTCTACCCGTTCGAGCAGCACCTCCGGGACTCGCCCGAGGCCACCGACCGTGAGGAGTACGTCGACATCGGCGGGGTCACGCTCGTGCGCGCCGCGGCGAAGAACCATGCCGGCGTGGCTGTCCTCACCGACCCGTCCGAATACGAGCCGCTCCTCACGGAACTTCGAGAGCACGCGGGCGCCGTCTCCGCGAGGACCCGGGCGCACCTGGCCCGCCGCGCCTTCCAGCGCGTGGCCGCGTACGACGCCGCGATCGCGGCCGGTCTCCTTCCTCCGGCCACGGGGGACGACCCATTCCCGAGCACAATCCTCCTGGAGCGCGAACCCCTGCGCCTCCGCTACGGAGAGAACCCGCATCAACCGGCGGCCGTCTATCGCGCGACCGGCGGATTCCGGTCGCGTCCGTTCGAGGTCCTGAAGGGGGCCGCCCTCTCCTACACCAACCTGCTCGACGCGGACACCGCGCTCGAGATCGTCTCCGAATTTCCGTTACCGGCCGCCGCGGTCGTGAAGCATGCGACCCCGTGCGGCGTCGCCGAGGGGACGACGCTCCGCGAAGCGCTCGACCGTGCGATCGCCACCGACCCGGTCGCCCGTTTCGGGTGTGCGATCGCCGTCAACCGGCCGATGGGTCCCGGTGATACCGAGGCGCTGCACGGGGTGTTCGTCGACCTGTTGGCCGCGCCGGAGGTCGAACCCGCCGCGCGGGAGGCCCTCGAGCGCCGACCGAAATTGAAACTCGTCCGCACCGCGCCGCCCTCCGTCGATCACTCTCGCTGGGAAGCGCGAACCACCTTCGGTCGGGTGCTCGTCCAGGAGGCGGATCGTCGCCAGATCGCCCCCGGAGAGTTCCGGCCCATGACCTCGCATCGGGCGACTCCGGAGCAACTGTGCTCGCTCGATTTCGCCTGGCGGGTGGTCCGGCATGCGAAATCGAACGCCATCGTCCTCGCCCAAGGTCCCGCGACGGTGGGGATCGGTTCGGGCCAACCGACCCGCGTCAAGGCGGTGGAGCTCGCATGCGAGGTCGCCGGCGCGCGCGCGAAGGGCTCGGTCCTCGCGTCGGACGCATTCTTCCCGTTCGCGGATGGCGTGGAAGTGGCCGTACGGGCGGGCGTCGCGGCCGTCCTCCAACCGGGCGGCAGCTTGCGTGACCCGGAAGTGATCGCGGCGGCCGAGAAGGCGGGAGTGGCGATGTACTTCACCGGGTGGCGAGTGTTCCGGCACTAGGCCGGACCGTCTCGGCGAAGTGGCGTCGCAGGATCGAACGGAATTCGGCCGGATTGACCGGACCGACCTCGCGTCCTTTCTCCTGACCCGATTCGACGAACACGTAGGTCGGGATGGAGTGGATCCCGTACGAGCGAGTGATCCCCGCCGCGTCGTCGATATTGACCTTCGCGAATTTGATCCGACCGGCCAGGCGGATCGCCAGGTCCACGAACTCGGGTTCGTTCACGCGGCACGGCACGCACCAGTCCGCGTAGAAGTCCACGACCACCGGGAGCGGCGAGCGAATGACCTCGGATTCGAACGTGGCATCCGTGACCTGGACCGGTCCCTCCGTCGGTTGCATGGACGTCTCGTCCGGTTCGATTTCGTCACCCTCTTTAAGCACTCACTTGCTCGGGCGGTCGTCCGTGAGCGTGCGCGCCCGGCCCCGAGCCGTTGCCTCCGACGCCCCGGCGTTGACCCGAGCGCTCCTCCGATGGTTCCGGACCCACCGCCGCGCCCTGCCCTGGCGGAGCGACCGCGACCCCTACCGGGTCTGGATCGCGGAAGTGCTGCTGCAGCAGACCCGGGTCGCCCAAGCCGGCCCGTACTTCGATCGGTTCGTCCGGCGGTTTCCGACGGTCGAGGCCCTCGCCCGAGCCGACGAATCCCACGTACTGAAAGCATGGGAAGGAGCGGGGTACTACGCCCGTGCCCGCCACCTGCTCGCGGCCGCACGGGTGGTGGTCACGGAGTTCCGAGGGCAGGTCCCTCGGACCGTCCCGGAGCTCGAGAGCCTCCCCGGGGTTGGACCGTACATCGCCCGGGCCGTCGCCAGCTTCGCCTTCGACGCCCACGAAGTCGCGCTGGAGGCGAACGGGCTCCGCGTCGCGGCGCGTTGGACCCGCGAGGAGGGAGACGTCCGCTCCAGCGCCGTCCGCGACCGGCTTCGCGAGGAGCTCGTCCGGCTCCTGCCCGCTCGGGGAGCCGGCCGATTCAACGAGGCGGTAATGGAGTTGGGGGAGACCGTGTGTCTCCCACTCGTTCCGCGGTGCTCCGAGTGTCCCGTGCGCTCGTTCTGCCGGGCGCACCGAGAACTAGCGAATCCGGGATCGATCCCCCGGCGGCGGGCCCACCCGCCCCGCCCCCACATGGATGCCGCGGTCGTCGTCCTGGAACACCGAGGCCGGTGGTTGGTCCAGCAACGCCCATCGAAGGGGCTCTTGGGGGGATTGTGGGAATTTCCCGGAGGCAAGATCGAACACGGGGAAGCGCCGCTCGACGCGGCCCATCGAGAACTCCAGGAGGAGACCGGGCTCGTCGTGCCGTCGCTCCGTGCGCGAGGCGTGGTGCACCACTCCTACAGCCACTTCACGGTGACACTGCACGTCTTTTCGGGCTCTTTGATCGAACGCCCCGCCTCCGGACGACGGAGGTGGGTAACCCCCGCCGGATTGGCCGCGCTGCCCTGCCCGAAGGCGACGGAAAAGATCGCCCGGATGTTGGGCCGCGGTCGGCGTACAGTTTCCCGGGATTCAGGATCCCGTCGGGGTCGCACGCGTCCCGGATCGCCCAGAGCAACCGCATCGCCGGTGCGCCCAACTCGCGGTCGAGGAACCGCCGCTTCAGACGACCGATCCCGTGCTCGCCGCTGATCGTCCCTCCGAGACCGAGCGACGCCCTCCACACCGCGGAACGAATCCGCTCGGCCTGCGGGGAGCCGGGATCGACCTCGTAGTTGGGGTGCAAACTCCCTTCTCCGAGGTGCCCGAACAGGAAGAGTCGGACCCTCTCGTCGGTCGCGATCCTCCGGAGTTGGGTCACGAGCTCGTCGACCCGGGCGGGAGGGACCGCGACGTCCTCCCTCACCCGAGGGCCGTATCGATCGTCCAGGACCCGTCCGGCCTCCCCGCGGACGCTCCACATGCGGTTCGCGTCGTCGAATTCGGTCGGTTCGGACGGCACTCCGGCGGCTCGGAGGACCGTTCGGACTCGAAGCCGGTGTTGGCGAGCCTCCGCCCGGCTTGACGCCTCGATCTCGAGAAGAAGGAGGGCGGAGCCCGAACGGCCGCGACTCGTGCGTCCAAAGGGGAGCCCCTCCGCGCAAACGGGGTCCAAGTATTCGATCGCCGAGAGCCCGGTCCCGCCCGTTCGTGCGAGGGTGGAGGCGATCCGACCAAGGCGGACCTTCGCAGGGAGACGAACGGCCCATCCGTTTCGAATCGCCGGAATCGGTGCGAGGCGGAGCGTGATCGCCGTGGCGATGCCCAGCGTCCCTTCACTGCCCACGAACACATGGAGAAGCTCGGGCCCTACCGAACGCTTCTCGGCCAGGCTTCCCCAACGGACCCGTTCGCCCGTACCGAGCACGGCCTCGACGGCCCGGACCCAACGACGGGCCGCCCCGTACCCGTACGACCGGGGTCCCGAAGCGTTCGTCCCAACGTTCCCCCCGATCGTGCACGTGGCCCACGAGCCCGGATTGGGGGGAAAGAACAACCCCGACGGGCGGAGGGCGGACTGAAGATCGAGGTTGACGACTCCCGGACCCACGCGCACCGTCCGAGCCTCCGCGTCGATCGGCCCGACCTCCTTCCACCCCGAAAGGTCGACCACGACCCCTCCGCGGATCGGCACCGACTCGCCGTCCAGCGACGTTCCGGCCCCTCGGGGGACCAACGCGACCCGGTGGCGGCGTGCCCATCGAACCAGGTCGACCACGTCGTCCTCGTCGAGCGGCCGAACCGCCGCGCGCGGGGCCCCCCGAACGTGCGAGCCGTCCCGCCCGAGACGGTCGAGGGCATCCCCGCCGAGGACGACGTCCCCTCGGACCGCCCGCTCGAGCGAGGGCCAGCGTCCTGACGGCACGAGGACGCCTACGTCTCCGGCGACTTACGGTTGACCGGTGCGGGGGCGTGCCGGACCTTGGACGCGGTCGAGGATGTCCTCTCCCTTCGCCACCGCTTCCACCGACGAGACCAGGTCGCGGATGGCGAACGGGCGGTTGAGGACGGCCTTGATCCCCATCCGGCGCGCTCGGGCGATCAGGTCCGGGGTCCGCTCGGGCACGATGAGCAACGGCAGGAGGTTGGGTTGGAGGGTGCGGGCGGTGGCCAGCTCGTGCGGCCACTCATCCCCCTCCCCGTCACAGACGAGGATCAGGACCTGCGCCGGGTCGTTGGGGTCGCCGGCCCCCAGGTCGTCCGCGGAGCTGGTCTCGGACAGCACGCGGTGTCGATGCAGCCGCACGAGTCCTCGGAGGAGGAGTCGAGTTTCCTCGGTCCCCCCTACGATGACGGTGGTCACGGTCGGTCGGTCGACGGTCGGCACAGAACGGCCGGCCGGCACTTCGGCTCGCGGCATACTTTCGTCGTTTCGGCGCATGGCGTGGCGGGCCCGGTCCCGCCACTCGAAACCAGATGGGTCTAGGATATGGTTGTAGTGTTACAGGCACCGACTGCCACGGGGACGCTCAACTGCCACCCTCCGGGGGGTCCGTCACCTATATAGTCTGACCCGGACTTATGGTTCTTGGCCTCGGGCACCGACAGCCGGGTCACCGGGTGGCACCGTCCAGAAGACCCGGAGACCGGGCGGTCGGTGCCTTCCCGATTCGGCTGGAACGACAGGTTCTTTTATCGTTCGGGCGAGGGCCGCCCATGGCCGCTCTCTTTGGACCTTCCACCGCCGACCGCGAGCACCTTCGATCCGCCGTACGAGCCCTCGGGACGACCAGCGTCCCCGGATTGGCGGCGGCACTCTCCTGGCGCGAGCGGAAAACGGAGAAAACCCTCGCGACCGAACTCGCGCAGCCGAACACCCCGCTCCTCTACGACCCCTCCCGTCGGACGGTCCGATGGGGCCTCGTGCTGACCCCGCCGGCCCCCGTCGTCCCCACCTCGGCGTTCGTGGCGCCCACGTCCCGGTCCACACCGCAGAATCCACCCCCCAGCTACACTCCGAGCGGTCTCAAGACCCTCTGCCCCAACTGCCACGTCGCGCTCCAATCCACCGGGTCGGCGGGCCTCGTGGTCTGCCCCCAATGCGGTCGCCTGTCGAGTGCGCGGAGCGGCGGCCTCGCCGCGACCCCCGCTACGGCTCCGGCCCCTCCGCCCCCGGCACCGTCCACGGTCGCACGGCCGACCGTGCCGGCGAACACGACCGTACTCACCGACCGGAGGTCGCAGGAGCTGTTCGCGGCGTGGGTGACGAACCAGCCGATCCCCTGCCCGAAATGCCGCACTCCGCTCCGTCACCGCGGCGTCAGCGAGTATTCGTGTCCCTCGTGCGGCCAGTCGGTACGTTTCCCGACCCCGGCCGGGCCGGCGACCGCGATGGCGGCCCCTCGGCTCTGATTCAGAACGGAACCTCGGCGCGGACCTCGCGCACGAGCGTCCCCGACGCGACCTCCGACGCGACGCGGGCGATGTCCGGGGCGGGGCTGCGGTCGTGGGTCCACGGAGCGACACGGGACCGCACCGCGCGCAACGCGGCCTCGCTCCCCCGGCCCCCCGTGCGCGGGTGGCGCAGCTCGAGCGCCTGCCCGGCGACGATCCACTCGACCGCGACCACGCGCTGCGTGTTCTCGATGATGCGACGCAGCTTCGTACCGGCCCAGGGCCCCATACTGACGTAATCCTCCTGGTCGGCGGAGGTCGGAAGGCTCGAAGCGCTCGCCGGGTGGACGAGGGTGACGTTCTCGTTCACGAGAGCGGCGGCGAGGTACTGCGGTACCATGAATCCGGAGCTGACCCCCGGGTCCGGGGCGAGGAACGCGGGAAGCCCGCGGTTGAGCGCGGGGTGAAGCAGGCGGGAGATCCGGCGCTCGCTGAACGCGGCGATGTATTGCGTCGTCACGGCGAGGGTGTCGAGGGCGAGCGCGAGCGGTTGCCCGTGGAAGTTGCCGCCGCTCACGAAATCGTCGTCCGCGAACACGACCGGGTTGTCGGTGACCGCGTTGAGCTCCCGCCCGACGATCTCTTCGGCGAACCGGAGGCCGAGGAGGACCGACCCGAGGACTTGGGGCAGACATCGAAGAGTGTACGCGTCTTGGCCACTCCACATCGTCCGAGGGGCGGAGAGACCCGTGTTGGCCAGGAGAGCCCGCATCGCCGCGGCGATGGTCCTCTGTTCGGGAAAGTTGCGGATCTCGCCCAAGCGATCGTCGAGGGATTCCGGATTGCCTTCGAGGGCGTCGAACGACATCGCCGCGGCGATCAGGCCGGCATCGAGCGCCCCCCGGACGTCCTGCACAGCGAGCGCGAGGTACGACGCCATGAGTGCGGTGCCGTTGAGGAGGGCGACCCCCTCCTTCTCGACCAGCTCGAGCGGCGCGATCCCCTCCCGATGGAGGACCGGGCCGGCGTCCTGGGGCTCACCGCCACCGGGCGGTACGAACGCTCCTTCGCCGGTGAGCGTCATCGCGAGGTGGGCGAGCGGGGCGAGGTCGCCGGACGCACCGACCGACCCCTGCTCGGGGATCCACGGGACGAGACCCCGGTTGAGCAGGTCGAGGAGCCGCTCGACGACCTCCGCGCGAACTCCCGAATTGCCGCGGGCCAGGGAGTTCGCTCGGAGGAGCGTGAGACCGCGGACGACGTCGACCGGCAGCGCCGGCCCGGTACCGCTCGCGTGACTCCGGACGAGAGAGACCTGGAGTTCCCGGGCCCGTTCGGAGGAGATCGTCTTGTGGGAGAGGCCTCCAAACCCGGTCGTCACTCCGTAGACCGGTCGGCCCGAGGCTACCGCCTTCTCGACGGACCGGCGGCTGGCGGCGATGGCCCCCTTCGCGTCGGCCGCGAGGGAAACGCGGTGCTCCTCCCGGGCGACCGCGATAAATTGGGACAGCGTGAGGGATCGTCCGTCGACCGGGATCGCGTCCGCCATCGTTGCCCTCTCCTACGGCCCGGTCCTCGGGGCGGCGGGGTTGGGGACCGAACGAAGCCTATGCACCGGGGACGACCAGCTCACCGCCGGGTTTCTGCATGGACGGGACGCGGTGGGGCTTGGCGCCCTTGGCTTGCCAGAAGATCTCGGCAAACTCCTGCACGAGCTGGAGGAGCTCCTGGGCATCGGCCAGACCCGTCCCTTGACGGGTCTTGGAAGCCTGCTTCATGATCTTCCAGGTGAGTTCGTGGATTTGGGGGAACTGCTTCGCGTGGTCCGGCGTGAAGAAATCTCCCCAGATGACCCGCACCTCGGTCTTCAGCTTCTCCGCGTGCTGCTCCTTCACGGTCGTGTACCGGGAGAGCTTGGAGATGTAGGTCGCCCGGTCCTCCGGCTTCCCGTCCATCGCGGGGGGAACGAGCTCCGCGATCAACTGGTCCATCCGAACGATCGTGAGCGCGGAAAGTTGGGCGTCGATGGGGTCGTAAATACCGCAGGGGATGTCGCAGTGGGCGTACACGGCCCGGGGAGGGAATACGGCGTCCACGAAGCGTTCCACGATTGCGCGCGATGAGGTGCCGACGGACATGCCCCCGCGAGCCCCGCGAGTCGGATAAGGATGCCGGGAGCGCCGAGGACCGAACCGACTTCGGCCCCCACCCGGCCCCCGGCGCGACCGCGTCGATGGTGGAGCCGTCGGGTCGAGGTCCATGACGAAAGCATGCTGCCCACGCTTCGTCCGGGCGATCGGCTCCTCGTCGACCGGCACGCCTATCGTCGCCAACCTCCGGCCGCACGGGACATCGTCGTCGTGGTCGACCCGACGGAACCTTCACGCTGGCTGGTGAAGCGCGTGGTCGCGGTGGGGCCCGCAACGCTGGGCGGGGCGGACTTCGGGCCACCGGCCTCCGGGCAGGCGCCCGGAGGACCGCGCTCCGAAAGTGGGGTCGCGCCCATCGACGTGCCGGCGGGAGCCGTGTGGGTCCAGGGCGATGCCGGGGGCGACTCCCGGGACAGCCGTCAATTCGGTCCGCTCCTTCCCGAGAGCGTGATCGGTCGCGCCTACCGATGCTACGCCCCGCCCGACCGCCGACGACCTCTGTGACGGAGCCGTTCCGACCTCCGGGCAACGTCATAAGCGATGTGGCATGACCACACATCGATGGCGGCGAGAGCAGTGGTCTATGTCGTGGTATTGGTCGTGGCCCTCGCGGCGCTGGCCGGCGGATTCGGGGCCGGATACGAATACCGTGGGTCCCCCGCGTCGAACACCCAAGCTACCGTGAACTCGACGCTCTCGATCCTCGGCGCGGGGACGCTCGACACGCTCTTCCCCCAGCTGGCGAGCGCCCTCGCGAACGAGACCCCCGGCATTCTCACGCCCTCCGCGTCCCAGACGTATGAGGGATCGATCGACATCACGACCGCGATCACCGGAACCGGCGCGATGGCCGATGTGGCGGCCGTCGCCGACTACCGCCTCGTTCCGCAGTTGCTCGAACCGAAGTTCGCGGGCTACGAGGTGGTCTTTGGATCCACGCCCGAAGTCCTGGCGTACAACGCGAGCCTTCCGGCGTTCCAGGGGATCAACTCCACCAACTGGGGCCAGAAGCTCATCACGGACGTCACCACCTCCGGCAACAAGCCGATGGGGGTCTGGAACGCCTCGACGGATCCCAACGGCTACAACGAGATCTTCAGCATGGAGCTGCAGGGAATGCTCTACAACGGCAGCTCGAGCGCGATCTACAGCCACTTCTACTCGGGGACGTCCGCCCAGGTCGCGGTCCCGAACCCCGCCACCGCGATCCTCGAGCACGAATCTCAGGCCGCGACCCTCGTGAAAACCGGTGTCATCTCCGCCGTTATCACCTACCGCTCCTACGCCGTCGTCAACCACCTGAGCTTCGTCTCGTTCGACCCGATCGTCGGATTGGTCGCGAACAACTCGAGTGCGCTCGCCGATTACGCGCAGCTCACGACCCAGATCCTCACCTCCACCGGTGGCACCCAGTCCGTCGCCGCGGCCCCGGTGCTGTTCGCCGTGACGGTCCCCCTGAACGCCCCCAACCCGGCCCTCGGCGCGGCGTTCCTCCACCTGCTCCTCTCCCCCCAGGGGGCGGCGATCCTCTCCGAGGGCGGGGCGTTCACCCCGATCTTCCCCGGGTGGAGCGACCGTCCCGGGGCCGTGCCTTCCGTCCTCGCCCCCGACGTTACGGGATTGCCGGCATGGGCCGCGACGATCCTCGGTTGAGTCGGGGGTCGAACCCCTCCCCGCCGACCGCCCCGCATCGACGGTGGCGCACCGGCCCCTACTGGCTCGCCCTGCAGATCGCCCTCTCGGGTTCGCTGCTCCTCCTGTTCGTCCTGCCCATCCTGGCGTTGTTCACGTTCGCCCCGCTGGGGCAGATCTTCAACGAGTACGCGAACGCGCAGGTGCGGGAGGCGCTCTGGCTGACGTTCTTCGCGTCCGGGATGGCGGTCTTGGCCGCGGTCATCTTCGGGATCCCGCTCGGCTACCTCCTCGCGCGACGGTCGTTCCCCGGGCGGACGGTGATCGAGTCGCTGGTCGCCCTCCCCGTCGTCGTCCCTCACTTGCTGGTCGGGCTCGGCCTCTTCCTGCTGCTCCTGCCGGGGTCGCTCCTCTACCATTGGACGCAAGCTCTGGGGATCCCGGTCTACGATACGATCTGGGGCGTCGTCCTCGTCATGGTATTCGTGAGCGCCCCGTACACGGTCCTCGCGAGCGAACTGTCGTTCCGCGCGGTCGACGGCCGGGTCATCGAAGCGTCGCGCTCGCTCGGGGCCGGCGCCGGGACCGCGTTCCTCACCGTCTCCCTTCCCCTCGCCCTCCGCGGGATCGTCGCGGGGCTCCTGCTCTCGTGGGCGCGAGCGGTGAGCGAGATCGGCGGCCTCCTGGTGCTCGCGCTCGTCGTCTACCCGGGAGGGATCTACGATGGGCCCGTCACCTCGACCATCTCGGTCTACATCTACGACCTGTTCGGGACCGGGGACCTGAAGGGCGCGGCCGCCGTGAGTTCGCTCTTCCTGCTGATCGCCTTCGCCCTCTTCCTGCTCGTCCGGGTCGGGGAGCGCTCCGGTTGGCTCCCGTGGCGTCGGGGGGACCTTTCCCCATGAGCCACTGGGTCGTGGACGGCTTGGAAACCGACCTCGACCGGTTCCACCTCGGTCCGGTCGACCTCGACATCGCCCCGGGGCGGGCGGTCGCGGTGCTCGGACCGTCGGGAGCCGGAAAGACCACCCTCCTTCGTACGCTCGCGGGTTTCCTTCCGGCCGAGCGGGGACGGATCCTCCGGGACGGCGCGGAGATCACCGACTGGTTGCCCGAGGAGCGCGCACTCGGGTACGTGCCGCAGGGCCTCGGCCTGTTCCCCCACCGGACCGTCGCCCGCAACATCCGCTACCCCCTCGAAGTTCGCGACCGTCCGGACGCGGACGCCCGGACCCGGGAGCTCCTCGATCGGTTCCATCTCACCCCCTTGGCGGACCGGTATCCGTCCCGCCTGAGCGGCGGCGAGCAGCAACGGGTGGCGATCGCGCGGGCGCTCGCGGCGGAACCGGAGCTCATCGTGTGGGACGAGCCGTGGCAGGCGCTGGACGTGCAGGCGCGGTACGAGCTCGGGCTGGTCTTCCATCAACTCCGGGCGACGGAGCGGGTCCCGATCGTCATCGTGACCCACGACCCCGCCCTCGCGTTCTCCGTCGCGGACTCGTTCGTGGTCCTTCGCGGGGGGCGGGTGTGCGGCCAGTACGATGCCGGCGAACTCCTCCGCCGCCCCGCGGACCCGTTCGTCGCCCGGTTCGTGGGGTTCGACAACGTGTATGACCGGGCGGCCCTCGAGGCGGCCCCCCGGTCGAACTTGCGCGCATGGCTGCTCGAACGCTCCGGGCCCGAGGGGATCGCCTTCTCCGCCCCGGCCCCGTCCTCGGCCTCCGACGGGGCCTCGGCGTGGAGCGGGACGGTGCGAAGCGCGCGACCGGGTCCGCTCGGACTCACCGTGGAGGTCGCGGCCGACGACCTCTTGGTGACGCTCCGGCTGCCTCCGCCGTGGTCGCCCCCCCTGCCCACGTTCGGCGAGAGCGTGCCGTTCGGGATCGAACCGCTCTCGCTCCACCCGCTCGGGGCCCCGCCCCGGAACGGCCCGGTGGATCCGTGAGCGCCCGTCCGAACGTCGTCACGGACACCGACGTCGCGTTGCTTCGTTCGCTCTCACGGGAACGATCGGTCGTGGCCGCCAGCCGGTCCGTCGGCATCTCCCGGGACCGCGCGACCTATCGGCTGGCCCGCCTCGAGCGGGCGTTCGGGGGCCCGGTGGTCGCCGGGGTCCGCGGCGGTCGGACGCACGGCGGGACGAGCCTGACCGCGCTCGGGGACCGGATCGTCCGTCAGGGGTTCGACTCGGTCGAGCTCCTCGAATCCCGGCCTCTCGCTCCCCTCTCCCGCCCGAACCTCCTCCACGGAGTATTCCACTCCGCACCGCAACCGGAGGTCCGGCTCCCGCGCGGGCCGCGGCTCCGCGTGGCGTTCGCGGCCGATGAAGGAGAGGCGGTGGCCGTCATGCTCGACCCCGAAGCGATCCTGGTCGCCCTCCAGAAGTTCCCCTCGAGCGCCCGGAACGTCCTCCGCGGGGTCGTGGATCGGGTCGAGGTCGCGGCCGGCGCCACCACCCTCCTCGTCCGTGCGGGGAGTTACCGCTTCCGGGTCGCGATCACCGAGGAGCCGGTCCGTCAGCTCCGACTGCGTCCGGGGACCCGCGTCTGGCTCTACGTCAAGGCGACGGCCCTGCGGCGCGTGGGCGCGGCCCGGCCGAAGCCTACTCGCGGATCCCTTCGGTCGTGAGAGAGAAGACCGCCTCGCCCTCGGGGAGGTTCGGCGAGTCGATCAGGCGCGCGATCC
>JAKIVW010000055.1:0-3257 GCA_022750355.1 Thermoplasmata archaeon
GAACCGAACGCTATCGGGAGAATGGCGCGCGAAGGCGCGTGCGTTCGCCGCGACCGAGGTCCAACCGCGTGCGGTCGCGATCGACCGCGACGACCGCATTCCCCCGGAACTGATCCGCGCGCTCGGTGCGGCCCGATTCACTTCCCTCAGCCTTCCGTCCGAATCGGGGGGCGAGCCTGCGGACACCGCCTCGGTCAGCGCAGTGCTCGAGGAGCTGGCCGCTGCCAGCGCGGCGGTCGCGGTCACCCTCGCCGTCCACCTCTCGGTGTGCGCCGCCCCGATCGCTCGATGGGGTAGCCCGGAACAGCAGCACACCTGGCTGCCCTCGCTCGCCCGCGGAGAGCGGATCGGCGCGTTCGGCCTGACCGAGCCGGGGGCCGGCTCGGACACCGCCTCGCTCCGGACCCGCTACGAGCGGACCTCCGACGGGTTCCTCCTGAGCGGTTCGAAGACCTTCATCTCCAACGCCGCCACCGCGGGCCTTCTGCTGATCTTTGCGACCAAGGACCCATGTCTCGGCTCCCACGGGATCTCCGGGTTTCTTGTCCCGGGCGGGACCGACGGATTCACCGTGACCCAGCGGTTCGACAAGCTCGGACTCCGGGGCAGCGAGACCACGGAGCTTCTGCTCGACAAGGTACGGCTACCGGCCGCGGCGCTCCTCGGCCCGGAGGGCGCGGGGCTCAAGGTCGCCCTCAGCGCCCTCGAGGGCGGTCGGGTGGGGATCGCGAGTTGCGCGCTGGGGGTTGCCCGCGCCGCGTTCGAGGAGATGCGACGAGTCGTCCGGGCGGACGACGCGGAGTGGAAACGGACCCTCCTCGCCCGCGCGTACGTGGAGCTGGAGTCGGCCCGCGCCCTCGTGGAACAGGCCGCGCGTCTTCGCGATGCCGGCGCGCCGTACGCCCTGGCCGCCTCGACGGCCAAGCTCGTCGCCTCCCGTGCGGCGGTCTCCATCGCGTCCGCGGGCCTCGATGTGGCTGGACCCGACGGGGCCCGGAGCGGCGCCGAGCCCGAACGACTCCTCCGGGACGCACGGGTCTTTCCGATCGTGGAGGGGACCACGGAGATCCAAGAGATGATCCTCGCTCGGACGTTGCTCGAGGGCGAAACCCCGCGAACCGCTTAGTACGACCGTCCACTCGGAGCCGCATGCCGGGCCGCTCGCACGCTACGAACCCCCCGAAGGGGACTCGCCGCGAGCCTTCCGCCTCCGTCCCCCTCTCGGAACTTCCGATCGACCCGGACCTCCGCCGGGTCTTGGAAGCCGACGGGATCCGATCCCTCTTCCCTCCCCAAGTCGCCGCCCTGGACCCATTGATGGCGGGGGAGAGCCTCTTGTTGGCCTGCCCTACGGCGAGCGGAAAGTCGCTGGTCGCGTACCTCGCGCTCCTCCGTGCGGTGCGGGCGCACCGTACCGGCCTCTACCTCGTCCCCCTTCGCGCCCTCGCCCAGGAGAAGGCCGAGGAGCTCGGTCGCTTCGCCGAGCTGGGGCTGACCGTCGGTCTCTCGACCGGAGACTTCGATCTGTCGGCCGAGAAGCTCGAACGCCTCGACGTGCTGGTGGCGACGAGCGAGAAAGCGGACGGGCTCCTCCGGCGGGGAAGTCCGTGGCTCGACCGATTGGGCGTCGTGGTCGCCGACGAAGTCCACCTGCTCCGAGACCCCGAGCGAGGGCCGACGCTCGAAGTCAGTCTGACCCGGCTCCGTCGAAAATATCCGGACCTGCAAGTCGTCGCGTTGTCCGCCACCGTCGGAAACTCGAAGGAGGTCGCCGAATGGCTCGGCGCCCGGCATGTTGCGAGCGATTTCCGGCCCGTCCCGCTTCGCCTCGGCGTCTACTCGGACGGTCAGATCACCTTCACCGACCTCACGACCCGCGACATCGCTCCGCCGGGCGAGGCCATCCCCCGATTGGTCCGGACGGTCATCGAGGACGGCGGTCAAGCTCTCGTCTTCGTGAACAGCCGCAAGGCGAGCGAACTGGTCGCGGAGGCGCTCGTACCAACGGTGCGCCCACTGCTCTCTCCGGAGGAGAAGGAGCGCGCCCGCCATTGGACCAACGAGCTGGGGCACGCGTCGGACGAGGACACCCAGGGAATGCGACGGCTGAGCGGCCTCCTCCCCTACGGGGTCGGGTTCCACAACGCGTCGTTGACGAACCCGGAACGCAGGGTCGTCGAGCAGGCGTTCCGGGAGCGCACCCTCAAGGTCCTCGTGGCCACGCCGACCCTGGCGGCCGGCATCAACCTGCCGGCTCGGCGCGTGATCGTTCGCGACACGAGCCGGTACGAGGCCCGGCTCGGGATGCAAGCCCCGATCCCGGCCGGCGAGATCCATCAGATGCTGGGTCGGGCCGGTCGTCCCCGTTTCGACTCCGCGGGGGAGGCGCTCCTGCTCGCCCGCACGGCCGAGGACACCGAGCGTCTGCTCGACGATTACCTCTCGGCCCCACCGGAGGATGTCGTCAGCCGCTTGGCGTCCGAGCCGGCGCTCCGGATGCACGTGCTCGCACTCGTCGCGAGCGGGGCGGTCCGTTCTGAATCGGAGCTGACGGCGTTCTTCGCGGCTACGTTCTACGGACAGACGTTGCCCCTGATCGAGCTCGAGACGAAGGTGCGCAACGTCCGTCGGTTCCTGGAGGAGAACGAACTCCTCGCCCCCGGTCGCCGCCTCGAAGCGACCCGCTTTGGGCGCCTGACGAGCGACCTCTACCTCGACCCGCTGACGGCCGTCGTCCTGCGGCAGGTCCTGGACCGCGCTCCGATCGGGGTGAAACCGTTCGCACTGCTCGCCGCCGTCGCGTCAACGCCGGACCTACCCCCCATGTACCTCCGGCGCGACGACGAAGCGGACCTCATGAATCGGTTCACCGACGAGGTCGAGGAGATGTTGGTCAAACCCGACGAGGCGCCGCTCCACCTCGACCTGGACGGGATCCTGGCCGCTCTGAAGACGGCCTCGGTGCTGGAGGATTGGATCAACGAGGTCCCGATCGTCGAACTGACCGAACGCTGGGGCGTGGGCGCCGGCGACCTCCGCACCAAGGCGGAGGACGCCGAGTGGTTGCTGTTCGCTTCGGGTCGGCTGGCCGCGGTCTTCCAGCGCCGCCTCGGCCGAACGCTGGACGACCTCGCGACCCGGGTTCGGTACGGCGCGCGGGAGGAACTCCTCGACCTGGTCCGTCTGCGAGGGGTCGGGCGCGTGCGGTCGCGCCAACTCTACAAGGCCGGATTTGCCGACCGAGAGTCGCTCCGCCG
>JAKIVW010000055.1:3267-10953 GCA_022750355.1 Thermoplasmata archaeon
CGCGCCGTCGATTGGACCGATCTGGCCCGGCGGCAACGCGCGTTTTTCGCCACGCTCGGCGCCAATGGCGCGGCCCAGATCGCCGCCGATCTGCAACGCATGATGCAACGGACTCCATAAGTTAATCGGTGAGCCCGACGCGCTAGCGAGGGAAACGTCAAAACTCCCTCGCTTGCGCGTCGGGCTCACGAGGATTTGCCCGTGCAAACAATCCCCGACCTTGGCGCGGATGGTGCTCAGTCAGCTCGGGCGGAAGGAGGACGGGCCTCCGACCCCAGAGCCGGCGCCGGTGACGGAGCCGCCGACCCGTCCCACCGGGAAGAAACCCACGACCCGCCGTCTCGACGAGTATCCACCCGAAGGGCCGACGTGACCCACTCGTCGACCGGCGTGAGGACGCGGACCACCGACCGGGTCCCTCCCACCCCACCGGGCCGAATTTCGCGCCGGAGGTATCCGGCCTGTTCGAGCCGTACGATCCGCCGCCACAGGGTCGTCGCCGGCAACGGGCGCGATCCCTCGGCTTCCGCGAACTCCGCCTCCCAACGGCGCACCTCCCCGACCCGGGCTTCCTGCCCTCGGACCGCGGACTCGATGGCACGGACGACGTGGGCCTCGATCGCCACGGGGTTGGACGGGAGCCCGTAGGGAAGGCGCGCGCGACTTCCCCGAACTCCTCCCAGCAACTCACGGCGGAGAAGCTCGAGAGCGAATCCCGCACTCGCGCCCTCTTCGACCGCCTTCGTCACGATCCGTGTGATGAGCGCCGGAGGGACCGGACGACCTAAGGAACGCTCGGCCCGATCTCGTACGATCGTCGCCAGGGTCCGGTCCGGGTAGGTCCCCAGGTCCACCGTGGGACCGATCGAGCAATGTCCTTCGAGCGACGCCTCGGCGGCCCGCAATCCCTCGGGAGTGCCGGCCAAGAGGGTCCAAGTGGGCGGGATCCCGTTCTCTCCCTCCGGTAAGAACCGGTCGGGGTTTCCGAGGGCGCGAAGGAGGGGGCCGAGGTCGGGTCCTCCGACCCCGATGTCGTCGAGCACGAGGACCATGGGGCGAGCTTCTCGACGGATTCGGCGAAGGAATCCGGCGAGGACCTCGACCACCGAGAAGCCGCGACCATCGAAGCCGGGGTCGAGATGTCGCAACAGGGAACTGGCGACCCCGTGCGCCCCCCGGAGGCCGGCCGTACGGACCGGGATCAGTCGGGGAACACAGACCACCGACCCCGCACGCAACAGATCCGCGAGCGTTCGCGCCGCGCGACGAGCCACCGTGCTCGTCCCCGTCCCCCGGGCCCCGGCCACCGCGACGATCCAGGGGGGAGGTGCCCGGGGAGCGGGCGGGTCGAGCCGCCGAACGACTTCGGCGACTTCCGCCTCGCGCCCCGAGGCCACGGGGGGCAACCAGTCTCGGGCGAGCACTTCGGGGTGGCGCACTTCGAACATCACGGTCGTATCGTTGTCCGGTATAAGAATACTGATGTAACCCAATTTCGCAAGGTGAACGATGCGGTTCGAAGCGATGCCGTTCGAGGGAGTTCGGCGGGAGACCGGGTCGAAAGCCCGGTCGGCAGAGCGGCGGGCGGACGCCCCTTGGCGCCCCTTAAATCCGTCGGCGCCTCGGCGAAGCCCGGGAAGGTCCATGGGGTACCGGGTCACGCTCATTCCCGGCGACGGGATCGGCCCGGAGGTCACCGCGGCTGCGCGCCTGGTCGCCGAGGCGACCGGGATCCCCTTCGAGTGGGACGTCGTCGAGGCCGGAGAGGCCGCGATCAAGGCGAGCGGAACTCCGCTCCCGGACGCCGTCCTCGATTCCGTCCGCAAGAACAAGATCGCACTGAAGGGCCCGATCACCACGCCCATCGGGGGCGGGTTCCGGTCGGTCAACGTCGCGCTCCGCCAGCAACTCGACCTGTATGCGTCGGTCCGTCCGTCGCGCTCCATCGCCGGCGAGGGGACCCGGTTCCCCGAGACGGACCTGATCGTCGTGCGCGAGGCGACCGAGGGCCTCTACTCGGGAGTCGAACACTGGGTCGACCGCGACCATTCGGCCGCCGAGACCGTGAACGTGATCACCCGCAAGGCGTCCGACCGGATCTGTCGGTTCGCCTTCGAGCTCGTGCGGCGCGATCACCGGAGGAAGGTGACGGCCGTCCACAAAGCGAACATCATGAAGACGACGGGGGCGCTGTTCCAGACGGCGTTCCGCGAGATGGCGATGAAGTATCCGGACATCCCCGCCGACGAGCGGCTCATCGACAACATGTGCATGCAGCTGGTGAAGAAACCGGCCGAGTACGATGTGATCGTCACGACCAACCTGTTCGGCGACATCCTCTCCGACCTGTGTGCGGGGTTGGCGGGCGGACTCGGGGTCGCCCCGGGCGCCCTGTACGGAGAGACCCTCGCGGTCTTCGAACCGGTCCACGGCTCCGCGCCGAAGTACGCGGGCCAGGACCGAGCCGACCCGGTCGCCGAGATCCTCTGTGTCGAACTCCTGCTCCGCCACCTGGGCGAGAAGGCGGCCGCGGACCGGGTGTTCCGCGCCGTCTGGGAGACGATCGCCGAGAAGAAGTTCGTCACCTACGACCTGGCGCTCCCCGGGTACACCGACCGGCCCGTCCCAGCCTCCTCCTGCTCCGCCATGGCGAAGGAGATCGCTCGGAAGATCCCGCTCGTCGACCCCAGCGCTCCCCTCCCGCGGGCGAGCGGTCCCTCCGGCGGACCGATGGCGGACCCTGCTCTCGAAACCTAGGACCGCCGGGTCGGGGTGACGTCCCCCAGCACCTTCACGAGGACCCGCTTGCGACGCTGGCCGTCGAACTCCGCGTAAAACACCTGTTCCCACGGTCCCAGGTCCAGGTCGCCGTCCGTCACCGGCAGGAGGACCTGATGGCCGAGCAAGAGGTTCTTGAGGTGGGCGTCCCCGTTGGTCTCGCCCGACCGGTGGTGTTCGTAGTCACCCGGTGGAGCGAGGCGGTCGGACCAAGCGGAGATGTCCTTCAGCAGTCCCGCCTCGTCGTCGTTCACGTACACGGCGGCCGTGATGTGCATGGCGGAGACGAGGACGAGACCGTCCGTCACCCCGCTCGCCTTCACCACGGCCCGAACCCGTTCGGTGATGTTCACGAACTCACGCGCTCGTTTCGTTTCGAAGATGAGGTACTCGGTCCGATGCGCCATGCCGGTGCGGCGGTCGGGTAGGTTTAAGGACGCGCTCATCGCCTCCGATGGAGGAGGCTCCGTGTCGACTCCCCGACCCGTTCGCATTCCCCGCACTCCGGCGGCACCGCGCGGGCCGTCCGGAACGGGCGCACGGGTGGACCACCGACCGAACGAGGCGGGGACCCAGCGGGCGTTCCGGTTCGCGATCCTCTATCTTCTCGCGCTCGTCGTTCTCGATGTCATCCTGGTCGTCCTCGACCTCTCCTCCCAGGAGGCGGGTCGGCCCGGGGTCGAGAGCGGGCTGCAATTGTTCATCGGGATCGCGGTCGTCCTCGCGGTGGGGAGCGTGGTGTTCGCTCTCTCCCCGGCCCCCCGGTCGGTGGAGCTGAGGACCGACGGGGTGATGGTGGTCGGTCGTTGGGGGCAACGAACCTTGTTCCCGCCGATCGCCCAGCTCGACGCGAAAGTGCTCCGCCACTATCCCGGCGGTATCCTCTCCGCCCACGCGGTCGATCTCGTCCAGGTCGTCGATCGGGCGGGCCGACGACGGACCTACCAAGTTGAGTCGGGGCTGTTCGACGCCCCCACGGACCCGGCCGTGTAACGATCGACCGGCTCAGTCGAGCAGGTCTTCGAGCTCGCCGGCGACGAGGGTGAGCAACTGGTCGAGGGCGCGGTTCTTGAGCTCGGTGATGTGCCCGGTGTCCGTTTCGAGTCGGGCCAGGAACTCGTCTCCGTCCCGAACGAACGAGAGGGACAGGAGGTGGCGCCGACCGTCGCTGCGTCGAGGCTCGGTCACGACAGGGGCGGGTTCGGCGGCGGCCGGCTTCTTCGACCCGGAGCTTCGGAGAGGGGGCGCGGCCTTCTTGGGAGCAGGCTTGGGAGCGGGCTTCGGCGCGGGCCGGTGCGTGCTCTTGGCCGGGACCTTCTTCGAAGTTTTCGTCGGCTTAGGGCGAGCCGGGGCGGGTCGGCGGACCGAGGATTTTGAGGAACGGGATGGGGCCATGCGCTGCCGCCTTGGTGCGGGCGGACCAAGCCCCCCTATTTATCGATATGGAACTCCGGCGACGCGGGAAAGCCCTTCGGCGCGCCCACGCGCACGTCTTTACGCGCGGCGTCGCTGAGGTCACCTCAGATGAGCCCGCCGGAATCGCCTCCCGAACTCCGGGCCGACGAACTCTCCCTTCGCCCACCCATGGCCCCGGCGACCGTGGTCCTGCTGGCCGGGCTATCGCTCCTCCTCGTCTTTCTCGCCCTCGAACCGTTCCTGTCGTATGCCCTCTTCGGGTCCGATACGGGGGAGTACTACCGCCTCACCGCGACCCTGCTGGGGACCGGTCACCTCCCGACGGGGGCGGCCTACGGCGGGTGGGGGGCGGCGTACCCGGATTTCCCCGGAACTTTCCTCCTCGCGGGAGCCGGCGCGGGCGCGCTGGGGGTCGACGCGTTCACGGCACTCTCGATCCTCGTACCGGTCGTCGCGGTGCTGTCGGTCCTTCCTCTCTTCCTGCTCTTCCGCCGACTGTACCCCAACGATACCGTGGCCCTGCTCGGCGCGGCGATCGCTTCCATCGCGATGCCCCGCCTCTTTTCGATCGCCCACCCCGCTCCCCTCGCCGTGGGTGATTTTCTGTGCGTCGCCGCCCTCTGGATGTTCGTCGAGAGCCGTCTCGACCGGCGCTGGTACGTACCGCTCGCGTTGACGAGCGGCGCCCTCATCGTGACCCACCACCTCTCGTCGTACTTCTTCGTCATCAGTGCGCTCGGGGGTTTGGTCCTGCTCGAGCTCTGGAGACCCGGACTTTGGAGCCGGCGGTTTCCGACGCGAGAGCTCGTCTTCGTCGGCACCTTCGCCACCGTCACGTTCGCCTACTGGTTCTACGGCACGACCTCCTTCGTGACGAAGGTCATCCTGTACAGCCTTCCCTTCCCGTCCTACGTCGGTTTCGCGGCATTCGAGGCGAGTGCCCTCCTCGGTGTCGTGGTCGCGGGACTCCTCGTCCGATGGCGCCGCTCCCGGTTCCAGCCTCGGCGGGCGTGGGTTCGACTCCCGACCGACCGCAGCGTGTACCGAGATGTGGTGATGATCTCCGTGATCGTCTTCGGATTGGTCGGCGCACTGCTGTTCGTTCCAATCCCGGGGACCGGGCAGGAGACCGTTCCGGGGGCGGTCCTCTGGTTTTCCCCGCTTCTGGCCCTAGGCGTATTCGGTGCCGGGAGCCGCCGCACTCCCTCGACCGCCCGTTTGGGATCGTTCCCGCTGGCGTGGCTCGGGGCGCTCGGCCTATCGGCGGGGGCGCTGCTCGGACTCGCCGCGTTCGCTGCGACGAGCCCTCGGTACTCGGCCGCCGCCAGCGTCGCGGCCACGATCGCGCCGTCCCGCCACGTCGAGTACCTGTTCATTCCCATCGGCCTGCTTCTCGCCATCGGCATCGCACGCGCCGTCGCTCGGTTCGGCGACGCCCGCGGGCGACGGGCGATGTTCGCGGCCACGATCGGGGTCGTGGTCCTTCTGGGGGCGAACGCGGCGATCGTCTATCCGCCCGCGAACGATTTCGGCGGGTTCCAGGAAGGATTGACGCACGGGGACGCCGCGCTTTGGATGTGGGTCGGGGTCGCCGCGCCGGCGTCGTGGACGGTCGCGACGGACCATCGACTCAGCTCGATGATCTTCGGATTCGACGGGAATCCGGCCACGTGGGTGACGACACCGGCCTTGTTCAATGGGGCGTCGAATTCCACGAGCGCCGCGACCGCGGCCGCCGACGAACTTCGCAGCGTGGGCACGCCCAATCCGGCGCATCCCCGCCCGATCGACCTGGTCGCGGTGGATTCCGTCATGTACACCGGGGTGGCGCTGGACCCCGCTCAACTGGCCCTTCCGCTCTCCTCGGCGGCGCTCCACTGGTTCCTCGACCTCCCCTTCGTCCCCCTGTATGAGGACGGTCAGAACGTGGTCTATCTCGTGGACGCGCCGTCCATCCCACCGATGCTGTAGGGCGACAGAGTCCCGTCCCGGCTCCAGGTCAGGATCGGGGTCGAGCTCGTCCGTGCGAGTTCGGTCAGTCCGCGGGCCGCCCAACGCAGCTTGGCCCGCTTGCGTCCCTTCGCGAGCGCGTCGGGCTCCTCCACATGTTCGAAGTCGAATCCCCAGAGCAGCACACGGGCCGCCCCCAGGGCCTCCGCGAGGAAGACCGCACGATCCCCGTCGGTGAATCCCCCCACATTCAGGAGCCCCGCTCCCGGCGGACCCGCCCAGGAGCCCGCCAGCTCTCCCGGAAATTGGGGGACCCATTCCTCGAGGAGAGCCCCGTTGTCGCCGTGGGCGTGGACGACCACGACGGCGCCACGCCGATTGGCGTTCACCTCCGAGGGGACGGGTCCGTCCAGGTCCGTCACGACCACGTCCGGTACGAGGCCCGACTCGAGGCACGTGGCGGCGGCCCCGTCGGCGGCTACGACCGCCACTCCTCCCGGCGTGAACGGTCTCCGCCAGAGGGGCGGCGGCCCGGACCTGGGTCCCAAACCCACGACGACCACCTCCTTCCCCTGAAGGCGGGGGGCGATGCGCTCGGCGGGACGGGTGAGCGCCGCCGACGGGAGCAGCGCCATGAGCTTTCGCGCCGACTCCTCCTCCCGCTCCCAAGAGAACTCGAACTCCTGGCGGATCTGCTCGTACAGCGGGGCCCAGCGGGAGTACTCCAAAGCTCCCCTGCACCGCCGTCTATGGCTTTATAATGAGGCCCCTGCTCCCACGGCCGGGTACCCCCCTTGATGCGACCACTCGCCCAGGAAATCCTCTCCCATCTGCCCGGAGACTCGAAGCGCGGATCTGAGCCCGTCCCTCCACCGACGAATGACGACACCGAACTCGAGGCCGTTCTCGCCTCGCTGAAGACCAACATCAAGGTCGTGGGATGTGGTGGGGGAGGTTGCAACACGATCAACCGGCTCGCGGAGGAAGGCCTCGCGGGCGCGGACATGATCGCGTGCAACACGGATGCGCAGCACCTTCTCGCGATCCACGCCCCGAAGAAGATCCTGCTCGGCCGGCGTCTGACCCGGGGGCTGGGCGCGGGGGCTCTTCCCCAGGTCGGAGAACAAGCGGCTCACGAAGCGGAGGACGAGCTCAAGAAGGCGCTCGCCGGCTCGGACATGGTCTTCATCACGCTCGGACTCGGCGGCGGCACCGGGACCGGTTCGGCCTCGGTCGTCGCGCAGGTCGCGAAGGACGCGAACGGCGGACAGCCGCTCACGATCGCCGTGTGTACTCTCCCGTTCGCGTCGGAGGGCCTCGTGCGTTCCGAGAATGCGATGTGGGGTCTCGAAAAACTCCGCTCCGTCATCGACACCGTCATCACGATCCCGAACGACCGGCTCCTGGAGCTCGTGCCCCGGCTTCCGATCCAGACCGCGTTCAAGGTCGCCGACTCCGTCCTCGCCCGCGCGATCCGCGGGATCACGGAGATCATCACGCGCCCGGGGCTCGTCAACCTCGACTTCAACGACCTGCGGACGA
>JAKIVW010000056.1 GCA_022750355.1 Thermoplasmata archaeon
CGGGTCGCGGGTGGGGACCTGGAGGAGCTCCCGGTTCCAGATGCACCACATCGACAGGGCGGTGCCCGGAAGTTTGCTGGAGAGCTCGAGGAACGGGTAGTCGTACTGATTCCGGAACGTCACCTCCCAGAGCGGCATCGCGCGGGGATGCCGGTGGGGCGATATATCGCCAAACCCGTCGTTCGACGGCCGTCCAACGGGGTGTTTTTGGCCGAGGGAGGGCCGTCATTCGACGAGGGTCCTTTCCCGCCGGACTCTCGAGGGGCCACCGACGCCGGGTGGTCCGACCCGGTCCCGGACGAGGCTCCTCGACTCGGAATCGGCTCCCCGGCGGGTCTCGACCTATCTCCCGGTCGGCCCGCCGAGCCCCCGAGTTTGTCGGAGGCCCCCGGCGATTGCACGCGAGAGTTGATACAGGTGGGAGGCCCTGCTCTCCCCAGGTAATGACGGCCGATCCCGGGGACGGCCGTCCGTTCGTCGGTCGCGTGGAGGCGGTCGAGGCCCTCCAACGTCGATTCGAGGACGCACGGGCGGGGCACGGCGGAGTGACCCTCCTGGTGGGGGAGACGGGGGTCGGGAAGACCGAGCTCCTGGCGAAGCTCGTTCGGAAGATCCGGGAACGGGACGTACGGGTGCTCGAAGCCCGAGCCGCCCCGCTGGATGCGCCTCCCCCGTTCGCCCTCATCCGGGCCGCCATCGAGAGCGCCCGGAACGCCGGGGTCGCCCCCGCCCCGGACGAAGCGGGTCGGGTCCCCGAAGCGTTCCTGATCGGGTTCGCACCCCGTCTCGACGACGGGGCGTTCTCCACACCGGTCCAGATCGAGGATCGCCTCCTGGAGGCTCTCGATTCCGCGGACGAGCACGGAGCCGCCGGACGGTTGTCGTTGCTGAACGGCATCGCGGCCCAGTTCCTCGAATTCACGCGTCGTGGTCCGACCGTCGTGATCCTCGAGGACCTCCACCGCGCCGACGAGACGTCGCTCGCCGCCCTCGAGTTCCTCGCGGGACAGTTCCAGAACCGGCCCTTGTGGGTGCTCGCCACGATCCGCCCGCCCCCCTCGCTACCGGAGTCGCGCCGCAATCGGATCGAGACGTTCGAAACGACCACCCACTCCGAGCGGATCCCGCTCCGCCCGCTCAACTCCGCCGAGGTCGCCGAGTACTTGTTCCTGCGCGACCCGAATCGGGTCTTCTCCGGCGAAGAGGTGGCCCGTCGGTTCTCGGAGAGCGGCGGGAACCCGTTGCTCCTCGAACAGCTGGAACGTCGGTTGGAAGGGTCCGGGCGACCGGTCCCCTCCGCCGAACGCGGTCCGTCCGGCGAACCGTTGCTCCCCCCGCTGGACGAGCTCGGGGAACGGGTCGCCGCCGCCGGTGCGGTCCTCGGTCCCGAATTCTCCTTCCAACTCCTCCTGCGGGCGAGTGGGGAGGACGAGGAATCACTGGCCGAAACGGTCGACCGACTCGTGGGGGCGGGCGTCTTCCTGGAGCGGCCGGGCGAGAACCTCGCCTTCGCCGACGAGCGGATCCGCGCCGGCGTCTACGACAGCCTGAACGAAAGTCGACGGCGTCTTCTCCACCGGCGCGTGGGAGAGGCCCTCGAGGCCTCGGGCAGCGCCGACCTCCCGACCATCTACGCCCTCGCCCGGCACTATCATCTCGGAAAGGTCGACGAGAAATCCATCTCCTACAACCGCACCGCGGCGGAGGTCGCGCTCCGCGCGGACGCCCCCGAGGTCGCGGTCGAACATCTCGGTCGCGCGCTCGAGAGCCATCGGCGCCTGAAACCCGACGATTGGGAAGCCGAGACGGACCTCGTGATCGAGCTCGCCCAGCAGGTCGACCGGGTCGGTCGGCTGGAGGAAGCGGAGTCGATGCTTCGGCAGCATCTCGCCCGCCGGAACCTGAAGACCCGGGTCTCCCCTGCGATCTACGCCCTGACCGAGCTGTACCTGGCCAAGATCCTGACCGACCGCGGAGAGTGGCACGAGGCCGAGCGAACGTTGCGCCGGATGGCCGAGCCCGCGAGCGTGCAGCAGCTCGAAAGGCATCCGACCGTCCTCATGGCGATGCACCGATTGCTGGGGGAAGCGCTGTACTACGCCGGTCGCTACCCCGAGGCCCTGGCCGAGCATACGGAGGAGCTCCGGCTCGCCGATGCCACCGGGAACGCCCGTGCCCGGGCCCTGGGGGAGGTGCGCCGAGCGAACGTGCTCGGGATGATGGGCGAGCACGAGAGCGCCATCACCGACGCCCGGAACGCCGCCAAGACCCTCGAGGCCCTCGGCGACGCGAGCGAGGCGGCGTTCGCCCACCTGTTCGTGGGGGTCGTGATCTCCGGCCTTCCCGCGGCCTCTCCCCGATACGCGGAGTCGATCGCCGAATTCGCGGAAGCGATGCGATTGGGCGAGAAGGCGCGCGACCCCCGCCGGGTCGCCTGGGCGCTCTTCAACACGGCGGACATTCTCCGCGAGATGGGCCAGCTCACCGAGGCGGCGGAGCAGAACGCCCGATCCCGGGAGATCCTCGAACGGATCGGGGACCGGTTCGGACTGGTGAACGCGATGATCGTGCAAGGGAAGATCCTCACCGACCGCGGGGAGTACGAACGGGCGGAGGTCGAACTGCTGGACGCCTACCGGATCGTTCGCGAGCTCAAGGCCCCCGCCGACGAGGTCGACGTCGTGCTCCGTCTCGCGCAACTGTCGTACGCCCGGGGGGACCGCGCGAGCGCCCGACGGCGGGTGGTCGAACTGGAACGGAACGCGTTGCCGACCCTGCGACCCGACCTCGCGGTCGACTTCGAGCGGCTCAAGAGCGCGGTGGCCGCGAAGGAGAAGGCCGACGGCGCGTCGAAGTAACTCCCGCATCGGCGCCCCGCGCACCCCCTCCGCCCTCGCCCGGGACGCCCTTCGGGAGGACCGGGCCGACCACGACCGTACCACGGCGGCGCTCCTGCCGCGCGCGGTGCCGGCCACGGCCGATGTCCTGGCGCAAGCGCGGGGGGTCCTCTCGGGGGGGTCGGCCGCCCGTGCCGTGGCCGTCCGGGCGGGAGTGCGAGTGCGAGGGTTGCTTCCCGATGGTTCCCTGCTTCGGCCGGGGACGGTCGTTCTGACGCTCCGGGGGGACGCCCGAAAGATCCTCGCCGCCGAACGCACGATCCTGAATCTCCTGATGCACGCGAGCGGGGTCGCGACCGCGACGGCGCGGGCGGTACGAGGGACCGCGGGGAGTCGGCCCCGACTCGAGGTGTGGGCCACGCGCAAGACCCTCCCCGGCCTCCGGGACCTCGAAAAGGCCGCCGTCGGGCACGGGGGGGGCCGTCCGCACCGTCGGGACCTCTCCGACGGGTGGTTGATCAAATCGAACCACCTCGCCCTCGTTCCGCTCGAGGCCGCGATCGCTCGCGTCCGAAAGCAGGCCCGACCCGGGGAGCGGGTCGAGGTGGAAGTACGAAGTCGGGCGGAGGCGTTTCGCGCCGCGCGCGCGGGGGCGGGTGCCCTGCTCATTGATAACGCGTCACCGGCCCGAGCCCGCACGATCGTACGGGCGCTCGAGGCAGCCGGCCTTCGGAGGGCCTGCTGGGTCGAACTCTCGGGAGGGATCTCGCCCGACTCCGTTCACCGCTATCGACGCGTCGGGGCGGATGCGGTCAGCCTGGGGGCGCTCACCCATTCGGCCGCGGCGCTCCCCTTCCACCTCCGACTCCGGCCCCCGCGCTTAAGTCACTCCCGCCCCTAGACGACGGGGAGGTGGGCGATGTCGCTCGAGGTCGAGGTTCGTCAGCTGAAAGAGGAACGGAATGCCGTCCTTCTCGCCCACAACTACCAGCGTCCGGAGGTCCAGGACGTGGCGGATTTCGTCGGGGATTCCCTCTACCTCTCCCGCAAGGCGATGGAGACCGACCGACCCGTGATCGTCTTCGCGGGAGTGCGTTTCATGGCGGAGACCGCGAAGATCCTGAACCCGACGCGCACGGTGCTGCTCCCCGACCTCAAAGCCGGGTGCGGACTCGCCGACTCGATCACCGCGGACCTCCTTCGGGCGTGGAAGGCCGAGCACCCCGGGGCGGTGGTCGTCGCGTACATCAACACCTCGGCCGAGGTCAAGGCCGAGTCCGACTATTGTTGCACGAGCTCGAACGCGATCAAGGTCGTGAGCGGGATCCCCGCGGACCGGGAGATCCTGTTCCTGCCCGATATGTTCCTCGGGGATTACGTGCGGCGGCGTACCGGTCGGGCCATGCATCTCTGGGTGGGCGACTGCCCGGTACATGCGAAGATGCGCCCGGAGGACCTGCTCCGCGCCCGCGCCGAACATCCCGGGGCACCGGTCGTCGCCCATCCCGAATGCGGGTGTGCGAGCCAGGTCCTCCCGCACGTCGACCACGTCCTCTCCACGGACGGGATGGTGCGGTTCGCCGAGGAGACGCGGGCCCCGGAAGTGCTGGTGGCGACGGAGGTCGGGATCCTTCACCGGATGCGCCAGTTGAACCCGACGACGAAGTTCACGCCGTTGGACGAGGGGACGATCTGCCCGTTCATGAAGGAGATCGACCTGACCGACATCCGGGACTCGCTCCGGAACACGCAGCACGTCATCGACGTACCGCCCGAGATCGCCGCCCGCGCCCGACGCGCTCTCGAACGAATGGTCGCCTCGTGAGCGTCGGTCGCCCGGTCTAGAGCCGCGGAACGATCGGCCCCAGGTGGTCGAGGTAGAACAGGTAGGTCGCCCCGAGCAGGGCGAGTGACCCGAGGAAGACGACCAGGACCGCGGTCCACGAGGGCTTGGTCGTGAGGTAAAAGTGGGTGCTCAGGGGATTCAAGCGGGCGGAGAGGAACGACCCTCCTGCCCACAGAAGGAACAGGCCGAACAACGCCGGAAGCACGAGGGTGTACCGGCCCAGGTAGAGCCCCACCCCGACCACGACCAGCGTGACGGGGATCGCCGCGTTCGAGCGCCGGGTCGGCTCCGGCGGCGGGCGGGAGCTCGGTCGAGTGCGTCGGGGGGGTCCGGACGTCACAGGACCTCCTTCGGACGACCGGTACATCACATTCGAGGTCCAATGGCAACCCGTTCTCCCCGGGACATAGCATAAAAAGGGGTGAGAATCTCCGAACCCCCGGTGACCGACCTACCCCGTCCGACCCCGTCCTCCCAGCCGCCCCGCCCTCCGGGGATCCCTGGGGGGAAGCCCGCAGCCCGCTTCCCCGAGCCGCCCGTGCTCCACCCCCGGCCGGACTCGGGACGGGTGTGTGTCAACTGTTCCTCTGCCGTGGTCGCCCGTGCCTCTCCTCCCCTGTGCTGGGGCTGCGGGCGGACCCTGTGTGCAGATTGTTACTGGCACCACGGCCTCACGCCGGCCGCTCACTGCTGCGCCAGTTGCGTTGCCCGTGGGTTGAGCGCCCCCACCGCCATCTCCGGCGGCCGGGCCGCCGCGCCGTCGTCTATGCCCCGCCGACCGTCCGCCCCCCGCTGAACGGGGCGTGACGGGCCGAGTTCCGAATTTCGGGCGGGAGCGCACCGGCCCGCCGCGCGAATTTGAGTGCGACCGGACCGGTCGGCGATTCGGCCCCCTCGGCGACCCCGGTCGGGAGCGCGAGGGAAAGGCCCGCCTCGCGGGCGTGACGGGCTCCGGTCGAATCGAGCCGCTCCGTCCCCGGTCCCACTTCGACCGCGGCAGCCGCCGCCCGCGCGAAGGCGGTCCAGGCGGACAGGGTACCCTCGTTGGGCGAACCCGCCCCGCCCCGATGCGCGACGAGCGCGATGCGCTCCCGGAGGGGCGCCGAGGGCGGAGGGAGCGGAGACCGCGACGTGGGGCGGACGACGTACCAATCGGCCCCGGCCGCCGGCTCGTTTCGACCCTCGGGAGAGAACAGGTCGAGTTCGTGTACCGAGAAGAGGCGGAGCCGGGACGAGGAGGCCGCCTTCATTCGGCCCCGGGCCGACTCCGAGAGTCGGTAGGGGGTGCCGTTTCTGTCGACACCTTCCACGATCAGACCGAGGTACGAGAGACCACGGTCGAGGGCGGCGACGACCAACCGGTCGATCGCCGCTGCGTCGGCCTCCGGGGCAAGGTGAACATGGAGGTCGCCCCGCAGGTCGCTCTCCGAGACGAGGGGGGGCAGGGGCGCTCGCGCCGCGGCCTCCACTTCGCCCCGGGCCTCTCGGATCTCGGGAGGGATCCACGCAAGGCCGAGCGCGGCGTACACCTCCTCCTCGGTGCGACCGGCGATCCGCTCCTCCCCCCGAAGGACCCCGTACTCGTTCACCCGGAGGCCCCGGTCCTTCGCGAGCGAACGGATCTGTACGTTGTGGTCCTTGGACCCGGTGAAGTAGACCAGCGCGGCGCCGAACGAAGCCGGCTCGACGACGCGCAGGTCGACCTGGAGGCCATTCCGGAGGAGGACGGTCTCCTTGGTCCCTCCGCGGAGGCGGACCTCTCCGACCTCCGGCAAAGCGGAGAAAACGTCGAACGCCCGGGGTGGATCTTCGGAGGTGACCAGGATGTCCAGGTCCCCGACCGTTTCCCTTCCGCGACGGAAACTTCCGGCGACCTCCACTCGCTCGGCGCCCGCCCCTTCCCTCAAGGCGCGAACGAGGGCCTGAGCGATCGGGTACGCCACCTCGATCGATAGGCGGGCTCCGGGGGTCGAGGCCCGGCTCGCCGTGACGGCCGCCCGGATCTGGGCGATTTTCTTCTCCCCGAACCCTTTCACGCCGACCAGTCGACCCGCGTCGAGGGCGGTCAGCAACTCCGTCGGACCTGCGATGCCCAGTTCCACCCAGAATCGCCGCGCCGTCTTCGGCCCGAGGCCCGGGATGCCCAGCATCTCGGCGACCCCGGCCGGCACCTCCTTCCGGAGCCGATCGTAGTAATCGATCTTCCCCGTCGCGAGATACTCCCGAAGCTTCTCCTCGATGGCGTCGCCGACGCCCGGTATCGATCGGAGCTCCCCCCGAGTCGCCACCGCTCCGAGATCCTCGGTGAGGGAGTCGACCGAACGCGCGGCGCGACGGTAGGCCTCTGGCTTGAACCGCTCTCCCATCACGTCCAGGAGGTCGGCGATCCCTCGGAAGATCTCCGCCGCTTCCGCGTTCGAGGGCATCGGGTCTCCTAGGGGTTTTCCTCGCCCTTAGATTTTCGGGGCCTAGGGGTCGCGCCCACATCCCGCGTCGATCCAAAGCCGACGGCCGACCGGACGGTACCCGAGCCCCGCGTACATGGCCCGTGCCGGCGCACCGTCCTCCCGCACGAACAGGCCACAGGGGGCACCGGCGCGCGCCGCCTCCCCCATGACGGCCCGGACCACGGACCGGCCCCATCCCTGATTCCGGTGATCCGGGTCCACATAGACTCCGCCGACGACCCAGAGGTGGGGGAGTCGCACGGCGGGGCGGGCGAGCGCGACCAGCCGCCCTCCCTCAAACCCGCCCCACACCGGTTCCATCGCCGGATCGATCCCGGAATAGGCGGCGCCGATCCGCTCGGTCTGGCGGCCCGCAAACTCCCGGACGATCGTGCGTTCGTCCCCCGTCAGCCGGCGGACCATCTCGTCGTGCGGCCCGACCGGTGGGGGAGACCCCACGGGAGCAACCTCGGCGAGCACCGGACGAACCGTGGCAGGCCCCCTAGCCCGTTCCGCCAGCGGGGCCCCGGCCTCGGAACAGAGGATGACCAGCGGGCGAGGCGGGAGCACGCCGAGCAGTCCGCTGGTGGACTCCGGGTCCCCGAGCCAGTGGACGATCGTCCCCCCGTCCCCGAGCGGCCAGAGCAGCAGGTAACCGAGCGTCGTCGACCCCCGGAGCGCGGAGAAGAACCGGACACGCCCCGGATGTTGGTCGAGGTCCCACAGGGCGTATGCGTGAAGGAGAGGCTCCTCACGGGCGGCGGATTCGAGCCACGTTCGGTCGATCGTGGGTCGGATTTCGACCGGGGCCCCCGACATGGTCCCCGCCAGTTCCGCGGCCTAGTTAGCCCCCCGGCAGGAGCGAGGGGATGGGTTCCAGCCGCGAACGTGAAGGTAAATCCACACCATCGCTCCGAACGATCGTGCGGATCCACCGTCCGACTCCGGAGCTGCCCCAGCATCTGGAGGCTCTCTACCGTGACTTTCCGTTCGAGCGGTCCCTCGCCGAGGACCCGATCTCTTCCATCCGACCGTTCACCCACGACACCCGCTCGGCGGAGGTCCTGGGGATCTTGGCCGCGACACTGGCCATCGGGAACACCACGGCGATCCGCGGGTCGCTCGCTCGACTGATGGCGTTGACCGCGGGGGCCCCCGAGCAGTGGCTCCTCGAGACGCCGCGAGGAGCGCGAGCCCGCGCCCTTCGACCGTTTCGGCACCGCTGGATCCGCGGCGACCAGGTCGAGTACCTGGCCCGGGTCTTGGCCGAGTATTACTCGTCCCACGAGACGCTGGAGGACGCCTTCCTCGAGGGGTACCTCCGCGGGGGGTTTCCCGGCGGGTTGGACTCCCTGGTCCGGGTGCTGCGGGGGGACGGATCGCGGAACCGGAACGGGCCTCCGCCCGCGGGGTATCTCCACCTGTTCCCCAGCCCCCTCGGCACGCCCCGGAGTCCGTGCAAGCGGATGACCCTCTTCGTTCGATGGATGGTGCGCGAACGGTACCCGGACCTCGGGTACTGGCGCCGCGTTCCGACCGGCGACCTGCGGGTGCCGCTCGACCTGCACGTCCACTGGATCGCGTACAATCTCGGGCTGACCACCCGTCGGACCCGGTCCTGGGCCGCGGTCGAAGAGGTCAGCGAAGCGCTCCGACGTATCGACCCCATCGACCCGATCAAGTTCGATTTCGTCCTGTGCCATACCGGCATCTCCGGCGATTGCCCCAAGCGGAGGGACATTTCGGTGTGCGGTCCCTGCTCCGTGCGGCCCGATTGTCGGATGTGGAGAGGACGGGGGGTCGCCGCTTGAGCCCTGACCAGGAGTCGTTCGAGGTCCATCCGGGGCTTCGATTGCGGTTCGTCGCGGCGGGCGAGCAGATCGCGTGGAGGCCGCTGCCGGAGCAACCGACTCGCCCCGCCGAACGTCGGGGGCGGATCGCCCTCCTACGCGAGGACGAAGCGCGCTTCGAGGAGTGGGGATCGGACGACCGCGGGGGCGTCATGGTCGACTCGAGCCCCCTTGGGGCCCTGCTGATGATGCTCGCCATCGACCGACGGGGCGTCCCGACCGCGCTCGGCGCGGTCCACGCCGGCCGGGACGACGCGTTTCCGTCCGGTGCCCTCGTCGCCGTCTGGGGGGACGGGTCGGCCCCGGAGGACGAGCACCCTCGGTTCACGGATGTCCTCCGACTCGCGCGCTACGCGCTCGAGTAGTCGCCTCCATATGCTTATATTTCCTAATGATTCGGTATAGGAATAATTAGGGAGTCAATGCACGCACCGTTGCGAACCCCGCGCGCTCCGCCGGTCGCCCTCGAACCCGAGGACCTCATGAGCTCGGTCCACGAAGTGATGGGGTCGGTCCTTCGGCGCCTCGCGCCGACCCTCGAGGAGGAGGGGATCACGTTGGGCCAGTTCTGGGCCCTCCATCTGGTCTCGAGCCTCGGTCAAACCTCGCTGACCTCCGTGGCGCGTCACCTCTCCGTCGCGCCTCCGACGGTGTGCGGCAACGTCGACCAGTTGGTCCGTTCCGGTTTCGTTTCACGGCACCGGTCCGAGCAGGACCGCCGAGCGGTCGAGTTGACGCTCACTCCGTCCGGACGCCGACTCGAAGCGCGCATCTGGCGCGCGGTGGGTCAGGTGATGCGCTCCGCGACCGACGAACTATCGGGGGAGGACGTCGCCACGGCGACCCGCGTCTTCCGGGAACTCCGGATTCGCCTCGAACGCCCCTCGGTCGAACTTCGACGGGAGGCGTCGTGAACGCCCCTGGCCTGCCGGCCCGCACCTACGACCCGCGCTACGCGCGGACGGTCCTCGCGATCCTCGCCGGAATGGCCCTCATGGTCACGTACGTCGAGACGATGGTCCTTCCCGCCTTCAGCAACTTCGAGCAGTTCTTCCAGGTCCGGGACGCCAGCACGATCGCGTGGATCCTTTCGGCCTACCTCCTGGTCGGGGTGGTCGTCACCCCGATCTTCGGGAAGCTCGGCGACATCTACGGCAAGAAGCGGATGCTCCTCATCGCCATGGGGGTCTACACCCTCGCGGTCAGCATCGCGGGCTTCACGCCCAATATCGGAGCCGCCGTGGGACTCACCCGCCCGAACCAGATCTTCGTCCTCATCGCGGTCCGAGCGCTCCAGGGCGTCGGGATGGCGATGTTCCCCCTCGGATTCGCCATGTTGCCCGAGGTCTACCCCCCCGCCAAGGTCGGCCAGGCGCAGGGGATCCTCTCCGGGATGTTCGCGGGGGGCGCCGCCCTGGGTCTGATCGGTGGTGGCTGGATCGCCCAGAACTACGGTTGGCAGTTGACCTACCACACGGTCATCCCGGTCGCGGTCCTCGTCCTAGTGCTCGCCGCGGTGTTCGTGCGGGAATCGTTGGTCCGTGCGGCCCGCAAGATCGATTTCATCGGCGTGACCAGCCTCGGGATCGGACTCACGTTCCTCATGCTCGGCATCACGGAGGGGGCGTACTGGGGCTGGACCAACTTCACGGGCGGGGCGGTCGGCGGAGTCGCCTGGGGCGTTCCGGAGTTCTTCCTGATCGCCCTCGCGGCGTTCGCGGTCTTCCTCTGGTGGGAGCCTCGGGCCCCGAGCCCGATCGTCTCGTTCAAGGAGCTGCGGCAGCGGAACATCTGGGTCTCCAACCTGAACGGCGTGATCGTGGGCACCTCGATGTTCCTCATGTTCACCATCCTCGTCATCCTCGGGGAATACCCGTCGCCGGGGTTCGGCCTCGGGGA
>JAKIVW010000057.1 GCA_022750355.1 Thermoplasmata archaeon
CGGCCTCCCGTCGCCCGCGCCCCAGAAGAGACTTTGCCTGGTCCCGCAACCCAGCCCGCTGCGCGGAGGGATCCGAATCGACCGACCCCCCGGGCCCCCGGGGGAGAGTTAGAGAAGTTTCCGAAACAGCAGCTTGTCTTCCAAGCTGCCTTCGATCGCGAGTTTCCGCGTCACGAGGGCCTTCATCGGCCCGATCTCTTTGGTGACGAGCCCACGGAACGTCGCGACATCGGTGATGATCTTGACATCCGAACGGGCCGGCGATCCGGTGCGGAGATCCGTGAGGCGGCCGTGGCGGAGGTCGACGGCGTAGGTGCCTTCGTCCCGCAATCGGACCTCGATGGTCCGCTCGATTCCCTCGAGCTCCTCGGCCATGGCCGGGGTCTTCTCGGCATGTCGGTTGAACCGGTCGACGAGGGCGACGAGAGTTTCTTCGACGGTCATGGCGCAAACCGGTCCAGCGTGACAGCGGGAGAAGCTAGCTTAACCCTTCCCATCGTGGCCCACGACGTCCGCAGCCAGGACGGCGCGCCCTCTCCTTGGCGCAAGTGGGCCCGGACGAATTCCACCGTGTGAATGTCGGACGGGTACCCGCTCCCGATCCCGTCCCCGAGAGTGGCCCGCAATCGGGCGAGGGCCCGGTCCCTCCGCACTTTCGCGACGATGGAGGCGGCTCCGACCAACGGGTCGTCCCGGTCGGCGTGATGCCGTGCGAGGATACGGATTCCGTTCCCGGCCCGGGCCGAGACATGGCGGCCGAATCTCGCTTCGTTCGTGTCGCACGCATCAACGCGGGCTTCCTCCCCTCCGAGACGTCGGATCACGCTCCCGAACGCCCGGGCCTCGAGATCGTTCAGTCCCCCATGTCGGACCGCGCGGTCCACGGTTCGGGGGCTCAACGCGACGGACGCCATTTGACCGAGTCGGAGTAGGCGCCCGTAGACGGCCTCCCGAGCGGCCGGGGTCAGCTCCTTCGAGTCCCGTGCCCCGGCCTCGCGGAGGGAGTCGAGGTGGTAGTCGTCGGCCGCGAATGCGCCGACGACGAGGGGGCCGACAAAGCTACCGCGTCCCGCCTCGTCCACACCCACCACTCTCATCGATCGGCACCGAACGGATCCGAAGGAGGGTCCGGGACGTTTAAACCCAGTCGAACCCCCCAAAGGATGGCCGCCGGAGGATTCCGCTTCCGCCGACAATTTAGCCCGGCTTGTCCTGGCGGGGCCGCGGCATTCCGGTCGTGACGAGCGATGGACGCTTACTTCGAGTACCGCGGTCGACGACAACTTCCGCCGCCCTACCGGACGATGTTCGACAACGACCCGCACCCGGCCGGGTCGATCGACCGGGTCCTGTGGGACTCGATGGTCCGGCTCTGTCCGGCGACGGCCACCGGACTCTACGATGCCTTCACCCCGACCCGCTCGGCGTACCGGGTCGGGACACGGCCGGAGCTCGAGCGTCTCGTCCAGGCGCTCGACCTGGCGGACCGCTCGGAGGACGAACGGGTCGAGGCGGTGGTTCGTTTCGCGGCCGGGCTCGCCCCGTCGGAGCCCGAGGTCCTCGACCGGATGTGGTTCGGAGGCTCCGAAGAGGAGATCGTCGCGCGCGGGTCCGACTGGTGCACCGACGTGGCGCGGGTCGCCTGCGGACTTTGCCAGGTCGCCGGGCTCCCGTCGCGCCTCGTGATCCTGGAGGATACCGGACGCCCCTACAGCGGTCACACGATCGTCGAGACCTGGCGGGACGGGACGTGGGGCGCGGTCGACCCGGTCGGGAACCTGGTGTACCGGAAACAGTTCCACGAGTTGGCCACCACGTGGGATCTCATGACCCACCCCGAGCTCCTCGATGCTCAGCCGGTCCACCGCCCCGGTCCCGGGGCCCGCCGCGGGCAGTTTTCCTGGGCGGCGATCGCGAACTATCCTCTCGGGGCGCTCGATTCGGTCGACTATTCCGCGGGGGCGATCAACCAATACTACCGGACCATCCTCACGATGTCGGAACAGGGCTGGCCCGGCGGACTCCGGTGGCTGTTCGGCGAAGACCACGCCCACTAGCCGGTGTCCCGAGCGTACCGTTGCTCGGGCGAGCCGATCTCGGCCGGAGGCGTGGGGGCCGGGGCGTGTTCGAGAAACGTCATATACGCCACCCCGGTCGGCCCGACCTCCCCCGGGGTTTCATGGGAATCTGGCAGGGCCGCTCGCGTCGCAAGCGCACGGGCGGACGCCTTCGACCGATCCGAAAGAAGCGGCGGTTCGAGATCGGCCGAGAGCTCCAATCCGCGACGCTGGGCGGCAACATCGTGAAACGCTACCGCGTCCGCGGGGCAAACCTGAAGCTCCGCATCCTCACTGCCCAGACGATCAACGTCTTCGACCCGGCGACCAAGAAAACGCAGAACGCCAAGATCGTGACCGTTCGGGAGAACCCGGCCAATCCGAACTACGTTCAACGGAACATCATCACCAAGGGTGCGATCCTCGAGACAGAGCTCGGCCTCGTCCGGGTGCGCTCCCGACCCGGCCAGGACGGCGTGTTGAACGGCGTCCGCGTCGCGGCGGCGTCCGCTCCGGCGTGATCCGCCCGACGGGCCTGCGATGCCCGACCACTTCTACGTCTATCCGACCTATCTCCTGCGCGAGCGCACGCGCAAGGACGGTCGCCGCATCCCGGCCGCGCTCGCGCTCGCCGACCTGACCGGGCAGGAGATCGTGGACGCCGCGCAGCACCTGGGCTTCAAAGCCGAACTCGAATCCGACAAGCAGTATCCGAGATCTGCGAGCTCCTTCGAAGGTCGGGTCAAGGTCGTGAAGAAGGGAACCACGACGAAGGCGGCGTTCCTTCGCTCGGTCGCCGGCGAGCTCGCTCGCCGCCGGGCCATCGGGGGGAAGAAGTAGTTGGAGGAGCCGGGCACGGTCTATTTCACCGGGACCGCCGGCGCCGGCAAGACGTCGTTCGTCCGCGCCTTCGCCGAGTGGCTGAAGACCGCCGGCTACGACTCGACCGTCGTCAATCTCGACCCCGGCCTCGAGGGGACCGACTTCGAGCCGGACGTGGACATACGCGAGTGGGTGCGCCTCTCGGACATCCAGGACGAGTACGGTCTGGGTCCGAACGGGGCGCAGGTCGCCGCGGCCGACATGATCGCGCTCAAGATCTTCGACGTGAAGCAGGCCGTCCAGGAACTCAAGTCGGACTACGTCCTCATCGACACGCCCGGCCAGATCGAGCTGTTCGCGTTCCGGGAGGCCTCGAAGGCGATCGTGGACGCGCTGAGCGGGGACCGTTCGGCGATCGCGTTCCTCTTCGACCCGGCCCTCGCCCGGACCCCCGGCGGGTTCGTCTCGCTGATGATGCTCTGCGCGACCGTCGAGTTCCGATTCCGGCTTCCGATGGTCAACGTCCTGACGAAGGTCGACGCCCTCACCCCGGAGCAGCTCGCCCGGGTGACCAGTTGGGCGGACGAGCAGGGCACCCTCTACGAGGCGGTGACGGCCGAGACGCCGACCCCGGATACCCAACTCTCGACCGAACTGTTCCGCGCTCTCGAGTCGATGGGATCCCTCACCGGCTTGACCCCCACCTCCGCGAAGGAGGGGATCGGCCTCGATTCGTTCTACCAGTCGTGCCAGCGCGTGTTCGGTGGCGGGGAGGACCTCGACCCGTCCCACGACGTGTCGAACGAGTGACCCGTCACTCTTCGGTGAAGAAGAGACCCATCCCGGCGGAGGCGGCGTCCTCCTCGTCCCGGAATCGCTGGTGCAGTTTCTCGCCCTCTTCCACCGGGAGGGCGGTGCCCACGGGAGCGAGCAGTTCCTTCGCGCGCTGGACGCCCTCGGTCGATCCTTCGACGAGGACATAGGTCCGGTCGGCGGGGCCACCCAGGGCGCCCGCGTCGCGGAGTTTCTGGCTCTGACGGGAGACGATATCGTCGCGGAGCGCGGCGTCAAGCTCGGTCCGCTTCGCGGAGGGCACGCTGAAGATCGTCCACGCCATCGTCTTCGCGACCGCCCTCGCCTATTTGGGGGTTCGCACGCCGGGTGCGGGAAAGGCAGATAGCGGGCGGAGCCGTCCCTCTACCAATGTACGCGCGAACCACGGAGTCGCCGGTGCTGCTCCTGGGGGCCGCGCACGTCATCGACCTCTCGGGCCCGCTCCGCTGGGTCCTCGCGGACCGGGTGCTGGACGGTCTCGCCGTCGAGTTGGACCCGGAGCGGGCCGGCTCGCTGTTCGCGCCGTCCTCGCATCCGCGGGACCGGAGCGGACTGCCGCTCCTCACCCGGATGTGGGGCCTCATCCAACGACGACTCGGTTCCGAGCTCGGCGGGGGCGAGGCGGGCGCGGAGATGAAGGTCGCCGCGCTGGTCGCCCGGGAGCGGAAGCTACCCCTTTTCCTCATCGACGACCCGCTCCGCCTCACGGTGATGCGGTTGGTCTCGTCCATGCCGTTCAAGGAACGCGTGCAGTTGTTGTTCGGGGCGTTCGTGGCGCTGTTCATCCCGGCCCGGCTGGTCACGCGGGAGATGGATCGGTACGCGGCGTCCCCCGAAGAGTACACCGAGCAGTTGCGGCTCGCGAGCCCGACTCTCGCCCGGGTCTTGTTGGACGAGCGGAACGAGCACATGGCGGAGCGGCTCGTGGTACTGCGCCTCCAGGGGTACGGCCGTATCGCCGCGGTCGTCGGCGACGCCCACCTCCCCGGCCTCGCGGCGGCCCTCGGGCGCCGGGGGGTGGCGGTCGAGTCGATCCCCTTCGCGAAGCTTCGCGAGGTCAGAGGACCGCGGTCTGCCCCTTCGTAGCCTCGTCGACCGAGCGCACGAACGCGTCGGCGAGCGCCGCGACCTCGGCGCCGGTGTGCTCGTCGAGCCGTCCGGCGTCGGAGAGACCGCTGATCGGAGGGGCGACCGGAAGTTGGGCGAGGACGGGAATCCCGTACTCCTCGGCGATCTGGGCGACCTTGCTGATGCCGAACAGGTCGATCCGTCGACCGCAGTCCGGGCAGTTGAGGAACGACATGTTTTCGACGAGCCCGAGCAGCGGGACGTGGAGTTCGCGGGCCATGTTCATCGCCTTCCGGACGATCAGGGCCGCGAGGTCCTGGGGCGTGAGGACGAACACCATTCCGTCGATGGGGATCGTCTGGAACACCGTGAGCGGGACGTCGCTCGTACCGGGCGGCATATCGATGAGCAGGTAGTCGAGCGGTCCCCAGTTCACCCCTCCGAAGAACTGCGTGATGAGCCGCGTGACGAGCGGACCGCGCCAGATGACGGGTGTCTTCTCGTCCTCGACCATGAACTGGGAGGAGACGACGGGAATACCGGTACGCGACACGGCCGGTTCGATCCCTTCGCCCCGGTCCGTAAGCGGTCCGGTCATCCCGAGCAGTTTGGGGATCGACGGGCCGGTGATGTCGGCGTCCAGGATCCCGACGTTGAGGCCCCGCCGTCGGAGCTCGGTGGCGAGGAGGGCGGTGGCGGTCGACTTGCCCACGCCTCCCTTGCCGCTTCCGACCGCCACGACGTGACGGATGCGGCCCTTCTCCATCCGCTGGAGGACGCTGCCGGGCGGACCGCGTCGCATCGGCCCGGGCGGCGCGGAGGTGGGCCGGGGGGGCGTCGAAGGCTCTTCGGCCGACATGGGCCCGTCCACGCCGGGGCGTCTATATTATGGAGGCTCCACGGCCTAGCGACCGTGGAGTAGGAAGGTGACGACGTCGCGCTCGGACGCCCTGACCGAACTGTTCGAGCCGAAGTCGATCGCCGTCGTCGGCGCCTCGAACCGACCCGGCACGGTCGGGATGACGCTGTTCCGGAACATCCTGCAGGCCGGTTTCCGAGGCGTGGTCTACCCGGTCAACCCATCGTGGCCGAGCGTTTCGGGCGTTCACTGCTATCCCGACGTCGCGCATCTCCCGGAGGCCCCGGACCTCGGGATCGTGATCGTACCCGCGCGCAGCGTCCAGGGCGTCGTGCAGGAGCTCGGTCGGGCCGGAACGCGCGGGGTCATCGTCATCTCCTCGGGATTTCGGGAGGTCGGCGGTGCGGGGATCGACCTCGAGGACGAGCTCATCCGCACGGCCCAGCGGTACCGGATGTCGTTGGTCGGACCGAACTGCTTCGGTCTGCTGAACACCGATCCCAGCGTCAGCCTCAACGCGACGTTCAGTCAGAACCTTCCGCCCCGGGGGAACATCGCCTTCGTCTCTCAGAGCGGTGCGCTCGGGGCCGGGATCCTCCAGTACGGGATCGCCGAGCGGATCGGGTTCTCGCAGTTCGTCTCGGTCGGGAACCGCGCGGGCGTGGACGAGAACGACCTGCTCCAGTATCTCGGCCGCGACCCGGCCACGCGCGTCATCCTCCTCTACGTGGAAAGCCTCGCGAACGGCCGGCGCTTCCTCGAGGCCGCCCGCGAGGTGACCGAATTGAAACCGGTGCTCGTGATCAAGAGCGGGCGGACGCCCGCCGGAGAACGGGCCGCCCGGAGCCATACGGGTTCGCTCGCCCAGTCGGGACGGGACCAGCTGTACGACGCGCTCTTCGAGCAATCGGGGGTCGAGCGGGTCGAGTCGATCGGGGAACTGTTCCGCACGGCCAAGGTCTTCTCGGCCGGACTTCAGTTGAACGGTCCCCGGCTCGCCATCCTCACGAATTCCGGTGGCCCCGGGATCGTGGCCGCGGACGCAGCCGCCCGGCGGGGCCTCGAGTTGCCTCTCCCGTCCGACTCCGAGCGCGCCCAGCTCGCCCGCTTTCTCTCCCCCTCGGCCGCGCTCGCCAACCCCGTCGACATGACGGCGGACGCCGGACCCTCGCAGTGGGAGCAGGCCCTCCGCATCATCCTCGACTCCGCGCGTACCGACGGCGTCCTCGCGATCTCTACCCCGACCGGGACGCTGACCGGAGCGGCCGTGGCGAGGGCGCTGCTCGCCGCGCACTCGAAGAGCCCCAAGGCACTCACGGCATGCCTGTTCGGCGTGACCGACCTCTCCGAGGACGTCGCCGTGCTCGAGGCGGGAGGGGTGCCGACGTTCACGTTCCCGGAAGAAGCCGTTCAGGGTCTCGGGAGCCTCGCCCGATACCGGGCCTGGCTCAACCGCCCTCGTACCGAGGTCCGAAAGTTTACGGTGGACCTCCGGGCGGCCCGAGCCGTCCTCGCCCGCGCCCGTCGAGCGGGGATCTCGGTCCTTCCCGAATATGCCGCCCGGGAGTTGGTGACCGCGTTCGGGATTCCGTTCGCCAAGGCTCGTCGCGTCCGGACCGCCGAGGAAGCGGTCGCGGCCGCCCGCGAGGTCGGGTACCCGGTGGTCCTCAAGGTCGCTTCCCCCGACATTTCCCATAAGACGGAGGTCGGTGGGGTGCTCCTTCACCTCGAGGACGCGAACGCGGTGCGAGAGGCCGTGCGCGAGATGACCGCCAACCTGCGGACTCGGGCGCCCGCGGCCCGGATCGAGGGGTTCGAGGTCGAGGCCGAGATCCATGGCGGGAAGGAGGTGTTGATCGGGCTGCAGCGCGACCCCGGTTTCGGGCCGGTGGTCGTGTTCGGGCTTGGCGGGATCTACGTCGAGGTGCTGCGCGATGTGACGTTCCGCCTCGCGCCGGTCCGGCCCCTCTCGGCCGTCCACATGATCGAGTCGGTGAAGGCGTTCCCGCTGCTCCAAGGGGTCCGGGGCGAACCGGCCAGCGACCTCGCCGCGCTCGCCGAGGCGATCGAACGGATCTCTCAAATCTCGGTCGAGCTGCCGGAAGTGGCCGAACTGGACCTCAATCCGCTCATCGTGCGCGGCGTGGGTTCGGGCGTGGTCGCGGTCGACGCTCGGGTCGTGCTCGCACCTCCTTCCACACCGGCACGGTCTGCTTCAGCCGGTCGATCAGGTAGCGGGTCGCGGCGAACGCCTCCGAGCGGTGGCCGCACGCCGCGCCGACGATGACCGCGATCTCGCCGACCCGTACGCGTCCGACCCGGTGCCACGCCACGGAACGCCCCGCGCCGAATTTTCGACGAGCTTCCGCCTCCAGCCTCCGGAGCGCCACGAGGGCGGGCGCGCGGTGGGTCTCGTACAGGAGCGCGGTGACGGTTCCCATCGCGGTGGGGTCCGCGCGCACGCGGCCGGCGAACAGCACGACCCCGCCCAACTTCGGGTCTTCGAGCTCCCGGAAGGCCGACGCGACGGACAGCGGGCGGGGACTCAGCCGGACGGACATGGCTACCCTCCCCCGTAGGGAGGGTGGATGGCGAGTTCGGCTCCGGGAGGGAGTCGTTCGTCGAGGCCCTTCACCAGAACGTCGTCATGAAAGTACCGACAGTGCCCCAGGATGGGGGCCACCCGCGGGTGGGCCCGAGCGAGGCCGGCCGCGAGTTCGCGAACCGTGGTCCCGTCGGGGCCGACCGGCCACGACAACGATCGAGATCCGACGGCCGTTCGGGCGGTCGAAAACAGCAGAACGCGGACGCGGCCGGTGGGGGGCGCGGAGCGTCGCGGAGTCGCTCCGGTCGCCGTCATCGCCGGCGGAGCGCACAACCGATTAATACAGATGGCCTCTCGATTGAGGAATGACGGAGCTCGCGGTCCGTACGGGGGGTCAGGCCGGGGACGGCATCGCCTCCGTCGGCGAGACGATCGCGCGCTGCTTCTCCCGGATGGGACTCCATGTCTTCGGTCTCAACGCGTATCAATCGGTCATCCGCGGGGGCCACGTCTGGTATCATGCGCGTACCGGGGACGGACGCCCACCTTCCCAGGGCGACGGGCTCGACATCCTCTACGCTCTCGACCGGCAGACCGTCGACGTGCACGCCGCCGGGATCCGTCGCGGGGGTACGATCGTCTTCGACCCGGAAAAGTTCGCCGTGGCGGCGAGCGAGCTGCCCGCGGGCGTCACCGCCCTTCCGGTTCCGACCCTCGAGTTCGCCCGGAAGTACACGAGCCAATCGATCCTCCAGAACGCGGGCGGGATCGGGGCGACCGCCTTCCTCGCGGGGATTCCGCTCGATCTGTTGCATCAGGTTCTCCAGGATTCGTTCGGCCGAAAGGCCGGCGACGTCGCCACCTGGAACCTGGGTGCGAGTGGGGACGGGTACCGTTACGCGGAGGCTCATGCGAGTGCGAACGCGGCGGCCGTTCGGAAAGGCGGCGCGCCCAAACTCCTCATGACGGGCAACCAAGCCATCGCCCTCGGGGCGGCGGCGGCCGGTTGCAAGTTCCTCGCCCAATACCCGATGACGCCGGCGTCCGGAGTCCTTCACTGGCTCGCGGCGCACGCCCAGAGCCTCGGGATCGTCGTGAAGCAGGCGGAAGACGAGATCGCGGCGATCAACATGGCGATCGGTGCCTCGTTCGGCGGCGTACGTTCGATGACCGCCACGAGCGGAGGCGGGTTCGCGCTGATGGTCGAGGGCCTGGGATTGGCCGGGATGACCGAGACGCCTCTCGTCGTCGTCGAATCCCAGCGCGCCGGACCCTCGACCGGTCTCCCCACCAAGACCGAGCAAGGCGACCTCAACATGATGCTCGGGGCGGGGCAGAGTGATTTCCCGCGCGCGATCCTGGCTCCGACGGACGCGAAGGACGCCTACCTCGCGACCATTCGGGCGTTCGAACTCGCCGAGACCTGGCAAACCCCGATCCTCCTGGCGAGCGACCTCCATCTCTCGGAGAGTCACTTCACGGTCGACCGAGAGGAGATCTCGCTGAACATCGAACCGTCCAGCCTTTTCACGGTCCAGCCCAACGGTCACGAGTACAAGCGTTACCAATACACCGAGTCCGGGATCTCACCGCGCGCGCTCCCCGGACAGCCGGGTCTCCAGTTCGTCGCCGGCTCGGACGAGCACGACGAGAAGGGACATCTCGTCTCCGATACCCGTTCGGGGATCCCCCAGTGGGTCGCGGAGCGGGTGCGAATGATGGACAAGAGGATGGGGAAGCTGCGCGGTCTGCGGACCGACTCCGTCCCTCTCGTCCGGGAGGGTCCCGATGACGCGCCGCTCACCTTCGTGGCGTGGGGTTCGACCGTCGGTCCGATCCGCGATGCCATGGCGCAGCTCACAGCGCAGGGGAAACCGACGAACCTGCTCTACTTCCCGACCGTCTTCCCGCTCGACTCGGAGGGCGTCACCGCCGCCCTCGGACGGACCCATCGGACCCTGCTCGTCGAAGCGAACTACACCGGACAGTTCGGCCGCCTCATCCGCGCCGAGACGGGGATCGACCTGCCGGAGCGCCTGCTCAAGTACGACGGGGAACCGTTCTATCCCCACGAGATCGTCGCTCGCGGCCTCGAGGTGATCGACCATGGCGGAAAGTAGCGCACGCGTCGTGCCGACCCCCACGGGCAGTGCCCTTCCGCTCGTTGGAAAGTCGGACACCAAGCCGACCTGGTGCCCCGGGTGCGGCGACTTCGGCGTCGTCGCGGCGATCGAGATGGCGGTCAAGCGACTCCAGATCCCCCGCCACAATGTCGTGATCGTCTCGGGGATCGGTTGTTCGTCGAACCTCCCGCACTTCCTCTCCTCGTACGGCTTCCACGGTCTCCACGGCCGGTCCCTTCCGGTCGCGGAGGGGATCCGCTGGGCCAACCACGGCCTCACGGTCATCGGCACGGGTGGGGACGGCGACGGCTTCGGCATCGGCGCGGGTCATTTCATCCACGCGATGCGTCGAAACGTCGATCTGACGTATGTGACGATGGACAATCAGGTGTACGGATTGACGACGGGGCAGGCGAGCCCCACTTCGGCGATGGGGCAGAAGACCAAGTCCACCCCCACCGGCGTCATCGAACATCCGATCGAGCCGATCTCCCTCGCGCTGGCGAGCGGGGCCACCTACATCGCCCGCGGGTTCTCGGGCGACG
>JAKIVW010000182.1 GCA_022750355.1 Thermoplasmata archaeon
CCGCCTACGCCTCCATCGCCTACCAGAACGCGAACCACTCCGTCCGCATCCCCGATTCGTTCATGGAAGCGGTCGTCCGCGACGGCGAGTGGAAGACGACCAACCGTACCGACCATTCGGTCGCGGGGACGTTCCGCGCCCGGGAACTCTGGCGCAAGCTCGCCTACGCCGCGTGGCGCTGCGGTGACCCCGGCGTCCAGTTCGACGACCACACCAACGACTGGCACACGAGCCCGAACTCGGGACGGATCAACGCATCCAACCCGTGCAGCGAGTACCTGTTCTTGGACGACACCGCGTGCAACCTCGCTTCGATCAACCTCATGAAGTTCCTCGACCCGAAGGGGACTTTCGACGTCGAGCTGTTCCGACAGTCCGTGCGGACGATGATCCTCGCGATGGAGATCCTGGTCGATGCGTCCAGCTATCCGACCCCCTCGATCGCCCAGAACTCCCACGACTTCCGACCGCTCGGGCTCGGGTATGCGAACCTCGGATCCCTCCTGATGCACTACGGCCTCGCCTACGACTCGGATGCGGGCCGCACGCTCGCGGGTGGGGTCTCGGCGATCCTCTCCGCCGAGGGGTACCACATGTCGAGCGAGGTGGCCAAGCGGATGGGCCCCTTCGCGGGATTCGAAAAGAACCGCGCTCCGATGCTCCGGGTCATGGCCAAGCACGCCCGGGCGTCGGAACAGGTCCCGGTCAATGACCCGCGCCTCACCCCCCTCCTGACGACCGCCGCCGACCGTTGGCACGACACGGTGAAGGCCGGCGAGTTGTGGGGGTATCGCAACGCGCAGATCTCCGTCATCGCCCCGACCGGCACGATCGGACTCCTCATGGGCTGCGACACGCTCGGCCTCGAGCCGGAGCTCTCGCTCGTCAAAACGAAGAACCTGGTCGGGGGCGGAGTGATGCGGATGGTCAACCGGACCGTCCCCGACGGCCTCTCCGCGCTCGGCTACTCTCCGGACGAGACCCGGGAGATCGCCGCCTACGTCGAGCGTACCGGCACGATCGAAGGGGCCCCCGGTCTCGATCCGGACGACCTCACGGTCTTCGATTGCGCTCTCGCGCCGATGGGGGGCAACCGGACGATCCTCCCGATGGGCCACCTGAAGATGCTCGGCGCGGTCCAGCCGTTCCTCTCGGGCGGCGCGTCCAAGACGATCAACCTCCCCAGCGACGCGACCGTCGAGGACATCGAACGGATCTATCTCGAGGCCTGGCGCCTCGGCATTAAATCGGTCGCCCTCTACCGGGACGGCTGCAAGGCCTCCCAACCGTTCGAGACCGGCCAGGGCAAGACCGTGCCCGGAGATTCTCGCACCCCGGCGCGCGAGCGGCTGCCCGTCCAGCGCAAGGCGCTGACGCACCACTTCGAGGTCGGCGGGCACGACGGCTACGTCACGGTCGGCCTCTACCCCGACGGCCGCCCGGGAGAGATCTTCTTCCGCGTCACGAAGGAAGGCTCCACCGTCAACGGGCTGATGGACTCGCTCGGGATCTCGATGTCGATGGCGCTCCAGCACGGGGTGCCGCTCCGGGACCTGGTCCGCAAGCTCGCCCACCTGCGGTTCGAGCCCGCCGGAGCGACCAACAACCCGAAGATCCGGTTCGCCAAGTCGATCCCGGACTACGTGGCGCGTTGGCTCGCGTTCGAGTTCCTCACCGAGGCCGACCGCCAGGCCATCGGCCTCGAGGCGGCGGCCGACGCGGGGAACGGGCACGGTACTCCCGCCTCGGGACCTGCGAAGTCGGGCACGAGCCAAACGGTGAAGTTCGAGACCAAGCCGCTCGACTCGTTCTCCCCCAGCCCCTCCGGGGGCGTGAGCGAGGACTCCCCGTCCTGCCACATCTGCGGTGGGATCATGGTCCGCTCGGGCACGTGCTACGCGTGCATCGTCTGCGGCGCCACGAGCGGCTGCTCGTAGGGCTCTACGAATCGGAGCCGGGCCCGCTCGCCGCGACCGGCGGGGTCGCCGGCTCGCTCCGGCGCTCGGAAGGGGGAGCCCCGCTCGCTTCGCCCAATCGGGTCCCGTCCGCGTGGAACCGGAAGTTCCGGAGCGCGAGCGAGACGACGGCGCCGACCAGGCCGATCGCCGCCGTGAGACCGAAGACGAACTCGTAGCCGGTGAGGTGGTAGTTGGTGAACTCGATGAACGCGGGCGGCGGGCTCGAGTTGGGGAGGAAGAAGGAGTACCCGTACGCCGCGAGGATGGACGTGACCAGTACCGGGCCGAGCGCGCTGCCGAGGTTCCGGAACGTCTGGTTCATGCCGGTGTGGACGCCCATCGTCTTCGGGTCGACCGAGAGCACGATGATGTTCGACATCGAGATCAGGACGGCGACGTTTCCGACCATCACGGGGATCGCGGCGACCGCGACCTCGTAGTTCGTCCGGTTGAAGGCGAACAGTCCCAACGCTCCGGCCGTGATGAGGATGAAGCCGAGGATCATCACCGGCTTCGGACCGAACCGGCTGATCATCCGGCCGAGGAACGGACCGAACGTCATCATCCCGATGACGGCCGGCACGAGCATGAGGGCCGCGTTGAACTCCCCGAGGCCGAACCCCGGCGACGGGTATTCCCCGAGGATGACGAGGATGGTGA
>JAKIVW010000058.1 GCA_022750355.1 Thermoplasmata archaeon
GTGCGCGCCGAACCCCGGCGCTACAACAAGCCGGCGACGGTGATCTCCGGCTTTCCGCCGGGCGTCGACCTCGAGGAGACCACGCGGACGCTCAAGAATCGGCTCGCGACCGGCGGCTCGGTCGTCGACGGCGAGGTGTATCTCCAAGGAGACCACCGGACCCGGATCCGGGCCGAACTCGCCAAGCTCGGCTTCGACCCCGAGACGGTCGAGGTGTCGGACGCGGCCCTGCCCAAGCGCGGTCGGCGCGGGTAGGCCCCGAACGCTCGGGCTGGCGTTTTCTGCGCCGATTCGCCATACACCGGCGCCGATTGTGCGGGCCATCGAGGGTATATTCCCTCCGACCTCCGAGGGAGCGAGAGCGATCATGGCAACCTACGCGCACCCGGATGTACTCGTCGAGAACGACTGGCTCGCTTCCCATCTGAACGACCCGAAGGTTCGCGTGGCCGAGGTCGACTACGACCCGGCCGCGAATTACGAGCTGGGGCACCTGCCCGGCGCCGTCCTGTTCGACTGGCGCAAGGACATCAACGACCCGGTCGCACGGGACATCCTATCGTCCGAGGCCGCGCAGGCGCTCCTCCGGAAGGCGGGCATCCACGACGACACCACGGTCGTCCTCTACGGCGACTTCAACAACTGGTTCGCCGCGTTCGCGTACTGGGTGTTCAGCTACTACGGCATCAAGAACCTCAAGCTGCTCAACGGCGGCCGCAAGAAGTGGATCGCCGAGGATCGACCGATCACGAAGGACCCCGCGCACCACGCGGCGGGCCAGGTCACGGCCCACCCGGGCGACCCCAAGCTCCGCGCCTACCTGGACGACGTCCGCAAGGCGCTTCCGGAGGTCAAAGCCGGGAAGTCCCATCTTGTGGACGTTCGCGGGCCGAAGGAGTTTTCGGGGGAGGTCACCGCGCCGCCCGAGTACCCCACCGAACACGCCCAGCGCGGGGGACACATCCCCGGCGCGAAGAACATCCCCTGGGCCCAGGCGGTCAAGGAGGACGGCACGTTCAAGTCCCGCGAGGAACTGGACGCTCTGTACGGCGGCAAGGGAGTGGTCCACTCCGCCCCGGTCATCACCTACTGCCGGATCGGGGAACGCTCGAGCCACACCTGGTTCGTCCTGAAGTATCTCCTCGGATACCCCGACGTCCGCAACTACGACGGTTCCTGGACCGAGTGGGGTAACCTCATCCGGACCCCGATCGAGAAACCGTAACCGGGTTCCCTCGTCGGACCCAACCGTTTCCTCCGTCGACCGGGGGCCTGCCCCCCAGGAGCGTTTCCTGTCAGCCCGACCCACGGCGTCGGGGCACCGGATGCGCTTCTTTGCGGATCAGGAACTGATGGAGCGTTCCTTCCCGACGGTAGGTGCGCACCGTGTGTCCGGTCTGGTCGGACCAGCGGACCATTTCGATGGGGCTGGTCGGGTCGTCCGTCACCAGCAGGACGTGCGCGCCGGCGGGACGTCCTTGAAGGTCCTCGTTCAGCATCGTCAGGACGGCGGAGCATTCGAGGCCAATCTCATACAGTTCCACATCGGGAGTCGCCGGCCAACACCGGATCCGTTGGGTCCGGATCCGCTCGGCGAGCCGGCCGGCGACCTGGTCCGCGGTTTCGAGGTGGTGGGCGACGTCGTCGGGCCGTACGGGACGCACCCGGACGACCCAGCCGTCGCCGTAGGGTGCGTCGTTCACCAACCGAGGTCGCTCCGAGACGTTCCGGTTCCGCTCCACCACCTCGGCATCCACGGGGAGACGTATCGCCCCGGTGAACCGCATGCTCTCCACGGTCGCCACGCTTCGACCGCGGCCCACCACCCCCTCGACCGGTCGAAACGTCAAGCTCGTGAACGGCCCGGCGAAGGCGGCCAGGGGCCCCAGCACGCCCACTCGAGCGGTCGACCCCCCGTCCTCGGAGACCCACCAGACGTCGTTCTCGAGGTCATAGAGGCGGTCCTCGGGCAGAGGGCATCCCTCGATCTCCACGGTCCTACGAACGCACCGGAGGCCCTAAATGGCTACCCGGGGCCGACCGCGGCGATTCCCCGCGGGGTTCGGGTTCCCCCGATAGCAGAGAGCCCCCCGAGCGCTCTTTCGCAACCCTTAAACCCCCAGCCGGCTCGGCCGACCTCAAGGACCTCGCTCCATGGGACGCAATATCCAGGTTGAACCACTCCGGACCGTCCATATCGAGGACCAGGCCATCGAGCTCGTGGAGCGCAAGGGGCTCGGCCATCCCGACTCCATCGCGGACGGGGTCTCCGAATCGGTCAGCCGCGCCCTCTCCCGGCTCTACCTCGACGAGTATGGCCGCATCCTCCACCACAACACCGACGAGACCCAGGTGGTCGGCGGGGCCTCCGAGCCGAAGTTCGGTGGGGGGAAGGTCACCAAACCGATCTACATGCTCCTGGTCGGTCGAGCGACCACCGAGGTCAACGGCGAGAAGCTGCCCATCCACGACACCGCGATCGAGGCGGCCCGAAAGTACGTCCAATCCGTCTGCCGGCACATCAACATCGACCATGACGTCGAATTCGACTCGAAGATCGGGTCCGGTTCCATCGATCTGCGCGGCGTCTTCGAGCAGAAGAAGGTCCTCTCGAACGACACGTCGTTCGGGGTCGGATTCGCCCCGTTGTCGGACACGGAACGATTGGTGCTCGAGAGCGAGCGGTTCCTGACGCTCAAGCTGACGAAGAAGCTCGGCGCGTTGGGCGAGGATGTCAAGGTGATGGGCTACCGACTCGACGACAAGATCCACCTCACGGTCGCGGCCGCGCTCGTCGACCGCGAGATCAAGGACGGCAAGGAGTACCAGTCCGTCTGCGACGAGATCCGGGACAAGCTGGCCGACCAGGCCGCGAAGCTTACCCACCGCGAGGTCGAGATCGACGTCAACACGGCGGACGACCCCGAGCTCGGCCGCTACTATCTGACCGTCACCGGCTGTTCCATGGAGGCCGGGGACGATGGGTCGGTCGGCCGCGGGAACCGCGCCAACGGACTCATCACCCCCTGCCGCCCGATGAGCCTCGAGGCCACGGCCGGGAAGAACCCGGTCAACCACGTCGGGAAGATCTACAACCTGCTCAGCAACCTGATCGCGAACGACATCGTGAAGGAGACCGGCGGGAACGTCAAGGAGGTCCACGTCAAGATCCTCTCCCAGATCGGAAAACCGGTCGACGAACCCCAGGTCGCGAGCCTCCAGATCCTCCCCGCGGACGGGGTGAAGCTCTCGGCCGTCAAGGCGAAGGCCGACGCGATCGCGCAGGGCTGGTTCGACCAGATCGACTCGATCCCCCGCCGACTTCTCACGGACAAGCTCACCGTCTTCTAGGACCTCCCGGAACGGCGGCCGGCGAAGGGCGTCCCGGCCGCGGGAACCCGGCCCCGGCGCGATGGTTCAGCTCCGGTCCGAAGGCGGGAACCCGCCCCGTGGGCCTTTCTTCTAAATAGTCGAGGGACGCCCTCTAGTCGATATCGCTCCCCTCCGCGGGGAGACGAACTACGGATGACCCTACCGGGCTCAACCCTCACACTCATCGCGATCACGGTCATCCTCGTGGTGGCCGTCCTCGCAATCTTTCTCGTGGTTCGCAACCGCTTACGGGCGCGGCGGGACCAGATCCTCGTGGAATTGGGGTCGAAACCGGCCCTCGTGCAGGACCGGGCGTTCAATCGGCTCGCGATGGCCCGACAAGAAGCTCAGGTGCTGGCCCGGACCGGTACCGACACCTCGAGGGCCCTGGAGCTCATCGCCCAGTCCCAGGGGGCGTTCGACACCCACCAGTTCGCGCACTCCTACGAACTCGCGCAGTCCGCTCACGAGGCCCTGGTGAACGCCCACGGCCGCACGGCCCCGTTGGACGGGGTCATCGCCCCGCGCCCCGGTGCGAAGGTCCGAGCCCCGCCCTCCTCCCCTTCGAGTGCGACGCCGAACCTGGCCCCTCCCGCTCCGGCTCCTCTCCCTCGAAACCGGGTCGAATCCCAGTTCCAGCTCCGGTTATTGGAGCAGGAGGTCGCGACGGCCCGGTCCGACCGCCCTCGACAGGGAGGTACCCTCGAAGCCATCAAGCTCCAGGGGGAGGCCCAGACCGCGTTCGAGCAGGGGAATTTCACCGATGCGTTCCGGCTGGCCCTCCGAGCTCGGCGGAGCCTCGGCGGGAAAGTGGAATCGCTCGCGGCGGCCCCTCGCTTCCCGACGGCGGTCCCGGGGTCGGGGCCTCTAGACCCAGCGTCGGCCGCCGAGCAGGTCGCCGCCGCCAACCGGTGCCCCAACTGCGGATACCCCACCCTCCCGAACGACACGTTCTGCCGCGGATGCGGGACCCAGCGTGTCGCCAGCACCTGCCCCTCGTGCGGAAACTCCCGGGGCCCGGCCGACACTTTCTGTGGCCGGTGCGGAGCGCAGTTTACCGGTTAGATCGCCGGCACCCTTTCGGACGCCAACCAATCGTCCAGCTTCCGCTGGGTCCGTGCTTCGTGGAGTACGGCGCTCTGGAGGAGCCACCGCTGCAGCGGGATGGCAAAGGTCGACCGGATCAGTCCGGAGAGTTCGGCCATGGACGCGAGGTGGATCGGAGGCTCGAGGAGGGCGGCCCGGACGTGTTCTCGGACGTTCCAGACACCGAGCGGGAGGATCTCGCCCGGGTGGACCTCCCGGAGCACCACGACCCCCGCCTGGCGCCCCATCTTCAACAGGGCCTCGCTGGGCGCGAGGCGGGCCGCGTAGCAGCAACCGCCGATCGAAGCGTACGTGGTCCGCCCTTCGTGCCCCTCATGATCTCCCATCATGATGATCTCGGTCGGGCTCGGGTTCCAAAAAGTGGATGGGTACCAGGACTCGATCGATTCGTACCGCCAGATGCCCGGGAGCAGGACGATCAACCACCGATTGTCCAACGCCGTCAGCCGATGGGCTCGGATCTCGTCGAGTTCCGGTAGAAAACGCACCTCCCGAACGTTCTGCTTGGAGAGGAGGTCGTCCACGGCGGTGATGCTCCATCGGGTTGGGACCAGGCGCCGGCGGCCTCGGCGGCCGAGCGTGCCGACGCTGAAGGCGCGCTGGATCCGGCTGACTTTGACCCCTCGCTCGTACAGCTCTTCGACCGCGATCCGGGCGCTGGCGGCGGTGTCCGATGAGAGGCGGTCGAGGTGGGGGTCGACCCGCCGGACGTCGAGCCGGAGTTGGTCGATCGGCGCGGACGGCCCGAACGGCGGTGCCGAATCGGAAAGGGCGATGTGGCCCCGAGGCGGTCGCCGGAACCGGGTCTCACTCTCCGCGGACTCGGAAGCGATACCCAGGAGCTGGAGGTCCTCGAGCAGGCGGATCGGTTTCTCGGCGTCGGTCACCCGGATCGGACTGGTCCCACGGACCAGCCCCGTTCGGAACCCCACGACCTCCTGCACCGAGCGTCCCACCCAGTCTTCGGGGGTGTCGAGGAGCTCGGTCCGACCGTGCTCCGGGCTCAACAAGGGACCGAACGAGACTTTCGGGTACCCGAACCGGCCCACGAACACGGCCGGGGGAGAGGATCCGGAAAGTTCGGTACCTTGCACCATGGGAAGGGTCCGCTCGAACGCTCGATACCGAAGCAGCAGCGGGCAGACCGGCTTTCCGCACAGCAGCTGGGCCGAGCGGCATCGCAGGCACATCGTAGGATCCTCCCGGAGGCCGGGGATGGACCACATGAGACCCGGCGTCGGTTCGATGCCCGGGAAGGGGGGGGCGGAGAGTGCTTCGGCCATGCGCTATCGACCGAAGGCGGCTTGGCGCTATATGGGGCGGGCGGGGCCTTGAAACACCCCCGTGGGCCCCCCGAGGTGGGGCACGATTCGGCATCCTCCGTGGGCGCCGAAAAGGAACCTTTAAGAACCTGAAGGCCCGAAAACAATGCCACCCATGAGTGCTAATCGCTCAACCCTGGGTCTCGCCGTATTGGTGACCGTCGTCGTTGTGCTGTCCTCGATGGGACTCGCGGGATGGGGCTCTGCCGCCCACGCTGCTCCGAGCGCCACATCGGCCGCCTCCCCCGCTGCGATTCCCCACCTCCCCATCTCGAGTCCCGCGACCGCCTCCGCGCCCGCGGTCCTGACCACGAACGGCCCCACCACTCCGGCAACCCCCTCCTCGCCCACCGCCCTTCCGACCCCCTCGGGCCGGATGAGCTCGCTCGTGAGCGAGCTTCGAGCCCAGCACGTGCCCCTCAAGTACGCCTTCCTTCCGAATCTGAACGCCAACCCCAACCCCTCGCTCGTGAACGGCCACGTGAACCCTACGTACAGTTCCGCGCCGGCCCCTCTCGGGGTCGCGGAGTATGGTCTCCGAAACGTCTCGGGGACGATCACCCCGTACACGCTCTCGACCCCGAGCGTCGAGGGGACCTACGGTCCCTACGCGATGTCCGGGCTCTCTCAGGACATCAGCGGTCCCGACGAGTACGGGGTCCAACTCAACTCGGTCCTCAACAACGTCACCCTCCAGGGCACCACCGGCTACGAGTTCTGGACCCAGAACGTCATCGAATACTCTACGTTCAGCCACCAGTTGTTCTTCGTCAGCAACATCTGGAACTTCTCGAGCCCGGGCGGTGCGATCGATCCGACCGACTTCTACCAGATCGGCCCCAATGCGACTGTCGTGGCTCCGGAGTACTACTACGGGCTGGGGGGCCCGATCACCATCACCTACCCCTTCACCCTGAATCTGTTCCTGAACTCGACCCTCGTCGGAGGGCGGGACGCGGTCTACTTCAACTTCACGCTGCAGAACGGCACGGAGTTCTTTGCGGGCTCCTACGACCACGCGATCTTCAACTCGACCGTGACCGGGGGACCCGCCGCGCCGGCCCCCGCGTACATCGCGAGCGGCTCCACGTACAACCCCCTAGGCCTCACCAACGACTTTGAGATGGTCCTGGGCGGGCCCGGTGGCGGCAGCAACTTCGATGTCCTGAACTCGCAGGCGTACTTCGGCCTCCAGTTCTGGAACACCTCGAGCGACCAGTACAGCACCGTGCCTTCGGCCTACGGGTTCGGTTCCGAGACCGGGGAGACCGCCGTCGGCGCCTATGTTCTCTGGGGAAGCCCTGGGTTCTCGGGGATCGGGAACCCCTCGGCCTACCTCGCTCCGGGCCCCTCCTTCCTCCAGGGCCTATGGAACGTCTCGAGCGCGCCGGTCGCGGTCGGTACCTACGGAGGATTCCTCACGCTCACCCTCGCCCCGTCGAATGGTTTCGTATTCATCGCGCCGGGTAGCGTATTCACGGGTTGGTACTCCACCAACTGGTCGCTGTTCCAGTGGGCCCCGTACAGTGCCTCGGTGGACGAGTATGAGCTCGACCCTGGTACCTACACGATCGTCGCCATCCTGGCGAATTATGACCCGGCGGAAGTGACCATCAACATTCCCGGTACGTTCACCTTCACGACACAGGCCATCACCCTCGCGTTCGACGCAGCACAGGGAGTCTACACACCCCTCTGGGCGTTCGACAACTCCGACCTCTACAACATCTCCAACTACGACGGGACCAACTACGTGCTGTTCAATCAACAGTACGCGCCCATCGGAGCGGCGGCCAACTTCGGAGTCACCTTCCCCTGGTTTGGCCTGGCGAACGACTACTTGTTCCCGGTCTTCCCAGGGATCATGCTCTGGAACACGACCCAATCGGTGGACATTCTCTCGCCCCCCAGTCTGAAGGTCAACTATCCGGCGCCCCTGGCCGCCGAGCTCGCGAGCAGTGGCCTCCCGACGTGGAACGACCTCCAGATGTTCTTCTACGACGACCGGAGCGTCGACCTCCTCCAGGGAGCCCAGATCGGCGGTTGGTGGTACTCCGGCGCGTACTTCGGACCCGCGACGTCGGCCTACAACGTCGTCTTCTGGAACACCACCGGGAGCGAAGTGTACGGCAACACGTTCGATACCGGCGGGAACAGTCTCTACTTCTACGGCGGCACCGATAATCTGATCCTGAACAACACGTTCGAACAAACGGTCCCGATCTCGGCGGACCCCTTCGCCACCGTCGCCGGTGCGTACGGGTCGACGGGGATCTTCGAGGCCGACTACGGGAACGCGACGGACGTCGCCGCCCACCAGGGAGTCGCGAACGAAACCTACCTGTGCTTCGTCGGATATGGGTTCTGCGACCTCATCTTCAACAACATCTTCCTGACGACGTTCACGGCCGACTCTCCGCTCTTCGACCCCTACTACTTCTACCTGGCCTATCCGACCTGCCCGGCCTGGCTCGGAGTACCGTACGTGAACTGTTACTTCAACGAAGCCTGGAACATCGGACCCCTCATCTCGGGGGAACTCGGGTGGCCCGCCAACATCATCGGTGGCCCGCAGCTCGGAGGGAACTACTGGTGGGACTACGGTTCGTACAACAACCCGTACTCCCAGCTCCCGTACATCTCCAACAACTTCCAGTCGTACATCTCGTGGGGCGGCGACTACCTTCCCCTCACGCTGGTGAGCCTGTATACGGTCTCCTTCGTGGAGACGGGCCTACCGGCCGGGACCTACTGGGAAGTCGGCGCTGATATCGGCGGCGTCTACCAGTATGTGGAGTCGAACAGCAATACGGTGAACCTGACTGCTCCGTCCGGGTCGTTCACATACTCTCTGTACGCTTTCAGCCCCGATTACGGGGGACAGGGAGGTACGTTCATCGTGAACGACCAGGCGATCGTGGTCCACGTGGTCTTCGTGAAGGCGTACACGATCGAGTTCACCGAGACGGGGCTCCCGACCGGAGCGACGTGGTGGGCGTACGTCTACAACTTTACGACGGACGCCTACCTCGGGTTCACGGAATCGAGTTCCTCGACCGCCAATTTCACCGGCGTCCTCCCCGCGGAGTACACCTGGGAACCGGGCACCGACGCCGCCTGGTGGTCGCCCAGCCCGAGCCAGGGAACGGTCGTGGTCGCGGCGAACACGTCCGTCGCGGTTCACTTTGTCTCGATCTACACGCTGACCGTGACCGAATCGGGACTGCCGGCCGGAACCGCCTGGACCCTGCTCGTGTGGAACGCGAACGTGACGGATGCCGGCGGCAGCTCCACCACCACCCAATCGTTCAATGGGCTACCGGGAACGTACCACTGGGCGGCGATCTCCGCCGGTTTCGAGGCGAACCCGAACCAGGGAACGGTCACCATCTCGGCGAACGCAACCCTGAATGTGACGTTCGCCGTGGCGGCGACGCTCACCTTCACGGAAACCGGTCTCGCGAGCGGAGCGGCGTGGACGGTATCGCTCGTGCAGGACGGCGTGACCGTCAACGAGACGAGCACGACCAGTTCGATCACCTTCACGGCGATCGCAGGCGCCTACAACTACGCCGTAGCGGCGACGGGCTACACGCCCAATGCCGCGACCGGAACGGGCGTCCTCCCGTCCGGCACGCCGGTCGCCGTGACCTTCACGGCGGGCGCGCCGGCGACGGGGGCCCTCGCCCTGACGGTCACGACGGCGGGCGCCATCGCCACGGTGAACGGGGCCGCGGTTACCCTGCCGCTCAGCCAGGCCGAGGCGCCGGGGATCTACGCGATCGTGGTCTCCGCGTCGGGCTTCGTGACGTACTACAACAACGTCAGCGTCACCAGCGGGCAAACGACCCATGTGGCGGTCACGTTGGTCGCGACGTCGAGCTCCTCCGGCACGTCCTCTACGAACGGGATCAGCACCACTGGGTGGATCCTGATCGCCCTGCTCGGAGTGCTCGCCGTGGTCTTCCTGATCACGACCGTACTCATGTCCCGACGGGGCCGAGCGCCCCCCGCCATGACGGCCTATACAGCGCCCCCGCCGACCGCGACCGCCGACCCCGCCGGAACTCCGGCATGGAGTGAGGGACCGAGCCCGCCGAGCCCTCCCCCGGGGGCGATCTAGTGCCGCGACCGGGAACCGAGTGTAAGCTTTCCTGAGTCTCCGGCGAAAGTACTTTCCCGGGGGAAGGGTTCACCCCTTCCCTGATGCTCCGCGTCCGAGAGATCCCGCACGGCGAGGCCGAGTCACTTCACCGTTTGATGAACCGCACCCGGGACCCCACGGTGATGCGGCGGTGTCAGGTGATCTTCCACTCGATGCAGGGATTCTCGCCACCGAAGATCGCCCGCATGGTGTTCTGGAGCGAGCAGTGGGTCCGTCGAGTGATCAAGGACTTCAACCGTATCGGACGGGACGCCCTCTATCCCGAGCGGGCGGGCGGCCGCCCGCCCAAGTTCACTCCGCCGCTCCGACGCGCGATGGTCGATGTCGCCCTTTCGAGCCCGAAGGACCACGGGTATGCCTTCGGCCCCTGGACCCTCGACCGGCTGCGGGACTCGATCGTGATGGATGGGGTCGTGGAGTCGATCTCGAAGGAGCGCCTGCGCGAGATCCTCCACGAGGAGGCGGTGAGTTTCCAGGCCGTGAAGACCTGGAAGGAGTCGACAGATCCGAAGTACCGTCAGAAAGTGAAGCGTCTACGAGAGCTCACCAACCGTGAACACAACCCCCCCATCGTGGTAGCGGCGGACGAGATGGGTCCGATTGCGTAGGCCTGGCCGCCACCGAAATCATATTC
>JAKIVW010000183.1:0-1055 GCA_022750355.1 Thermoplasmata archaeon
GTAGATGTCCCCGAGTTTGCCGATGACCGGGCTGAGGGCGACGCCGGCCGCCGCGTACGCCGAGATCACGAGGGTCACTTGGGCCGCGTCGACTCCGAACCCCGACTGGATGGTGGGCAGGGACGGGGTCAACATGCCTTCGATGTAGAGGACTACGAGGACGACCCCGGCCAGCAGTAACATGACGCGGTTGGCGTAACGTCGGTCGAACGTCTCCGCGGTCTTGGGAGTCGGCGCAGCGGAACTCGTCAACGCCGGCGCGCTTCCCGGAGGGTTCGCCCCATCGTTCATCGCCATCCTCCCTCCTTCCGGCCCTTACGTGAACTCTTCACGCTCGAACAGGAACAGTCCGATGAGCGAGGTGATCACGAAGTAAGCGAGCATGATCGCGACACCGTCCGGGATCGTGGCGTTCATGACGGTCGTGGTGAACATCGTGCCCCCCGGGCCGGGCGATGTACAAACGTGGGTTCCGGGACTGCTCATGCACGCCGTGTTGAACACACCACCGATGATCGTATCGGCGTACGTCAGAATGAACCAGGGGGTGACGTGCGCGAGTCCTTGGATGAGATCCTGCAGCAGCGTGAAGCCGAAGAGGAAGAGGACGGCGACCACGAGAGTGGCATAGGTGCTGGTCTTGAACAGCGAACTGAAGAGGAACGTGGCGCCGAGCAGCGCCAGCAGGTAGACGACGGCGAGCCCGAACGACTCGGCGAACTCCACGGTGAACGCGCCCCCACCAAAGTAGAAGGCGCCGTTGGCGAGGAGCAGCAGGGCGAAGATGACGACGGCTGCGAGCGAGGCCACGAACGCCGCGATGTACTTTCCGATGTAGACGGTGGTCCGGCGGATCGGGAGTCCCATGAGGAAATACCCTGTCCGATTCTGGAACTCGCCGGCGATTGCGTCTCCGCCGAAGATGACGCCCGCGAACACGATGACGATGGTGGCGCCCCCACCCCACAGGGTGGCGTAGAACGTGCCGGAATTGGCAAGGAACATCGCGGGCCGGAAGTACCCGACCACGGCCGTCACGATGACGCTGAGGATGA
>JAKIVW010000183.1:1065-2615 GCA_022750355.1 Thermoplasmata archaeon
TGGAGGCGGTCGGCGGGTGCGTCGGAGGGCGGGATGACGCTGAGGATGACGACGATCGTAATCATCAGCAGGAAGCGACGGGAGAGGATGTAATCGCGAAGTTGATATCCGCTCAACTTGAGCACCTGCCGCCAGCTCCGGAGCAACGGCCGTCCGGAACGATGCGCCGGCGCGGGGGAGTTGCCGATCGATGGCCCCTCCGCATTCATGGGGATCAGTCCCCCTTTTCGATCTGGCTCATGTAGATCTCTTCGAGCGCGCTGTTCGACTCCTGGAAGCAGACGAGCTCGATGTCGAGCCCCGCGAGCTCTCGGAGTAGCCGCGCCTGCCCCGCGAGGTCGCCCTTGAAGGTGAGCCGAATTCGGCGAGGGTCCAGCCGCTCGGTCTTGATCACGTCGGCATTCGTCGCTATCTTCTCGGCGAGCACGGAGTCCGGGAGGGGACGGGCGAAACTCGCATCCACGGAAGTGTGGCCCCCGGAGAAACGGGTCGTGATGTTGTCCAGCGTGTCGTAGAAGAGAAGCTTTCCGTGATTGATCAGCGCGACTTCGTCGCACACATCCGTGACTTCGGCGAGGATGTGGCTGCTCATGAATATCAGCCGGTCCTGTTTCTTCAGGTCCCGGACGATCGAGCGGACCTCCGCCATTCCGCGAGGGTCGAGGCCGGTCGCGGGCTCGTCCAGCATGAGGATCTCCGGGTCGTGGACGAGCGCCGCGGCGATGTTGATCCGTTGTTTCATCCCCTTGGAAAATTTCCCGACCTTCTTGTGCGCCCAGTCCGTCATCTTGACCTCCGCGAGAACGGCCGGGATGCGTTCGTCCCGTTCGGATTGGGAGAGGTTGCGGAGGTCGGCGACCATATCGAGGGCTTGGGTAGGCGTCAGTGAGGGGTAGATCTCCGGCGACTCAATGAGGACCCCGGCCAGTCCCAGGGCCCGTTTGCGTTCGCGTTGAACAGAGATTCCGTTGAGAAAACACTCCCCGGCGGACGGGAAGATCATGTCGGTCAGCATTTTCAGGGTCGTAGTCTTACCTGCCCCGTTCGGACCGAGGAAGCCGACACACTTTCCTCCCTCGAGTTTGAGGTCGAGGTGGTCGAGGGCGGTAAAGTCGCCAAAGCGCTTGGTCAATCCCTGAATCTCGATCGATGGGAGGGTCATGTGCGACGGACCTGATAGTCAGCAGGCACGAACCATATACTTAGCGTACCCCACCCTTCCGCAACCTTCCGCCCCGCTTCGCCGCCGCGAGGGAGTTCCGAGCTCGGGAGAGGTCACGGACGAGCGCCGAACTGGCGATTAGGAGCACCTCGGTCGCGGTCCCCAAGTACTGGGACGGCGCTTCGTCCAACGCGCGACCGAGTTTCTCAAAGAAGGAAGTCCGCACCGACTCGAGGAGGCGCTTTCCCTTGGGCGTGAGGGTGAGCAGGGATTCCCGCCGGTCCTCGGTGGATCGCACGCGTCGCACCCACCCCGCCCTCTCCAGCGTGTCCACGATCGGGGTCACGGTTTGAGGCCGGACCCCCAGCAATCCCGCCAATTTGGACAT
>JAKIVW010000059.1 GCA_022750355.1 Thermoplasmata archaeon
TGAGCGGAAAGGCGCCCGGCGAGATCGACATGTTCGACCTCCTGGCCGCCGCGCTCCGCCAGCGCCCCCAGTACCTGATGGTCGGAGAGGTGCGGGGCGCGGAGGCGTTCATCGTCTTCCAGGCGATGGCGACGGGGAAGACCTGCTACACGACGTTCCACGCGGAGAGCGTCAGTGCGATGGTCCATCGGATGGAGAACCCGCCGATCACGCTCCCCCGCTCGCTCGTCTCGGCGCTCAACCTGGTCCTCCTCCAACGCCAGGTGAAGGTCGGGACGAAGATGACGCGCCGCGTCCAGTCGCTCACCGAGATCGTCGGTCTCGACCCCGAGACGAACGAGCTCATCACGAACTCGGTCTACTCCTGGAACGCGTCCGACGACACCTTCCTCTACTCGGGCCACTCGTACATCTACGAGCGGGTCGCGCTGATGAAGAACCTCTCCATGAAGGAGATGGAGCGCGAGGTCCACCGCCGCGTCGAGATCCTCGAGTACCTGCAGGCGAAGGACGCGCAATCGACCCGTCAGCATCCGTTCACGCACCGCGACGTGGGCCGGATCGTCTCGTTCTACTACAAGGAGCCGGAGAAGGCCGTCACCGAGGCGCGGGAGGAGCTCGCCAAGATGAAGCTCAACCCGCCCCCGAAGTCGACCCAGTAGGTCTATCCGTCCGCGGCGCTCGGCGGGGCCGATGCCCCCCGCGCGGCCGTTTGCGCGCCTCCCCCTCGGACCGCACGCATCCGTGGTCCTCTGGTGCGAGGACGCGATCGTCGGCCTGCCCCGCCGCCTCCCGTCCCGAGGGGTGGACGTGGTCGTCACCAGTCCCCCGTACAATCGGAAGGTCGCCTACTCGACCTACTCCGACGATCGGCCGCGGGCCGAGTACCTCGCCTGGATCGGGGAGCTTCGGGACGCGGTCGACGCGGTGCTCGCACCGGCCGGTTCGTTCTTCCTCAACGTCGGGGGCGCCCCGTCGGACCCGTTCCTCCCGCTCGACGTGGCGCGCGAGACCGCCCGCACCTTCGTCCTCCAGAACGTCATCCACTGGGTGAAGTCGATCGCGATCGACCGCACCGCCGCGGGACGCGCCGTGGCGCTGGACCGCGACCTCGCCCTCGGGCATTACCGGCCGATGGCCTCGGACCGGTACGTCCACGGGGCCCACGAGTACGTCTTCCACTTCTCTCGGCGGGGGGACGTCCCGCTCGACCGCCTCGCGATCGGAGTCCCGTACCAGGACAAGTCGAACGTCGCCCGGTGGGGCGGCGCCGCCGCCGACCTTCGCTGTCGGGGCAACACGTGGTTCCTCCCGTACCCGACCATCCGGCATCGGGCGCGGGACCGCCCGCACCCCGCCTCGTTCCCGCCGGAGCTCCCCGAATGGTGCCTGCGGCTGCACGGTCGGGAGCGGGTACGGCTCGCGGTCGACCCGTTCGTCGGGATCGGTTCGTCCGCCGTCGCGGCCGCGCGGCTGGGAGTTCCGTTCGTCGGGTTCGACGTCGACCGGGAGTACCTCTCGGTCGCGGTCGAGCGGGTCCGCGCGGAGCGGACGAGCGCGAACGCGCCTACTCGTCCTTCGAGGAAGAGCCCGGCTCGGGCGGGCTCCACGACCGCATCGGCTTCCGGTTGACACCGGCCGCCGAGGCGAGCGCGTTCTTCGTTCCGGATTTGGTCGCCTTTCCGGCGGCGACGAACGCATCCCGGGTCGCGCCTCCGGCGCGGGACGCTCCGTCGGCGATCCGACCGGGAAGCCGTCGGGCCTCCTCGTCGATCGCCCGGCCCAGGTTCGTGACGCGCTCCTCGATCGATTGACCGAGGTACTTCGCGTCCTTCGCGCTCGAGCGGCCGAACCGCTCGATCGATTTGTCGAGGTTGCTGATCTCGGAGGAGAAATCCCGGCCCAGTCCACCGGCGGCCCGGCGCAGGTCGGTCAAGTGCTGACGGAATTGGGCTTCTGCTTGTCGGTCGCTCATGGGGTAACCGGGGTCAAAACGCGGCGGTCGGCGGATAAAGGTTGGTCGGCACCGGCAACGCCGGTCAGCCGCCCATCCGCCGGTCCCCCCGCCGGCGCCGACCCCGAGCGGCCGTCCGGACGTCAGGGGTCGGAGGGAGGGGGGCGGGGGGCAACAGGCGGCGTTCGGTCTCGACCCCGTGCGCCCACCGGACCAGTAGTTCCACGCCCAGGCGGCCGGGGTCGGTGACGACCAGCTCGCCGCCGAGCGTCCGGGCGATCGTCCGGGCGGCGGTCTCGTACTCCGGATGCGCCGACTTGAGGAGGACGACGGTCGTTCGCAGCGGCCGGACCGTGGCGAGCTCACCGGCCCGTCCGAGCGCCTGCTCCATGGCCACGTCGAGCTGGCCCGAGTGGACCTTCCCGTCCTCCCCCGTGTACGCTTCCGGAAGCCCGTCGGTGATGAGGTAGAACTCCCGGCGGTTCGCGCGGGAAGACTGCAGGAGCAGGTGCGTCGCACGCAACGCCTCCGCGGTGTTCGTGAACGAACCCGCCTTGCACTCCCACAGGGTCACCAGGTCGAGCACCGCGACCTCGTTGTCGAACGCGAGCAGGTCGATCGTGGCGTCCGGATGCCGACGACGGATGGCGACGTAGAGGGCGAGCAGGGCTTTCTTGGCCGCGTCCAGTTTTCCGGATTCTTCCATGCTGCCGGAGCGGTCGAACGCGAGCACGACGTGGACCCGTTCGGAAGTGACCTCCCGATACACGTAACTGGTCGACTCGTCGATGTGGCGCTGTCCGGCCATTCGGGCGGCGAGCAACGAGCCGGGGACATCGAGGTGGGCGACCTCTTCCGCCCGTCGGAGACGTGCTTTTTCGTACACCCCGGTCGAGCCCTCCCCTCGCATCGAGAGACGGGTCCCTTCCGGCAACCGGCGGGTCTCCTCTTCGAGCAGCAGCCGCGCGAACCGTTCGACCAGGCCGAACGTCACGACCAGGCTCTGACCCTGCTCGGCGACGAATCCCCGTTCCTTGAGCTCCCGCTCGAGACGTCGGGCTTCTCCCTCCTTGACCCGGGATTCGGTATCGGCCCGCGCCCGCCGCTCCGCCTCCGCCCGTTCCTCCTCGAGCCGCCGGCGCTGGAGTTCCGCGGCCCGCCGCTTCTCCTCCGCCTCCTTCTCGAGCTCCCGCTCGCGCCCCCGGAGCCGGTGGGAGAGATTCTCGGAGAGTTCCTCCCGCTGGGGCGGCGAGAGTCGGGCGAGCGCCTCGCCGATCTGGGACGGTCCGAGGCCCCGCCCGGTCGGCGAGGCGACCGCGAACGTGACCGTGCGCTCGGAGGAGCGAGCCCGCGGTGCCGACGATCTCCGGGAGAACAGCGAGCGGAGCCAGGCGACCAACCGGGCGAACAGCGCCCGAAGGCGGGCGCCGAACCCGGGTCGGGGCGGGGGCCGGTTCCAGGATGCGTCGGGAAGGAGGAGGGCCGCCTCCACATCCCCGAGCCACTCGCCCGAGGGCATCTTCGACCAGTCGGTGGTCCGGGCGGCCGCGAGACGGGCCTCGAGGGCGTCGATCTGGGCGGCGACCTCGGCATCCGATCGGATCCGGACCTGGTCGAGCTCCGCGATACGCTGGTCGTACTGCGTGACGATCCGCTCGGCCCGCCGCCCCGCCTGCCGACGGAGCCGCGTCCGGAGGCGCTCGAGGCGCTCCCGGAGTTCGGGGTCGCTCTCGGCGTTCGCGCGCAGCAGCCGTCGGGCACCTTCGACGCCTTGTTCGGCGAGGGCGCGGATGAGGGCGGCGGAGTCGAGCGCATCCAGCAGGTCGTCCGAGCCGACGTCGTCGGAGTAGGTCGAACAGTCCGGGAGGCGCACGGCCTCGCTAGAGGGGGGCGTCGTCGTCGTCCTCGTCGGTGCACGAGAAGAGGGAATGCTCCTCGAGAAGACGGTAGACGCTGATGGCGGCATCGTTCGGTGCCACGGTATCGCCCGGCTTCTCGCGATCGGTAACGTAGCGGGCGAACGAACGGAACCGGGGGAACAAGTTCGGGTCGCTCGTCAATTGGGCCAGCAGCGCGGCGTCGTCCTTGAGGCGGCGACCCTCGCCGACCAGGGCCTCGGATTCGGCGGTGCTCTCGTGCAGGATGTCGCGGAAATAGCGGCACCAATAGACCCCGGCGCTCCGCTTCAACGACGGGGGCAGGTACTGGTCGACGAACTCGCCGACCCGCTTCTCATTCTGGCGGAACGATTCTCCGCTCCGGGCCCGAAGACGTCCGCGCATCGCGTGGACGAGACCGGATCGGAGGTCGGTCGTGGAGGGAACGGCGCGTCCGGCCAAGAGCGCGATCGCGTCGGTGCGGGCGGCGACGTCGAGGAGGGTACGGTTGGATCCCACCTCGCCAATGTCCGGGTTGTCGTCGCTCATGCGCAGCCGCCACGCCTCGATGACGCGCACGCCGGCGTCCACCAAGATCTCCGGGACCCAGCCCCGGAACTCGGTGCCCCGCGCGAGCGCGACGATCTTTCGGTTGTCGGCGTGGCGCTCGTTGTAGCCCACGTGCAGGCTCGTGAGGCGATCGGAGAGCGGGTCGTTGATGTTGTCGAGGTCGGAGAGGTTCGACGTCCCGACGGCCACGAACGACCCCGGGAAGCTCTCCCGCGACTTGGCGGGAGTGACGGTGCCCTCCTGGAGGGCCTGGAGCAGAACGTTCTGGGTCCCCAAGGGCAACTTCCCGATCTCGTCCACGAGGAGAAACCCCCGGTTCGCCTGGAGGAGCTTCCCCGGTTCCAGGACGAGGGGGCTCATCGGGTCGCCGATCTCTTCGAGCTTGCGCAGGTTGATGTTGCCGGTCAAGTGGTCCGGAAATACCTCGGAACTGCCCTGCAGTCGCGCGAATCCGAACCCTTCCCGAAGGTGGACGAATTGGGCGGGGACCTTGGCCGCGTCGACCCGCGCCGGGTCGAAGAGGGACGCGTCGCCCCCCGGCGCGAAACGTCGCGTGCAGATGGGGCATGGGGGAAAGCGGTCCGCGACCGCCGGGTCGACGATGCTGAGCGGGTGGTCCAGCACGGGACAGCCCTCGACGACCCAGGCCCCCTTGGGATAGAGGTCCCAGAGGTCCTTCGCGAGGCTGGTCTTTCCCGCGCCGGACGGTCCGAAAAACAGAACGTGCGCCCCGGAGACGAGGGCCGCCACGACGTCCTCGTAGGTCGACTCCGGAAGCACGGTGTGGGGAAACAGCGCCCGGACGGAGGCGGGTCGGTCCATCCCCTGGGCCCGAAAGGCCCCGAGGCGCCGGAGGATCTCGGAGCGGAAGGCCTCTCCCGGCGCCTCGACGGAAACGTTCGACGCCCGGAGTTCGGCCGCCGTGGACCTGGTCCCTGTGACGACCTCCTTCGCGATGGGCACGGCGCGCGGAGTTGGGGTCGGGATATGTAGTTTGCCGCGCGCGGTCGTGCGACGTCACTCGGCTTCGTCGGGTCTCGGCGGCGGAGGAGGCAGCGGCACGTCCTCCTCGCTCCACTCGACCTCCTCCGTCTCCGGTGGAGGGCGACTTCGGGCACGACGCAGCGCGAGGACGACTGTGACGACCGCCACGATCCCCACCGTCCCGACGAGGAGATACCCGACCATGCCCCAAGCTCCCCCCGGCTCCGACGGGACCGGCTGCAGCGCGAACGTGACCGTGATGCCGCTGGCGTTGCCGGAGACCGTAAGATTCCCGGAGGCGGGGCTCACTTCGAGGCTGGTGGGAAGGGACGCGAAGATCCGGAACGGATACGTCCCGTTGGCCAGGTCGAAGGAAAGGCTCGACCCGGAGGAGCTCAAGTTCTGGCCCGCGAAAACGACGTTCCACGCGGTTCCGTTGGGGAGTCCGGCCTCACTGAACAGTACGGCATACCGGACCTGGAACCAAGTGATCCCCTCGGTGAGGGCTCCGGCGATGACGGTGATCGATCCCCGATACCGGAGGGAATCCTCATGCCAACCCGGGATCGGGGAGAGATTGTAGGCGTACGACCCGTTGGGTGCCTCCCACCCCACGAGCGACGAGTTCGTCCCGTGGAACGTCCCGTTCACCGTGATCCCCCAGGGGGTACCCGCGGGGAGGCCGGATTCTTCCCAGGTCACGCCGTAGAGGACCGGCTCGAACTCGACGATCTGGGAAACGTTCGCGCCCCGGACCGCGAGTTCGCTCCCGGCGCCGATCACCCCTTCATAGTATCCGGGCACGTTACCCACAGAGACCGAGTAGGACCCGTTCGATTCGATGAAGGAGATCGCCCCGGTTCCCACCGAGACGACGCCCGACCGCTGCACTCCCCCCAGGGTGACGTTCCACGCGGTCCCGTCCGGGAGTCCGCTCGCCGTGAACTCCACCGAATACGTGGGGAGCGTGAACTGAAGGAGGACGGACCGGTTCGCGCCGAGGTACGGGACGGTTCCGGTGCGGGGAGTGACTCCCCACGCCGGTGGGGGGGTGACGGAGAAGGAGAGGGTTCCCGTCGGAAGCACCCACGAAGGGAGAGCGATGAGCGGCTCGGTCGAGCGGTACAGATGGGCTCCGACCGCCACCTCCCAGGCGGATCCGGGCGCCAGACCCCCCGCTACGAAGTCCAACCAGGAGGAAAGGAACGCCGGAGCGGGGGCGGTGTCCTCGATACCGGCGGCGATCGGGTAGGGGGCTCCCCCGTGCCAATCCGACCAGTAGTTGCCGACCCCCTCCCATGTGAAGTTGATCCCCCGACCGAGGAAGAACTCGACCTGAATGTGGGCCGCGTCGTACGTCCCCTCCACACTGGCGCCGTCGTTCGCCACGAAGTTGTTCCCATAGAACGTGTCGTTCTGGGCATCCAGGATGTAGAGGCCGTAACTGGTCGAGTCCTCGATCGTGCTCTGCACCAGCGTGATGTTCGACGCCCCGTCCATCGAGACCCCATGCACGTCCGACGCCGCGAACAGGTGGTCGATCGTGGCGAATTGGGTCCCGTTCAACTCGATCGCCGTTCCGCTTCCCCACGATCGCACGTTCGAGATCGTCAGTTGGTCGGAGTACACGTCCTGGACTCCGAACGAGCAGTTGACCGCCGTCAGATTCGAGATCGTGAGTGAGAAGTCGTCCTCGGTCTGCAGGGGACCGTCCGGATAGTCGAGCCCGAGAAACGGATTCCGGAAGTAGGCGGGACCCGCGCCGGGATTGACCTCGCTCACGCCCGAGACGGTCGCCTCCGAGATCCCGACCAGCTGGGCGTCGATCGACTCGTTGAAGGCGGAGAGGTTCGTCAGGTCGCCGTGGGCGCCGGTCCACCAGCTCAACCCGATGGAATTGCCGGTCGCCTCGATCCCCGAGACGGTCACGTTGTTCGTGTCGCTCAGGCTCACCGCCACGCTCCCGTTGACCGCGGTGAGGTTGCGAACGGTGACGTTCTGCGACTCGAGCAGGATGAGGGTCAGGCTCTGGGAGAGCGCGGTTCCGTTCGTCACCGAGACATCGGAGTCGGCCGTGCCCCCGACCGCTTCCCCCCCGGAGGCGGACCGAATGTTCTCGATCGACAGGTGGGTGGAACCCGTGCTCCCTTCCAACCCACCCCCGTCGGTGCTGACATTGATGTTCTCGAACGTGACGTCGCTCGAGTTCGACAAGGTTTCGACGTCGTTCCCCCCGATCGTCGCGGTGAGATTCGAGAAGGCGAAGTGGTGGTCGTCGTCGAGGTACCACATCGTGAGCCCGCCGGAGGCGGCCGAGAGGTTCCAGAACGTTCCATACTGGCAGTAGTTCACCTCGGCCAGCGTCGAAGCGGCGAGGCCGGAACTGGAGAGGTTCCAACCGGTGAGGTCGGTCCAGTCCGCCACCCCCAGTCCGTTCGCATTGACCGAGGAGAAATCATGGACGACCAGGTGAGTGCCGTTCGCGAGCGACCCGGTCCAGCCGCACGCGGTCGGGAGTGGATTGGGGGGAAGAACGGGGAGATTGGCGCACGTCGTGTTCCACCCACCGAGCGCGACGTTCGTGAGGTCGTTGCCAAGGATCCCGGTCCCGCCGGCGAACACCCGCACCTGATCGGCGGTCAGGTTCCCGGAATCGAACGCCTCGATCCCGATGGCCCCGCCCGAGGCCGTGAGGTTGGTGACGGTCGTACCGTTCGATTCGATGATCTCGAGCCCCGTCCACCCCGTCTCGGTCGCGTTGACGTTGGAGACCTCCGTTCCTTGGGCGTGTAAGATCTCGATCCCCGAATCGGTGCCAAATCCGGCGGGCAGCAGGACCGGGCCCCCCGTCGACGCCAAGTTGGTCAGTTGGGTACCCACGGAGCCCACCACGACCGCGGCGGCGGTCGCGCTCGAGGAGAGATTGGCCCCGCGGCTGGCCTGCGTTTCGTAGAACTCGACGGAAGGTAGGTCGAACCCTTCGAGCTGCGGGCTGATGGCGGGAAAGGACCCGTTCAGCACGGCCCCGTCGACCGAGGGCGCCCCGCCTCCTCCGTAGAAGTAGGAACCCGCGGCGAGGCCGGGAATGTCTTCCAAGTTCCCGTACCAGTCAAACTGGGAGGAACCTGAGCTCTCCCCGACCCGATCGAGCGTGATCGCGACCTGAGAGAGATTGGTGGCAGAGAACCGTTCGAACGTGGGGTAGAGGTAGTCGTTGAGCTGCCGGAAGGGAGCGGCCAGGTCGCGGGTCGTCCCCTCGAGCGTGAGCGCACTTCCGGCGGGGTCGTAGGATACCCCCACGGCCCCAGAATTTCCGAGCGCGACCGCCTGAGGATCACCGTCCAAGTAGACGGGGGCGTCGAGCGAGGACGGATCGGGGGAGAGGGTGAGCGAAATGTTTCCGCTGACATTCCCCGAGACGGTCGTCGTGCCGGGGTCGAACCCATCGGCCCAGGCTCCGAACACGTAGGGCGAGCCGACGGGCGGGGGCGGAAGGTCGGTCACGAGCCGACCGGCCCCCGTCGTGGGTGCGAACGAATAGTTGCCCCCTGCCGACGCCGACTCTGCCGTCGCGTTGGTCGCGAGGAGGATCCCATACCCCGGGTCGACGGCGACCTGCACATGGACCCATCCCGGATTCGCCGCGGGTCCGAGTTCCGAAGAGGACGTGTTCCACAGTCCGTAGAGGAAAGAGGGTCCGGCACCGAGATGCTCGGTGGACCCCAGGTAGTAGATCGTCAACCCTCCCGAGGTCCCTCCGGAATCCTCCCCGAAATCGTACGCCGAGCGGATCGGCGCGTAGACCCCGGAACCCCGAACGAGCAGCTGAGCGGTCCCGTTTATCTCAGATAAGTACCCGTTCGAACCGGAACCGTCTCCCCCCAGTACGAACTCGGCATCCTCGGGGAGACCGAATGGGGTGTACTGGGAACCATTCACCTCGAAGCGCGGCGGGTCGCTCGGCGACACGGGACCGTCGAACGCAACCCGATCGTACGAGCCGTTGGTCGTGGTGCCGTCGGAGACGAGGCTGTAATTGAACCACACCACCGGCTGACCCGAGACGGTTCCGATCGTGTTGAACAGGTTCACAGTGAACGGGTAGGAAACCGCGAGCGTCGGACCCCACCGCTGATAGTACGAGTTGGTCACCAGAGGGGAACCGTAGAGGGAGCTCCCGTCGTCCAACGTCGAGGAAAGGACCGAAGCTCCGGGCGAGGAGAAATTCCAGATGTTGTCCTCGAGCTGAAGCTCGGTTCCGTTGAACCGGACCGCATTCTCGGTCCAGAAAGTGCCCTCTCCCGGGGGGCCCTCCGAGCCGTTGATGGGCAGGCCGGCAGCGACGGTATCCAAGCTCCAGGTCAACCAGTTCGGAGCGTCCAGCCAGGGGGCGTAGCCGGGAGAATACGCCGCGAACGTGTTCAGAGAGAGGTTTGCGTCAACCCCGGTCGTGTTGTAGGCATAGGGACCCGAAGCTCCCCGCCCGAGGTCGGCGAGGCCCATCGACGCCGGGGTGGTGGGATATCCGGATTGAACGCTGGGGCGGCTGGGGAGTGGATAATTCAGGAAGGTGCTTGGAAGGAGGGCTCGGGAGAGACCACCCGGAGATCCGGAGGCCCCTGGAATTGGCGGACCAACCAAATCCCGAGCCCGAGGGAATCCCGGCGGCAGTGGTGCGGGCTGAGCCGGAGTCAGTCGGGCTGTCGGGGAGTGGGGCCCGGTCGGTAGAGTACGCGGGCTCCAGTCCATGCTGGCCGCGGAGGTCGAACCCGTGGACAGGTCGGCTCCCGACGGGTGGCGCGCTGGCGCGGTGCCCGAGGGAACTACGAGGACCGCTAGGACCAAGATAATCAAGGCGGCGCGGCCGATGGAAACGTGCACGGTCCCGTAGGGCCTAGGGCCGCGGGACGGTATTAGACGTCGCGCCGCCGGCGAGGTTTACCGCCGTGCCTTCCGGCGGAGGAGGGGCCCAAGGGTCGGGCGCACGGTCGAGCCCCGTGGGCCTCGTAGCCCGCTTCCGCGGAATGGTTAAGTAGGGTACCCCGCTCGGCGCGCCCGCGCGATGGCCGAGAAGGAATCCGGCGGTACGAAGAAGTCC
>JAKIVW010000184.1 GCA_022750355.1 Thermoplasmata archaeon
AGAGTCCCTGAACGAGGGCTTCGAGCCGGTCGTCCGCCGCGAGGGGAACTCGGAACACCGGCACGCCCCGGCGCTTGAGAAGGATTTCCAGGTACCGAAGGCTCTGAAGGACGAGAGGGCTCGCCCCGGTCCACTCGAGGAGGATGACGACCTGGCGTTTGACTTCCGATCGGGGGATCGCATCCCAAGCGACGATCGCGTTGTGGAAGAGTTCGGGCACTTCGTCGAACGCGGCGAGACGTTTGGAATTCTCCTCCAGTTGGGTTTTCCATCGCCGTGCGAGTCCGAGGAAAGAGCTCTCCGCGTAGACGAACGGGATCTTGGTCCCGATGCTGATCGCGATTCGTTCGGCCGGACCACGGACCTTGGCGTAGGTTCCGATCTGCGAGGGGAGTCGGTCGGTGATGCGGCCCAATCGCGCTTCGTTCGACTCCGGGAACCAGGGGTCCAGTACGCCGAGGACTCCCCCGAGAAGATAGCCGACCGCCGCACGGGGCGGTAGCCCCGACGGGATGGGGAGTACAGGGACCCGGTCGCGCGCGGCGGCCTCGGCGAGAGCCCCGCCCGACGTGAGAACGATCCGACGGGAGTGCGCCCGCCCGGCCGCCTCGTAGGCGCGCAGCGTCTCCCACGTGTTTCCGGAGTAGCTGACGAGAAAGACACGGGAACGGGCGGTGAGAGAGTTGGGCGGGCTCGGACCTCGCACCGTGGTCAGTGAAAATCGGGTTTCCGCTTCCAGGATCCCCTTCGCCAGCTCCGCGGCGATCCCGGAGCCGCCCATCCCGACGGCCACCAGGTCCACGGGACCGGATTCGGCCGGAAGGGCGAGCTCGTGTCCGTGTCGAAAACCGTCGTCGAGGGCGGCGGGGAGCGCCGCAGCGAACGCTCGCATGGTCGCCAAACCTGGGTTCGTCGCCCGCGCCATGTTCCTTCCGGGCTCCCCCCGAAGATAGCGCTTGCGAGCCCTCGCAAACGAAGGTTCAAAAGGTAGAGACCGCGTCTACACTCCCGCCGAGGGCGGTTCGCGCCTGCCGGCAGGTTGAACTCCGTGGCCGCAGCGAGCGCAGGACTCCCCGGAGGGGAACCTCGCGTCTCGACGGGAAACGTGGGATTGGACGCGATGCTCGACGGCGGCCTGGTCGCCCGTCGTCCGTACCTCATCGTCGGTCCCTCGGGCACCGGCAAGACGACCCTCGCCCTCCAGTTCCTTTGCGCCGGAGTCCGGAACGGCGAGCGGACGCTCCTCGTCACCCTCGAGGAACCTCCCAACGAAGTTCGTGCGAATCATCGGGGCCTCGCGCCCGAGCTCGGGAAGGTCGACGTCTTCGATGCGATCCCCGATGTGATGCGGTACGAGCGGGCGCCGTTCAAGGACATCGCGGCGGTCCGGTCCGCCACTCCGTTCGAGCGCGTGGCCGACAACATCCGGCGGACGCCCGAGCTCACTAGCATCGAGGTAACGATCACGGCCCTCGAGCAGATGCTCCGGTCGGAAGTGCAGCGTCACGCCTACACGCGGATCGTCATCGATTCGCTGACGGCGCTGCAGTACTTCTGCATGAAAGGGTTCGACGTCGTCGCCGGGGCCCAGACGTTCCTCCGATTCCTCTCCGACCTTCGGGTCACCACCATACTCACGGTCGAGGCGCCCCTCGAGGACGTCGAGACGCCCGAGCGGATGCTCGCGCGCGGAGAGATGCGACTGTTCCGCTGGGAGCTCGACGACATGACGGTCCGGGCGATCGGCGTCGAAAAATTTCGGGGGAGTTCCCACGATATTCGCCTCCACCCCTATCGGATCGGGCCGACCGGGCTCGACATCAACCTCGCGGTCACCATCTCTCGCGACACGCGGATGATCCTCCAGGAGGTGACACCCCTGGCTCCGGGGTCGGTTCCTCCGGTCCCGGTCGCGTCCATCCCGTCGACCCTGGACGTCCTCTCCGAAGAACTCCGCGACTTGGTGCTCGTCGGGGCCGAAACCGGCGCGATCCGAACGGAACTCGAGGCGGCGCTCGCGTCCGCCCGCCGGGGAGACAGCGAACACGCCACCGAACGACTCCTTCGCGCGGTCGCCCTCGGCGCGACGCTGCCCGAGCATTTGCCGGCGGCCGCGACGCACCCCGACAGTGAGATCGCCATGGCCCTCCACCGACTGGTCGCGCGCGCGGAATCGAGCCGGGGCGGAGCGCCCCCCGTTCGTGTTCCCGAGCCCCCGATCCTGACGGCGCGATTGGCCAAGATCCTCGTGGACCTGAAGCCCACGACCCCCGTGGAGCCTCCGATCGCCGTTTCGGCCCCCGCGATCCCACCACCGAAACCGACGATCGCCCCGATCGCGGCCACTCTCCCCGTGGTCTCGGCAGCGCCGACCCAAATCCCTCCCGTTCCACCGGGAATTCCCCCCTCCCACGCTCCCGCGGAGCTCGCGGCCCCAACCGCCGGCGAGCCCGCCGCGACCCCTCGTCCTCCCCACGCCGGACGAGCTTCGCCTCCCCCGCTCCCGCAGGCAGTTCACCGTCCAGGCCCGACTCCCGCGACAGCTCCAACTCCGCCCCCGATCCCCCCCGCGCG
>JAKIVW010000060.1:0-5398 GCA_022750355.1 Thermoplasmata archaeon
ACCACAACGCTCACGCTGATCCTGCTGCCCTTTTACGGGAGCGTCGTGGGGACGGTTTCGCCGACGTTCGCGGCGGTGGCCGTGGGAGGTGTGGTTGTCCCTGTCGATGCGACCGGCGCGTTCAATCGCTCGGTGGCCCAAGGCAACTATACGGTCGAAGCGACCGCGACCGGCTACACGACCCTGTACACTCCGGTCAACGTGACCGCCAATGACACGATCTACGTGAATTTGACGCTGAGCCTTACTGCGGGTCGCACGACCGGCCTGACCGCGTTGGACTGGGAGATCATCGGCATCATTTCCGCCGCCCTCATCGTGGTATTGGCGGTGGTTCTCATCCGCTCCCAGCGGGGTCGCCGCCCCCCCGACGGTACTCCCGGTCCGACCAATCCCTCGGAGTCGCCTGCAACTACCCGCTTGTCGACCCCGGCTCCCTCTTCCCCCAAGGGGGGAGCGGCACCCCCTCCGCCCAGTAAGGTTGGTCCGTAGTGTGATATCGGCGAATCTGCTTCGTTCGGCGCGTTGGCCCGGAGGACCCACGGACGGGGCCCCCGTGGACGGCCGCATCGACCCATCATGAAGGTCCTCTTCGCGATCGCGCACGTGAACAAGGGCGGTGGGCAAGCCGTCCAAGTCCTACAGCTGGTGCGTCGCCTGGCGCCCCGAGTCGGGGGTGAGTTACTGGCGCTGCACGCCCAAGGCGCGCCCGTAAGTTTCGAACACGATTCCGAGGTCAAGGTCGTCGGCGACCTGCGTTTCCCCAGCGGGTTGGGACAACTGCGGCGGGCCATTCGAGCGCGAAAGGGATCCTACGATTTGCTCCAGGTATTCGATCCCTACTATTCGCTTCCCGCCGCGCGGCTGGAGGGGGCGCGGCCGCTCGTCGTCCGAATGGGCGCCCATCCCGTGGAAGACATCGCCAGCCGCTACGGGACCCGAGGTCGGGTGATCGCCCGGATTCTCAATCCATGGCTCTACGCCGGAACCACGGTCGTCGTGAACGCGGCCCATCTTCGAGACGCGTTCCCGGGACGGCCCGTCGTCTGCATTCCCAACGGGGTCGACAGCGATCGGTTCCATGTTCCCGCGAACCCGGGACGCGCGCGGGCCGAGCTCGGCCTGCCGGAAGGAGTCCCCCTCATCGCCTTCACGGGGAAGATCATCCCCCGGAAGAACGTGGAAGACCTCTATTGGCTCGCCCGCGAGATCCCCTCCCTCCACGTCCTCCTCCTCGGGAACGACCAGGAGGAGTACTACGGTGACCGCTACCATCGAGCGATCCGGGCGGCGTTCCCGGAGGCCCTCGATCGGGTGCACGCGGTCGGGGAGATCCCGATGGAACGCGTACCGACGTATCTGGAGGCCGCGGACCTCTTCGTCTTCCCGTCGCGGCTGGAAGGGATGCCCAACTCGATCCTGGAGGCGTGGGCTGCCGGTCTTCCGGTTATCGCGGCGGACACGGCCGCCCATCGGGAGATCGTTCGGGGCGGAACCGGGCTGCTCTTCCGCGACCGGGCGGAACTCCAGTCGCACGTGGAGACGCTCCTTGCGGACCCGTCCAAAGCCCGCGAGATGGGACTGGCCGGCCGCCAAACGGTGCTCGCGCACTTCAGCCTGGACGGTGCGGCTCAACGATACTTCGACCTCTATGAACACGTGATTGCGGGCACCCTCCCGGCATCGTGACCCGGGACCGACGGAACCGTCCGCTCTCAGTTCGGCTCCGTTTCGACAACACACGTACCGTTTTGTGGGGGTAGGACAGCCGTAGGGTGCTGCGGACCTTCATGCCGGACTCACCGCCCGTAACGATCCTCTACGTCGTGAGCAGCCCGCACTCGGGCTCGACCGTCCTGAGCACGATCCTGGGCAGCCACCCGGACATCTTCTTCGCGGGGGAGCTCTACGAGATCCCCGAACCCGCCTGGATCCCCGGCGTGACGTGCTCCTGCGGCAAGCCGGCCGCCACGTGCGACTTCTGGCGACCGGTCCGTAAACGGTTCGAGCGAACGGCGGACGTGGAAGCGCTCCATCGGGACGAGGGCAACTACCGAAACTGGAAATCCCTCCCTCGCGTCCTCCTGGGTCGGACTCCCGCCGCCGCGGACTTCCCGCAGTATGCCGCACGCCTCGAGACGCTCGTCCGTTCGATCGCGACGGAGAGCGGGAAACGGATCATCGTCGACACCAGCAAGGGCGGGACCCGCGGACGGGCCTACCTCGAGGCGGCTTCTCCCTCGCTTCAGGTCAAGGTCCTGCACGTCGTCCGGGACGGTCGCGGGGTCGTCCTCTCCCGACGGAATCGGGAGGCGAGGGTCGTCGAGACCGGCGGGTACAAACCGCACGCCACGCTCCGCTACTCTCTCCTCTGGGTGGGCGCGAATCTCTCGTACGTGTTGCTCTTCGGGCTTCGCCGAGACCGATACCTGCGCGTTCGGCTGGAGGATTTCACCCGCGACCCCGACCGGGCGTTCGACCGCATCGCCAGGTTCCTCTCGATCGACCTGTCCGGCGTACGGGACCAGGTAAAGGCCGGAGCGGCGTTTCCGGTCGGCCACGTGATCGCGGGCAATCGACTTCGCCTCTCCGGCGCGGTCCGAATGCGACCGGAGGCCTCGGAGTGGACGACCCAACTTCCCCGAGCAGATCAACGACTGTTCGCGATCGTCGCAGGTTGGACGGCCCGCCTGTTCGGGTACTCTTGAATCGCACGCACGTTCGACCGTGCACCGCACCCGACTCGAGGGGGCGTAGGCGTACTCCTCTGCTTGGGGGACGAAGTGCTTTTCTAGCGCGGCCGCCCCGGACCCACGGAGGGAGTTGAGGTGAGCGCGTCCGCGGAGGGACCTCTCCCCTCGCTGGCCCCCGAACCGACCAGCCCTGCCGGACTGGGGGCGGAGATGGCCCGTCGGGTCAACCGCGGGACGCTCATCCTGGTCCTGAGCACCGTCTGTTTTTTTGCGCTCAATTTTGTTGGCCGCCTGGCCACGGCCCGGGCCCTTTCGCTCACCCAGTGGGGCTTGTTCAACCTCGGGGTCTCTTTCACGGCCCTTCTTTCGACGTTGATCCTCCTCGGCCTCAACAATGCCGTGGCGCGATCCCTGGCGCACGAGAAGGACCCGGCGGAGCAGCGAGCGATCGTCCGTTGGTCTCTGTGGGTCAGTGCCGCGATCTCCGCGGTCGCCTCCGTGCTCACCTTCCTGTTCGCTTCCCCCATCGCGGGATTGTTCCACGACCCCGCGCTGGTCGGGGTCCTGGAACTCCTGGCCATCTCCGTCGGAATGGGAGCCATCACACCCGTCTTCGCGGCCGTGTTCCAGGGCTTCCACGACGTGCTCCCCAACGCCCTGTTCAACCAGGTCGTCAATCCCGCGGTGTTCGTCGTCTTCGTCCTCGGCCTCCTCTACTTAGGTTGGGGGTTGAACGCCGCCCTCGTCGCGTACGTGATCGCGGACGTCGCGGGGCTGATCGGATGCATTTGGTACTTCGCGGGCCGCATCCACCGCCACCTCCCCCCCGACATCCTTCCGGTCGGCCGTCCCAAGGCCGGACTTTGGAGCCTTTCGATCGCGCTCTGGGGGCTCTCCTCCCTCGCGTTCGTGACCGCCTACGCGGACACGCTGATCCTCGGCGCCTACTGGTCGGCGGCCGACGTGGGATACTATTCGACCGCGATGTCGCTCGCCCGAACCCTGCTCCTCGGGGGAATCACCCTCACCTTCGTGTTCCTCCCTGTGGCCGCCCGGTTGTCGAAGGAGGGGGCCTATACCGCCCTCCGGACCGCCTACACGATCGCCGCCCGGTGGATCCTCGTTCTATCGATCCCCCTCTTCTTGCTGTTCCTCCTCCTCCCGTCTCAATCCGTCGTGGCCCTGTTCACGTACCGGTATGCCGCCGCGGCCGTCCCGCTTCAGTTTCTCGCGCTCACCGCGTTCGCTTCCTCGATCATCGGACCCTCCAATGCCTGTCTGGCCGGCATCGGTCGGAATCGGGCGCAGCTCGCCTCGGCGACCCTTTCCGCGGCGACGAACCTCGCCCTGAGCTTCGCGCTCATCCCGACGTACGGCGTCCTCGGCGCCGCGGTCGCCTGGGGCATCGCTCGGGCCCTCTACCCGGCCTCGAACCTACTGATCCTGTACCGGGATTACGGCGTCCATCCGTTTCGCCCGATCCTGCTCCGACCCCTGGTCGTCACGTTGGCCATCGCCGTTCCGATCTTCCTGGCCGTCCCCTACTTCACCGCCGCGAATTGGGTCGTGTTTCCGTTGTTCTTCGTCGGCACCGGCATCTTCATCGCGGTGTTGATCGCCACCCGCAGCCTCGTTCCGGACGACCTCATCTTCGTGTCCGCGCTGGAAAAGGTCAGTCGCCGCCGCCTCCCCGGTCTCCGCGCGTTCGTCGCCCGAAGATACTCGGAAGTCTGACCCAGTCCTAGGGGCCCGAGACCACCGGTTCGGGTCGGGCCCGCGTCTCCGGCGGTGCGACCCACCGGCCCGACCTCGGCTATCTCGTTCAGGGAGGTTCCGCCCCTCCCCGGAAGATCCCCTCGCGGGCCGCGCGAAGTAACCCCCCTGGCTATACAATACGCATGAATCCGCACTTATGCGCATATTGAAATAGTCGGTTCACGGAGAATCGTACACTCCTCTCCTCTCCGCTCCGGCGGTGGATCTTCTGACCGATCGTCCTGACCCTCGGGCAATCGCACCTCGATGGGTCCGGGGTCGGCCCTTGACGGGGAATCGTCGGGGGCCCGAACCGGGCAGCTCCCAATATCGGGCCTCGCGACTGGGGATACTCTCCTCCGTGGTATTCTTGATTGTAGTGCTCCTCCTTGGGATCCCGAGCGTCCCATCGGCCACGGCCCACCCGACGCCGGCCGGTAGCACCCCGCTCAACCTAACGATCCACCGCGTCGTGGCCTCGGAGTCCCCGAACTTCTGGACCGTGGACATCGACGGAATGGTCAACGCCGCGGATTCCCAGGCGGCCGCCTTCCTCAATGCCACTCCGATCAAGACCCTCCGCTACGGGGACAACTGGCTCGACCAGAGCAATTGGACCAACGGCTGCTACTACAACGACAACAACGAGTGCAGTGGGGCGCAGGGCCTGCCGGTCAGCTTCGGCACCCTGTGCCAATGGCTGAAGGACCAGTGCATCCTCGGGGTCCCGGCCGAGACGAACAACGTTTCGACTACGACGGCGCTCGTCCATTGGTTGGCCGGTCAAACGTCCTGGAAGCCCACCTGCTGGGCGATCGGGAACGAGCCGCCCGGCTGGACCCACTTCGGGATCCCGTGGACCTCGTGGTCGACCTCCGACGCGGCCACGCCGACGGCGCTCCAATTCGCGCAGGACTCGGCGAATCTTACCGACGCGACAACCCCGCCGG
>JAKIVW010000060.1:5408-10239 GCA_022750355.1 Thermoplasmata archaeon
TATCCTCGAGCGTGCATCATCGGGATCGAGAACAACGACAACGTCCGCCGGACCGGGCCCTGGACGGCGGCGGTCGTGGCGGCGGAATCCAACGTGAGTGCGGTCGCGATCCACTCCTATCCGGACAATCACTGCACCGGCCCGCTCCTCTCCGATACCAACCTCACCTCGCTCGCCCGCCAGTATCGGGACGCCGTGGCGGTCGCTCAGGGCGTGCCGGTCTACACCGAGGAGTTCAACATCGGGCTGCTCGGCTGCTCCGCGCTGGGAACGGAGACCGCCGCGTCCATGGTGTCGGCGACCGCGGCCCAAGCGCTCGAGCTCGGGATGCCGGAGTTCGGGTACTTCCGATTCTTCTGTTCCTCCACCAACGACTGCATGGTGAACTCGGCAACCAACACCGGCACGCCGCTCTACTCGCTCTACGCGCACCTGTTCGCCCACATGGATATCGCGACCATCCGTAACGTGACCCTGTCGGCCGGCGCGAACGCCGAAACATTCGCGGCCGAAGGGTCCGACAACGCGACCGACTCCTCGATCCTACTCTCGAATGCCAACACCGCGGAGTGGGAGAATGTCTCGCTCGGCGGGGCGTCCCCCAACAACTGGACCGGCGCGGTCTACACCGAAAACACCGCCGGCAGCGTTTCCCGATCCGGCTTCGTCCCCGGAATGACGGTGGCCCTGCCGCCCGAGTCGACCGTCGTGGTGAAAATGTACCAGCCGGCGGGCACCGGAGGAACCGGCAACGGGACCGGCAACGGCACGGGCAACACCACCGGCGGCGGGGGCGGCGGCAACGGGACCGGGAACAACACGGGTGGCGGCGGCCACGGGAACGGCACGGGCAACGGAACCGGCAACGGGACGGGCAACGGCACCGGTCACGGTTCGGGCGGCGGCAACCAGTCCGGGAATGGAACCCAGGGTGGGGGCAGCGGAACCGGCACGGGCAACAATACCACCGGAACCCCTCCCGGCGGCGGCCAGCCGGGCCCCGGGCCGGGAAGCGGAACGGGGACCGCGAACACTCCTCCTCGGGTCCGGGTCGCCATCTCTCCCCAACTCGAGTTCACTCTCCTCGGAGTGGCGGTGTTCACCTTGGCCCTCTCGGCGGGCGCGGCCGTGAGCACTCCCCGGAAATCCGTGCGACCCCGCTCTCCACCTCGCCGGCGGGACCGCCGGTAGGGCGGAGCTACCCTCCCAGAAGGGAGGGGCCCAGATCGCGCCGGAACCGAGGGTAGGAATTTGAATTGGCTATCCGACGCTCAGGCGGGGGGAACCGGGACCGCAGTCTTCTGCCGAGATCCGGGACGGTAACCCAGCGCGAGGGCCAACCAGCCCGCCATCGACCAGAACAGGGCCGAGTGGGCGCGAGAGAGCGGCGAGGGCGCGGCGAGTTCGGGCCGGACCGTCAAGGAGCCGGCCAGCCGAGCCCGATTGGCGGAGCAGATGTGGTTCATGGCGATCGGCTGGTGCTCCTCGACGCGTCGGATCGCTTCCGAGAAATCGACGCCCAGGAAAGCCTGGACCGCCCGGAGGCTCTCTTTCGGACGAAGGAGAACATCCTCGAATCGCAGTCGCAAGTAGGTGCCCTTACCCCGGGAACAGAACGCGATGGCCGCGGTGTGGAAGGCGGTCCATCGGGCGACGATCGCGGGCGGGACCCGCTGCCACGGAGAGCCAGGATGGGTTCCGTACGCGGGCCCCAGTTCGGAACCGAAGAAGCTGCGACCGTCCCGGACGAGATGGATGAATCGGACCCGTCCCCCGCCCAGGTCGGTCTGCCGGTAGAGCATGCCCCGCAGAGCACTGTAACTGGACTCGACGACGACCGACGCGCCCGCGCGATCGGCCACGATTCGGAGGAACTCTTCCATCCGTTCGGCGTGGCGTTGGATCGCGGGGTCCTTCCGAGTCATACGGAGGAGAGTGAGGGGGGCTCGGCGCCAGGCCTCGAACCGTTTTTGCCCACGGCGGAGTTCCGGCAGTAGTCCTGGCCGAGCCTCGGCGTCGGCCCGGACTCCCGCCCAAAACGGGCAAACCGCCACCGGAGCTCCGCACGAGCACATCCGCCCGGGGTCGCCAGGGTCGAAGATGGGGAACGGAAATCGATAGAGTTCGCCAGCGTAGAAGACCCCGGCACCGCTCGAGAGGATCGTCCCGAGAGTGGTTCCGCCCGATCGGTGGGTCCCGACGATGTAGACCACATCGATGGGCCGCTTCCCCGAAGCTGCGGGTGGTGACACTTCGCGCCCCGCCATGCTCATGGGAGTCGCCCCGGTGACGGGCCGACGCCCGGTTGTCGGTTCGGTACGAATCCCCCGGACAGTCCCGGCCCCTGGCGGGCGCAGTTCGGGGTCGGAGGCTTCGGCTTCACGTTCCAGTTCCGGTCGGTCGGTCGATGAATTCTCGGATGACCGCGATCCCGCGCTCCGAGAGCTTCTGGACTCCGGCGGCGGTCCGGCTCTCGGCGAAGACTCGGAAAAGCGGTTCGGTTCCCGAAGGTCGTACCAGGACCCAACCCTCCGGGAAGTAGGCCTTCACCCCGTCGGTGGTCTCCACCCTTTGGGCCTCGGCGGTGAGTGCGTGGCGAACGTGTTCCAAAGCGGCAGTCCGGACCCGGGGATCGACGTCCACCTTGCGCTTCAAGAGGCGGTACGCGGGCATCTCGGCGACCAATTCGGAAAGGGGGCGCCCCGACCGGGCGAGCAGTTCCAACATCATCGCCGATGTCATGGCGCCGTCGGGGGCATTCTGATGAGCCGGCCAGTAACAATGACCGTTCTCTTCTCCCCCGAAGATGGCGCCCGTCGCCTCCATCCCAATGGCGACCGGAAGCGAGCCCGACCTAGTCTCGAAGAACTTCCCCCCCTCGCGCTCGACCACTTCCCGGACGAGGGTGGAACTGGTGATGCTGGTGACGATCGTGCCCCCGGGGTGCCGTTGGAGCATGTAGCGGGCGAGGAGGCCCAACATCACGTCGCCCGAGACATACCCTCCCTTCTCGTCGATGAACGCGATCCGATCCGCGTCCCCGTCGTGCGCGACTCCCAGCGACGCGCCCGCGAGGGGTACGAGTTTTCGAAGGTCCGCCAAGTTCTCCTCGGAGGGCTCGGAGTTCCGGCCGGCGCCGACGCCATCGGGGTTGGCGTTCAAGCTCAGCACCCGACATCCGAGCTCCCGGAACATCGTGGGGCTGGTGACCGTGCTCGTGCCGTTCCCGGGGTCCAGGACCACGCTGGGGCGCTGTCGCGCGATCAGGTCCCGGTCGACGTTCGATCGGATGGAAGTGACGTACCGGCCGACCGCGGCCGAGTCCGAACGGAGGGAACCCGCCGCCTTCCAGTCGGGTCGGCGGAAAGTCCTGTGGAAGAGGATCTCTTCGATCGCCCGCTCGGCCTCGGGGGGAATCTCGAGACCCTTCGGCCCGGCAAACTTGACGCCGTTGAACTGGGGCGGGTTGTGGGAGGCGGTGACCATGAGTCCGCCTTGCGCCCCGCAGGCCCGCACGTTGAACTGGAGGCAGGGTGTGGGCATCGGGCCGAGCTCGACCACGTCGAGTCCCAGCATTTGCAGCGTTCCCCCCAGTACGTAGGCCATTCCCGGGCTCGTGGTCCGGAAGTCGCGCGCAAGCAGCACCGTTCCGCGCGCCCCGAGCCACGTCGCGTAGGCGCTCGCCAGGTCGGCCAGGAACTCCGGAGTGTAGAGTTCTCCGACGACCCCGCGAATCCCGTCGCTGCCGAACAGGTGCGGAGGGGTGGAGCCGGGCGGTGTCGCGACGCTTTCCCGGGCCATGGGGGCCGAGCCGACGGACGGGGATTTAACCATTTCGTGGCGGATAGGCTGGATTTTTGAAATCGGGACGGGAGGGACCGATTCCCCCGAAGCGCAGGCCCCGGCCGATAGAGGACCCCCCTTCGCAATCCCGGTCATTTAGTGATAATCCCGACCGCGGCGAGCCAAGAGGTTCATAGCCTAGGAGAATGCCATTTCTATTGCGGGTTCTGCGCGGGCGACCCCAAAGTGTGAGCAGATATGGCACCGAATAAGGAGAAGGGGGCGTTCTTTCCTGCCGAGATCCCTTTCGAACCACGGCCCCGGCGGGTCGGAGTCACTCACACTCTCGACCGTTTGTCGGGCCTGGATGCTCACCAGGTGTCCTACCTCGCCCCCTACATCGACGTCGCCAAGATCGGTTGGGGGTTGCCGTTGCTGGTCCGTCGGGAGACCCTCCACGAACGGATCAAGGTCTACCATGACGCCGGGATCCAAGTCTCGACCGGCGGGACCCTGCTCGAGTATGCGGTGACCCACGGGAGGGTCCCCCAACTCCTCGACGAGGCCAAGGGCCTCGGTTTTGACATGGTCGAGATCTCGAGCGGGATCATCGAGCTCTCCTTCGAGCAGATCGACCGACTGGCGGAAGCGGTGGCGAAGCGAGGGATGCAATATCTCATCGAAGTCGGGAAGAAAGATACCCAACACCAGCTCTCCCTCAAGGAGACGATCGCCCAGGTGGCGCACGCCCGTTCCCTCAAGCCCGTCCGGGTCATCCTGGAGAGTCGAGAATCGGGTCGCGGTGTCGGCATCTACGACAGCGACGGAGGCATCAAGTGGGACTGGGTTCGCTCGATCGTTTCCGAACATCCGGCGGAAGAGCTGCTGTTCGAGGCCCCTCTCGAGACCCAACAGGTCCAGCTCATCCGAGAGTTGGGGGCGGACGTCAACCTGGGCAACATCGCCATGGCTTCCGTGGCACCGCTCGCGTCCGAGCGACTCGGGCTTCGAGGCGAGACCTTCGGAGCGATCCGTCGGTCGCACCCGG
>JAKIVW010000185.1 GCA_022750355.1 Thermoplasmata archaeon
GACTTCCTCGTCGAGGGAGGCGAACAGCAACTGGCGGTAGACCACCGCCAGGGCCCCGAGAACGATGACCGTCGTCCAGAACGTGAACCACACTTGGGCGGTACTGATCCCGACGATCTCACCGAACAGGATCGAGTACGCCTCGGTGGCGAACCCGTTGTAGAAAGCGAGGAATAGGAGGCCCAATCCGAGCATGAAGGCGAGGACAGTCCCGATCTCCACATCCCGGTGCGACGCCTTCTGGCCCAGGAGGGCGATCCCTGTACCCGAGACGGTCGTGAACAGGAGCAGACCGTAGATCGGAGCGACGGCGAAGAGGACCGCGCCCGCCGCCCCGGAGAAACCCACGTGACCGAGCGCGTGGGCCGCGAACGACGAACGGCGCAGCACGACGAGGTAGCTGACGATGCCCGCCAGTATCGCGATGATCGTCCCCGCGACGAACGCGTTGCGGATGAACTCGTATTGGAGCATCACCCGCAGGTCGCCGACGAGATTCCAACTCCACCAGACCCAGGCGTCCTTCGTCATGAAGCCGGGTCCTTGTGGGAGTCTTCCCCCCCGACGATCACGAGATTTCCCCGCGAGTCCCGGAGTACTTCCACCCGGACGCCGTAGAGGGCCGAAAGACTCTCCGTCGTCAGCACCTCAGAGGGAGGGCCCGTGGCGACCCGGCCGTTCGCGATGTAGACCACTTTGTCAAGATAGCGGATGAGCGGATTGATGTCGTGGGCGACGAGCAACGTCGCGACATTGCGGGTCCGGACGAGCCCGTTGATCAGGTCGACCAGCTCCCGGGCCCGGCGAAGGTCCAAGCTCGCAAGCGGCTCGTCGAGGAGCAGTAGCTCCGGCCGACCGACGAGCGCCTCGGCGAGGAAGATCCGCTGGAGCTCGCCACCCGACATCGCCCCGAGGGGCTTCTCCGCGATCTGGGTTGCGCCGACGGCCCGGAGCGCCTCTTCGGTCGCTTCGCGCTCCGCCCGAATCCCGCCCGGCGTGATGTTCGGGTACCACCAGTTGCCCGAGAACCCGAGACGGACGAGCTGAACCGCCTCCACGTTGGTTTCTTTGTCCACGACGTGACTCTGGGGAACGTACCCGATGCGGGGGTTCCCCCGGCGGGGGGGTTCCCCGAAGACCGAAAGACCCCCGAAGGTCGGGCGGAGAAGCCCCAGCAGCAGGCGGAACAGTGTGGTCTTCCCTGCGCCGTTCGGACCGATGACCGCGACGAACTCCCCGGCGCGAACGGTGAAGTTGGCGTCGCTCCAGATGGTGCGGCCCCGATAGCCGACCTCCAGATGGTCCGCGTGCGCGATTTCGGCCTGCACGGAATCCACGACCCCGAACCCCGGTGGAACTCGTAATCGCTCGGGCGCTAGCTGCCCAGGTGCTTCGCGTCCAGAGCCACATACAATGAGTCCAGTTCCCCGCCCATCCATTCCTGGAACGTGGAGGTTGGCGGAACGATCGTTTCCGTGACGCTCATCACGCTGACGTTGTGGTCCTGGGCGATCACTTTCATATTTGTCGTGATCGGGGTCACCGTCTGGGCGTTGAACACCAGGACCTGGACGTTCCCGCTCTCGAGCTGGCACTGGAACGTCACCTGGCTCTGGTCGGGAGGATCGTTCCCCTCGGCGACCGCCTCCATGAACGCAGGCGGCGACACGAGGTTGAGATCGGTCGCGTTGGCCAGGTACACGAAGATGCTCTCGGTCGACGCGACGACCGCGCCGCCGAAATGGTGCCGGATGTGCCCGACTTCGGCGTAGATCGTAGACAGCGAAGCGGTCAGATTGCTGTACTCGTCCGTAAAGTACCCGGTCAAGGACGGTGCGATAGAAGTGAGATTGCTAAGCATCCAGGCGATCGTCTGGTTGACGTACGTCGGGTTGTACCACATGTGCGGGTTCCCCGACACGATCCCGCCGGAGACCTTGACGCCCAGGCTGTCCCCGATGTTCAGTATTGTTTGGCCCGTGACGCCGTCGGCGGCGATGAGCGTCGTCGCCCAGTCGTCGTAGCCAACGTTGTTGACGATTATGTACTGTGCATTCTTGATCGCCTTCGCGTCGGAATCGTTCGACTGGTATTCGTGCGGGTCGGTGTTCGGATCGGTGATGATGCTCGTGACGTTGACGTGGGTTCCGCCGATCTGGGAAACCAGGCTGCCCCAGAAGTTCTCCGCGGCGACGACCTGGATCACGAGAGCGGCCGAGCCGGTCCCCGGGGCCGGGGGGTCAGGGCGAGCCTGCGGCGCGAGGGGTGGGGGCGGGGCCAGAGGATTCGTCGGAACGGCGACGAGGGGCCGTGGGGGCGTCACGGCGGTACTCGACGGCGTAGAGATGCCGGTGCATTTGTTCGGGTTGCTCAGCACGTAACCGACGTAAGCCCCCGATCCAACCAACGCAGCGACTACGGCCACCGCGATCAAGTTCCTCGTATTCTTCTGCATATATCCAGGGGATTCTCTGGGTG
>JAKIVW010000186.1:0-2030 GCA_022750355.1 Thermoplasmata archaeon
CCCGGCATGCGCCACCGATTCTCGAGGGCCGTGAGGTTCCCGAGACGGTACCCCACTGCTCTCAGGAGCATCAATAGGAGATCCCCGAACCTCAGCCACTCGTCCCGCACCCGGAACCCGGTCCGTCCTTGCCGGCCCTCGCTCGCGTAGAGGAGCTTGAGGACCACCCATTCGTTCTGCAGCATCATCGCTACCCCGACCTGGAGCAGTCGGAGCGACGGCGAGCGGCTCGAGGTCCGGGCCAGCGCCTGACCCATCACCCGATAGCTCGACTCGATGCCGAACCTTCCTCGGTAGCGGCGGGCCACCTCCTCGAGGGGCATCTCGCCGACCGCGGCGTAGATCCAGTATTGACAGCCTCGCCGGTTCCACTTCTTTCCTTTCTGGTAGCGAACCACGACATGGATCGTGAGCTCGAGAGGCGGGTCCCCGGGTTCCGGACCCTTCAGGGTGTGGGTCGTGGAGTAGGAGCCGTGACCCCGCTCCCACCGCTTGCGCTGACGGGAGCCGAGGCGCACGGGGGTCACCGCCGTGGTCCCCTGGCTCTTGAGCCATGAGAGCACCGCGTAGTTGTAGAACCCCCGATCGAGGAAGACGGCTCGGAGCTGACCGCCGACCTGATGGAAGTCGTGCAGCGCCCTCTGAACGGCTCGTAGCGAGCCTCCGTTGCTGGGGTGGAACCTCAGGGAGGCGATGAGCCGGACGCGGGGCAGTAGGATCGAGAGGGAGGCAAAGCGGTGGGCCCGGTGAGTGCCCCGCTCCTCCTTCGTCCGAACGTACTGGCGGCGCTTCGGATCGAGAGGTTGGCCGTAGTACGGCCGATCCGTGAAGTCGATGGCGACATCGACCGGTTCCCTGGGGACGAAGGGCCGGATCTGTCGACGGAGCGCCATCGTGACGGCGCGCTGGGTCCGACGCAGAGTAAGGTGGCCGAGAAGCCATCGGGCCGTGCGGTCCGAATGCCCCCGACGACTCTGGGCCCGGGCTCGGTGGACGGAGGAGCGCTGGGCGGCCGCTCGAAGGAGAAGATCGGCGGTGTCCCGGGAAGTGGCGGTCCGGAAGCTCCTCGAGAGGGCGCTCTTCAGGAGTGGAAGCAGCCAGGCCAGCGCGGCGGAACGGACCCGACGGTCCGTGAGCCGCCTTGGGGGCGGCCGGGACGGAGGGTATTTCTCTCGGAGGCGAGCTCGGTCCTTTGCGGTCTTACGACCGTCGCCGCGGCGCTTGGGGTACACACCGAATCGTCCGCGGCGTCCCCTCTTTCAAGGGAGAACTCCATCGGAAATTCGGGGAGCTGCAGAGCTCCCGAGAACTCGGCTGTTCACGTCAGGCGGCCGGTTGCCAAGTACTGGAATCGCGGATTGCTTGCGGGAGGGACTTTCAAGAAAGTTCCACTCCCTCGATCCGATGCCGTCCTGCCCCTTCGGCCAAGTCTTGCCTGACCCCGGAGCGAGGCTCCGAGCTGGCCCCCCCGGTTTGAATCGCCCCCCAATCGGACCGGTCGGCTTTAGTACCATTGGTATCATTTCCATAATGATGGCGACCCCCGACGCGGTCACGAGCATCCCCGTCCATCAGTCCACCCTCCGCGCGTTGAGGGGGACCAAGATGGCCAACCAGACGTGGGACGACTTTCTGCTCGCGCTCGCGGACGATTTCATCTCCCCGTCGCTCCAAGCCGAGCTGAACCGACGCCTCCGCTCGGAGCCGGTCGTATCCGGCGCCGAAATGAAGCGCGAGTTCGCGGAACGGAGACGCCGGCGTGCGCAAGGATAGACCCGGGGCCGATTGGCCCGATTTCACGTCCAGCGCGCGGCTGCAGTTTTGGGCGTTACCACCCGAGATCATCGATGCGTTCGCGGACGCGTTCCCCGAGTTCACGCGATTCCCGCAACGACCTTCGGAAGTTCTGGACGTTTGTCCGGTCCGAAACGATCCCACGCGATGGCGGCTGAAGGTCGCTGGCTACCGAGCGTTCTACCAGATTCGTCAGGGACGGCCCCTCATCGAGGCTCTCCTCCCGCGAACCGACC
>JAKIVW010000186.1:2040-2475 GCA_022750355.1 Thermoplasmata archaeon
CACGTTGCGCCACCAGGTGGCCCGTTCGACTCCGGGCAGTGCGAGCAGCCTATCCTCCCGCGAACCGACCGGACCTATGTGGAGTTCGAGAGCCGACGTCGAAGGTTTGCCTCGAAGTGACACCCCGCGCAAGCGAGCGCTCGCCCGGAGGGACCACCCGATCAAGTCCGCGGACCTCGGCCCTCCGGGCCGACCCTCGGAGGGAGACCAACGGCGGCGGGGACGGGGCACACCGCCTACGCAACGAAGGGTCGTTCGAGGAAAATCAGCCGCGGGAGCGCAAGACCAAAAAGTTCGTATCCCCATCGTTGGCCCAAAACCAGAACCCCGTCTCGGGACTGAGGACTCCGAGTAAACCCGCACCGGTGCGCTACCGTCGTCGACGAAGCTCTCGGACGGTCTTCCTCGTGACTCCAGCGCTCCGCTCGATCGTGA
>JAKIVW010000187.1 GCA_022750355.1 Thermoplasmata archaeon
GGCCCCGGTCTTACCGACGGGGTCGACGGGGAGCTTTCCCCCGAGCGAGCGCGTCCCGGAGGATCCGTCCGTGGTCGAACGCGAGGGCGGGGAAGGGGACCAGCGGGACCCATTCCGCGGCGGCCGCATCGTCCCCTCCCCGGGGGGTTCCTCCGGCGCCGTGGACGAGGAAAACGACCGAAACGGTGTGCTTGCGCGGGTCGCGGTCGGGGTCCGAGTAGACGCCCACCAGGCGCCCCGCGCGACCGGCGAGCCCGGTCTCCTCCTTCAGCTCCCGTCGGACCGCCGCTTCCACGGTCTCACCGATCTCGACGAATCCCCCCGGGAGCGCCCAAGAGCCGCGGAACGGTGGCCGACCCCTCCGGACCAGGAGGACCCGCCCCCGACGGATCCACACCGCGTCCACCGCCAGCGAGGGACTCGGGTAGCGCCGCGTCACGGACCCACGAGTCGCTCCGGAGAATAAGACCGCGCGTCCCCGTTCGCGGGGCCGCGCGCTATCATTAAGTCGAAAGACCCGGTCTCCGCCGGGCCGATGCAGATCGTCCGTTCCAAGGCGCCCCTCCGGATCAGCTTCGCCGGCGGAGGGACCGACGTCTCTCCCTATCCGGAGGAGCGGGGAGGGGCGGTCCTCAACTGCACGATCAGCCGGTTCGCCTACGCCACCCTCGAAGCCGAGGACAACGGGCAAGGGGCCGTCTCGGTCCGCTCCCTCGATTACAACCTCTCGGTCAATTACGCCAAGCCGGAGGACCTCGTGTACAACGGCGAGCTCGACCTGGTGAAGGCCGCCGTCAACGTCCTGCGACCCGCGAACGGGGGCCGCGCCGAATCCCTACGACTGTTCCTCCATTCCGATGCCCCGGTCGGTACCGGTCTCGGAAGCTCCTCGACCATGTGCGTCGCGATCGTGGGTGCGTTCCAGCGCCACCTCCGGGAGCATTGGACGCCGTACGAGGTCGCCGAGCTCGCGTACCGGATCGAGCGGACCGAGCTCGGGTTCAAGGGAGGTCGCCAGGACATGTACGCGGCCGCATTCGGTGGCTTCAATTTCATGGAGTTCGGCCCGAACCGGACCGTCGTGAACCCCCTCAAGATCTCGGCGGACGTCGCGAACGAACTTTCGTATCGACTCCTGCTGTGCTATACGGGTACTAGCCACTACTCGGCGGACATCATCGAACGCCAGCAGCGGAGCTACGCGGAGAAGAAGGAGGCGACCGTCCGTGCGCTCGACGCGACCAAGGCGCTCGCCATCGACATGAAGAACGAGCTGTTGCGCGGCAACATCGACGAGATGGGGCGACTGTTGGACGAGGGCTGGCAGTTGAAGAAGCAGTTCACGGAGGGGGTCTCGAACCCGCAAATCGACGCCTTCTACGAGAGCGCCCGAGCGGCGGGCGCCCTGGGTGGAAAACTGGTGGGGAGTGGCGGGGGAGGATACATCCTGCTGTTCTGCGATTTCGCACGCCGCGCCGAGGTGGCGAGGGCGGTCCAGGCCTCGGGCGGGTCCGTCACCGACTTCTCGATCGAACCCTCCGGCCTCCAGGCGTGGACGGTCCGATAGGCATCGGGGGGGCACGGCACCGTGGACCTCTCCCTCTACCTGCCCGCGGTCCTCGGGGCATTCCTCATCACTCTGCTCGAGATGACGGAGGTCGTCATCCTTGTCATCGCGGTCAGCGCCGACCATCCGACGGCCCGACCCGGGGCCACCGGTGCCGTCCTGGGCGTCGGCCTTGTCTCGGTGATCGCGGTTGGCGTCGGTGCCGCGATCCGCCTCGTTCCGGCCGATGTCCTGCTGTACACTTCGGGTGCCCTGCTGGCCGGGTTCGGAGTCGTCCTCTTCCGAAGCACGCTCAAGTCCTACCGCCGCGCGCGCCTACCCCCCGGCGCCCTCCCGCCGGGCAAGTTCGCCGGGGCGGTCCAATTCGGGACCGGCCTGACCTCCGGGGCGGTCGAGGCCGTCGAAGTAGTGGTCGTGCTCCTCGGCATCACGGCGGCCGGGTACGCTTTCTCGGCCATCGTGGGGGCGCTAGCGGCCGGTGCGATCTTGGTCGTGCTGGCCCTCGTGGTCCATGAGCGGCTCCGCCGGATCAAGGTCCCTTGGCTGAAACTCCTCGGCACGTCGATGCTGTTCACCTTCGCCACGTTCTGGTTCGGAGAAGCGGTGGGCGTGAGCTGGCCCGGCACCGACCTCTTCCTAATCCCGCTGTTCGTGGTCTCGATTCTTCTCGCGAGGGCGGCGATCGGGGCCGGCCTTCGGATCACCCCGAGGGCATCTATCCCCCACTGACCGACCCCCTGGAAAGGGGAACCGAGGAGTCCGCAGCGAAAGAAAACGCGGGAAAGGGTTGGCCGCTGAATCTCCTGCTCAGCTCAGACCGGTATGATTTTCCGACCGTAGTTCCAGTTGGTCAAATCGGCCGTAGCCACGAACCAGGCGAGCAGCCCC
>JAKIVW010000061.1 GCA_022750355.1 Thermoplasmata archaeon
GGGAGGGAGTGCCTGCTCGTGACGCGAAATCTACGCATCTGCCTCACGATCCTGTCGATCGGATTTGCGATTGAGGGCGCGGGCGAGGTCTACACGCGATTCTTCGCAGGCTCCGCCGTCCCGGGGGCGAGCGTACTCTACCTCCTCCCGCTCGTCCTGACGGCCCTCGGGCTTCTCTTCGTCTGGGTGGGGCGGGAGGAGTGGAATCAGGTCCACCTCGTGCGCGTCCGAACAGCGAACCGTGTGTTTGCCTACAGTCTTCTCGGAGCCGTGATCGGCGCCGCCGTCCTCGGACTCCTCATCGCCGTACCCTCGCTCGGAGCCCCGCTCTGGGCCGAAGCGGTGTTCGGGGCGGCCGTGGGAAGTCTCGTCTTCGGGACCTTCGTCACCTACGCCTATCTCGTCTTTCACCTCGTCTCGGATCCGGGTCGGGTCGTGGTCGTGCTCTCGCTCGTCTGGGCGTTCTTCATCTCGGCGCTGGTCGGGATATCCATCGGGGCGGCCGTGCCCACCATCCTCTCGATCATCAACGACCGAACCCTATCGGTCCCGGCGTTCGTGAGCCCGGTGGAGGTGTTGGTCTCCTCCCTGTTTGTCTCCTACTTCCTCCTGCTGGCGGTGTACATCGAGGCCCACGTCGCCGTGGCCCGGGGGCTGATCACGGTACCGAACCGCCCCGGGGTGCCCGTCAGCCGCCAGCCGGCACCGAAAGATCCCTGAACCGACGTCGACGATACCCAATTGAGGGAGGGGGCCTTTCCCCGGACGTGCCCTACGTCGAGTACGACGAAGTAGAGGCGATGTGTTCAGACTGCGGCCGGGCGTTTCGGTCCGAGGAGGCGTTGGATGCCCACCGACTCGAATCCCACTCGACGTCCACCGCCCCCGACCCCTCCGCGGTTCGCCCCGCCACGAAACGTCGCTCCGCGACCTCCGCGGGGGCGGCGACGAAACCGCCGTAGCCGGACTCGCGGGGGGCGGTCCGCCCCTCGGACGTCGAGCGTGGGGGTTTAGTTCCACCGTACGAGGACGAGGTCCGCGGAGGACGGAATCACGCTCGAGGGGTGCGCGGTCGCTGGCGAACCGCTGCCGGTCGGAACCCCTCCCCCCCCGCCGCCGTGCGGCTCGCCGACGGCGTAGATCGTCCCCGACCCGAGGACCTGCAGGTGGGTCGGGTTCCCGCGATCCGGTTGGAACGTCAGGTTCGAGTTCGCAAACCACCGGAGGCCCGAGAGGGAGCCCCCGGAGAGCGAGAGGACGTAGGAACCGAGCGGAAGGTGCGCGGTGTCTCCGGCCGGAATCGTCCAGCTCGATCCGCCGCCCGATACCGTTACAGAGAGATGGGAGTCGAACGGGAAATCGATGAAGGTCACGGGAACGGTCGTGTCCCGGAACAGCGCGGTGACCGAGCCGGCGCCGGTGACGGCCATGCTGTACGTCGCGACCCACGTTCCCGCCAAGTTCTCGATATCGGCGTGCGTGTTCTCCGTGAGCGTGTAGGTCGTCGTGACCGAAGCTCCACCGGAGGTCGTCCAGCCTCGGAACGTGGACCCGGGATTCGCCACCTCCGACAGGGCGTACGTGCCCGGAGTGACCATGATCGTCGCGGAACCCGATATCCGAGAACCGATGTTGAAGATAGTACGACCACCATGGGAGGAGAACGAAACGCTCGCGACCGCGGTCGAAGCGACGAACGTCGGGGTGACCGTGACGCTTCCGTTCACCTGGATCGTCGTGATCGGTCCCAACGGGTTACCAACCCACCCCTTCGCGGTGTTGCTGACCGCCCACTGACTGAACGCGTAGCCGGGGTGGGCCTCCGCTTCGAGCGAATAGTTCAGGTTGCCGACCTGGGGCAGGGTCTGGGTCGAGAGGAGGACTCCGTTCAATGCGGTCGCTCCTCCGACCGCACTACCGGCGGTGAGGACCGGGGCGGCGGAGAACACGGCCGTCAGATAGTCGCTGCCGTATTGCACGAGCACGTCCGAGGACTGGGACCAGTTGCTCATGGTCGAGACGAATCCGGGCGCCCACGTGAGGAAGGTGAACCCGGGGGCGGGGATCGCGGTCACCGGGTACGTACCCTGGCGGGTCGAGAAGATCGCGCCGGACGAATAGACGGTGCTTCCGAAACGGATGGACCCGGCTTGCGTTGGGTAGGCTGTCAGCCAAATCTCTGCTTTCAGTGGGGTCGGTTCGTAGTTCGCCGTGACTGTTCCGATCAGGGAGGTCACGTTCACCCACGTGTAGTTCGTGGACGGGGTGAACACGTAGGTGCCGGAGGACGACGTCCATCCGGTGAAGTTGTACCCCGGCTTCGGGTTCGCCTGGAGGGAGTAGATCCCGGGCAGCAGGGACAAAGTCCCACCGGGACCGACGTTGGTCGCGGAGGACTGGAACACCGGCGCCAGTCCATACCCGGGCGCCGCGGGGGGATAGAGCGCGCTCAGGGCGAAAGCGAAACCGGCCACGGCGGTGACGAACCCGTGGCCACCGGAATCGTGGAAGGTAATCGAGGCCGCCGCCGGAGGCGTCGAACCGAACACCGCGGTCAGGTGGCCGGAACCGGAGAGTTGGAAACTATTCCAGGCGGTGTGACCGGCATCCAGCGAGATCGCTCCCGAGGTCGTGTATCCTTCGAAGTAGGAGCCGGTGGAGGGAACGGAGTTGACCGAGTAGGCGCCCGACGGAAGGTGGTCCAACGTCGAGGTCTGACCCAGATGGTCCGAGAGGAAGTAGACCGTACCCGGGCCCTGAACTCCGACCGTCAGCGAATCCCCCGGGAAAGTTCGGACCGTGAAGTTCTGCACCGGGTAATAGTTGAGCCCGCCGGAGTCCGTTTGAAGGACCGAGGCGTACTCGGAATACGTCCCGAAGTCCTGACTCGTACCGGTGTAGTCGGTCGAACCGAACTCGAACGCTCCCAGCGAGGCGTCGTAGCTGTACCAGGGGTAGCTGCAGTAGGCGCTCCCGTCTCGGCCGGTGCAGTTTCCGTAGCTGAGCCCATCGATCCAGGCCGACGCGCCGAAGTCCTGCTCAAACCCGTACTGGGCCACCGTCTGACGCGACCCGGAGTTGAAGAACGTCACCGCGTAGAAATGCCACGGGACCGCGGTGTCCATCGCCCAATCCCGAGGGTTGTAGCTCCCGCAGGGAACCGCCCCGTTGAGCGGATTCGGCGGAGGAAGACCGCTGTTGCAACCGCCAAAGGTGTCGTTTTCGGGGTCGTCGGTCGTGTGGCCGCTTTCGAACGCGAAGGAGATCGGCAGGTCGCCGCCCGGACTCCAGGGGAGGGAGTCGTCGATGTTGTTCGCAAGATAGGCTGGGTTGAGCGGGTAGTTGAGTTGGTGATTGTACAGACGGAGATGGGATCGCACGCCCAGGGTCGTGTCGATGACGGTGATCTTCTCCCCCAGCGGCGAGCCCTGCCAACCGGTCATGTTGACGTAGAGGTGATCCCCGGCGTTCATTTGGAAGGGGCCCCCGCCGGGAGCGACGAGCGGAGCCGCGAAGCACGGGTCCTCGAAACCATTCGAGAGCTGGATCTGCCACGCAACGGCGAACGCGGACCAAACGCCGACCTGCACTCCGCCGGCGGCGTTCGTGTCCGGGTACATCTGGAGCTCGAGAAAACACTGCCCGTCGTACCCGTACGGGTCGTACAGGTTCATCCCGAACCAGATGGCGATGTACACGTCAGATTGGTTGTGGGAGGCCCCACCATCCACCGGAAGTGAAACGTTCCAGGAGACGTTCCCGCCGCTGCCGGGCAGGTCGGAAAACGGATTGATCGCGGGCTCATCGTGGCCGATGCAGCTGTTGGTGTAGAACGACTGTCCGCCGGCCGGCCATTTCCCGACGCACGTCCCGTGAACATCTGGGTAAGGGTACTGGCCCCCGTGGGACCAGGACTGGAGGAAGGAGTCGGTCGACATTCCCGTGGGAGTATTGGGGACGGGAGCGCCAGGGGGGGTCGCATCCGAACCCCAAGCCGCAGGAGTGTGAGGGAAGGTTGGTCCGCTGTACGCCACGCGAGGTACCTCGCCCGTTGGAAGCGAGCCACCCGCGGGCACCGGGGGAGCTCCCACGGCAGAATGTGGCGCCGTGACCGGTCCTGGGGCGAGTACGACCGGTGCGCCCGCCGCGCCGCCCGACAAATGGGCCAAGGCTGGACCCATACCGATGAGAACGATCGCGAACAGCACTATCGATCCGACCTTCGTTCCACGTCCTACCATGATTCAACGCTCCGGCTTGCTCGCACTACGACCTGTTCGACGTGCCGCGGGCTCGTAACCCCCGGCCTGGTGCGAGATCGACCCGGCAGGCGCGCGAGGGCGGCCACGGCTTGCGCAAGTCACGGAGGTATTAATTTCCAAGCCGAGAGGCAGACTTCCGAAGTGAAATTTGGTCCTTCGATCGGGCGACGGGCGAGCCCTCAGCTCCGAAAGAACAGGGGAGTCGAGGGGCCGACGCGGGCCGTGCGCCCTATCGGGGATTGGTGGTCGAGCTGGGAACGACGTCCAACGGTCGGGGGGGGGCGAGCTCATCCTTCTCGGCCGGACGCTCCAGTAGGCGGAATCCGTTCGCCGTGAGGAGGGTCTCTTGCTGGCGCTCCCGTTCGAAGTTGAGTCGGGAAGTGACGACCAGGAGCGATGGGAATCGGTCCCGGTGGGGCCGACTCGCGGCCATCCATCCGCCGGCACGGGCCCAACCGCCGGGGGAGCCTTCCTCCGCGGCGTGGTCGGGTTCGGCCGAGGGAAGCTCGATCGTGAGCTGTCGGTGATGATTCCGAATGGAGACCGTCATCGAGCGCGGGTCTGCGTCGCGACGGACCGCCGAGGGAAGGGAGACGACTAGGGGGGAGGGAGCTCCTCGAGGACCGCCCGCGGCGTCCATCACGGGCGGAAGGTTCGAACCTGCCCCAGAGTCGAAGGACCCGACCTTGACCCGAGTCTCGGGGAGGTTCCGCCGAAGGAATCGGGCGATGTCGGCCGCCTCGACCGCGTCGGTCGGGGCGCACTCCACGACCGCACCGGAGATCCCGAGGGAGAGTCCGATCGCGAGCAGGTCACGGCCCCAGGGCGCTGGGGCTATGTCGGTCGTGCCCGGCAGGGGGCTAGGACGGGCGTTCTGGAAGATCGCCAGGAGGATCTGGCCGCCGTCGTGGACGGCACGCAATTTGGCGGTGCCAAGCCTCTCGCGGTAGTGGATCGGGATCTGCTGGAGGTTCAGGCCGCGGCGGATCGACTTCAGGACCAGCTCTGCCTCGATGGCGAACGTCTGGTCGTCCATCCCGAGCTCCATGAAGCGTTGGGTCGAGACTCCCCAGAACCCGCTGCACAGGTCGAGGATGGTGCGTCGGGAGAGAAAACTCGAAGTGTAACTCATGACCAGATTGCCGACCCGGTGGACGAGGTCCTTCAGGTCGCTCGGGGGACCCCACACCGGTCGACGGACCCCGATGACCAGGTCCGTCCCGCCCCGGAGAAGGTCGATAGTGGGGAGGATTCGGTCGGGAGGATAGGTGGCATCCGCGTCCAGGACTACCACGAACGGGATCTTTTGTCGATAGACCCAGGCGATCGCCTCCAGCATCGCGCCTCCCTTGCCCTTGCTGGTCTGTCGGAGCACCGGGACACCCCACTGGCGGGCGACCTCGAGGGTCCCGTCCGTCGACCCCCCGTCGATGATCAGCGGTACGACCCGCTGTCCGGGTTCGTTGAATCGGTCGAGGGGGAGCTCGGAGAGGGTTCGGGCCAGACCCTTCTCCTCATTCAAGGTCGGAAGGATCACGACCGCGAAGGCGCCGCGGAATCGCTCCAGTTCGGCGGCCCCGATCCCTCCCGAAGGGGCCGGCCCGGGGGGATTCATATCGGGGATAAGTTCCTGGTTCGGCTCCCTTCGGTTCGCGGGCCGCGGACCGAGAGACGTTGGAGTCTGGAATCGCATTGCTGTATAACCTGCGGGGGAATCCACCTAAGACCCCCCGCTTATAGCCAGTTCGGAAATGCGCGCTCCGGCGAGGACCTTGATACAGGTCCCAGCGCCTCTCCTACGTCCGGGGGCCCGCTCCGGTAGTCCTCGATAGACGTTCAATCGGTCCCACCCCACTTCGCAACGCCGCCCACCCTCCGGTGGGGGGCGTCGGGGATAACCTCGGTCCCCGATGAGTCGGTCGGGAACCGGCGGTCACCCTACTCCCACTGAGTTTTCGTAATCGGACGGTGGAGGCGAGCGGGGAGACCTGAATCGGGGAGACCCGGTCGTCGCCCCGCCGGGTCGGGGGACCTTTCGCCCGAGACCCAGGGTTTGCAGACCCGGGGAAAAATTCTCGGCCCACCACTCTCGGAGAGAGCGGGCAGAGGTGGGGGAGGCGGATGGCTCGCCGACTAGCGGGTCCGCGCCATCGGCGCGGTCGCCGGTGCGAATCGGGCGGTGAAATGGGGAAGTCGTTCCGGACGGTGAGTGTACCGCATCCCGTGAATCTCCCGCCGTCGCGCATAGACCCGCCCGACCGATTCGGCCACGTAGGCGAGCTGGGCCGCGGAATACACCCTCCGCGGGATCGCCAACCGTACTAACTCGAGCGATCGGCCGGTATCCGTGGAATTCCCGAACATCAAGGAGCCCACTTCGACCGTCCGGATCGCCCCTTCGCGGTAGATCTCGACCACGAGGGCCTGCCCGGGTAGGTCTTCGAGACTCAGGTGAGGGAGGAAGCGTCGAACGTCCAGGTAGACCGCGTGCCCTCCGATCGGGCGGAGGAGTGGCACACCTCGGGCGGATAGCTGCTCGGCGAGATACCGGACCTGGGCGACCCGATGCTCGAGGTATTCGAGGTCCGTGGCCTCCATGAGACCCACGGCCATCGCTTCGAGATCCCTTCGGGCGAGGCCCCCGTAGGTGGTGAACCCTTCGAAGAGAATCTGGGCCTCGTTCAGTCGCGCGGCGACGGCGGGGTCTCGCGTCGCAACGAACCCCCCGATGTTCACGAGCCCGTCCTTCTTCGCGCTCATGGTCGCGCCATCGGCCAGGTCAAAGAAGGCACGCCCGATCTCCCGGATCGTGCGTGACCCCATGCCGGGCTCGCGCTCACGGACGAAGTAGGCGTTCTCCGCCCACCGGCACATATCGAGGTAGAGGGGGATGTTCCTCGACCTTAGCAGGCCCGATACCTCCCGCAGGTTTCCGAGGGAGACCGGCTGACCGCCTCCGGTGTTGTTCGTGATGGTGACCATGGCCAGGGGGATTCGATCCCTGCCCTCGAGGTCGAGGAGGGCCTTCAGGGCCGCCAGGTCCACGTTGCCCTTGAACGGCATCTCACTCTCGGGGTCGTATGCGTCGGCGATCGCAACGTTCACGGGCCGGCCTCCGTTGTGGAGGACGTGAGCCTGGGTCGTGTCGAAGTGCATGTTGTTCGGAACGACCGAACCCGGACGGAGGAGAGTCGAAAAGAGTAGATTTTCCGCCGCCCGGCCCTGGTGCGTGGGTAGGATGTGGGGGAAACCGGTGAGTTCTTGGACGACCGATTCAAAGTGGGCGAAATTCCGGCTCCCGGCGTAGGACTCATCCCCCAGCATGAGGGCCGCCCACTGGCGGTCGCTCATCGCTCCGGTGCCGGAGTCCGTGAGTAGATCGACCCGAATCTCATCCGATTTGAGTTGGAAGAGGTTGAAGTGCGCTCTTCCGAGTGCGGATTCCCGCTCGGCCGGGGACGGATTCGGAATCCGCTCGACAACCTTCGACCGATAAGGTTCGAACGGTGGAGGGGCCCCCTCGAGGGGTGTCAACAGTGACTATCAGGCAAATGGCCCTCTTATACCGCCGGAGCCCCGTGGGATTGCCCTCGCCGATGGGGGAAGATTCCTAAGGGTACGGCGGGCGTTTTGCGCCTATTCGAACCTGGAATCCTCACCACCCGGGGTTCCCACCGGCCTAGCGTTTCCAGTGCGTTCTTGAGTGTGGAGGGCCCCTGGGATCGAGGACAACTCCGCGTCGCTCGACCGTGTGCTTCCGGCTTTCGCCGGTCCGCCGCGCTCGAAAAGGAACCCGATTCGTCCGCCGACCTCGGGGGGGGAACGGCGCCGAGAGAGGTGCCACGTCGATCGGTCGACTGTTTGATATTCGGGAAGGCACCTGGTTCCATTGTCGAGGTTCGTCGATGGGACCACCGCGCTGTACCTCTTGCGATGGCGTCCTCGCGGGGGGTGGCTCGTTGTGTATCCGATGCGGGAGTGAAAACCCTCCTTCCCCGAACACTCCCCAGAATCACTCGGCGCCCGCCCCCCCTCTTCCCGCCGAACCGATTCTCGGATTTCGGCACCCGCGCGACAACGGTTCGACGTGGCTGGTAATCTTGGTTCTCGTCGTCGCGCTACTGGTGTCGGTGTCCGTCCTCTCGTTCTTGTTCTATTTCTAGGGGTCGCGCGGAAGATCGTCGAACTCTGACCGTCCCTTCGCCGCCCGGGGGTGAGGGAGTTCAGGGGGGAACGCAACGTTCGCTCACGGTGAGGGAGGGGTGTTCGGAAACTTGCCATCCCGTCCCGGGCACGACCCGTAGGAATCTCCGTCGAGCCGAGTTGGACGTATCGGAGGAGTATGTGCGTCGTAACTCCGACCAGAGTTGATAACCCGCGCGCTGGTCCAAGATGCCGATGGCGGCCATGCTGACGATCGGTCCACGGACGTTGAATCCCCCTTCCTGGGCCTCCACGGGGCGACGCCGAAGGAGCTACGTCGCGCTTGCGGTGGGAGTGGCGGCCATGGTCACTCTGTCCACTATGGTTGGGTTACTTCTAGGGGTGCCGGGCCAAGGCTCCCACCCCACCGGGGGCTTGACCCCATCCAACTCACGCGCTTCCATCGACCCGAACTCCCGCGAAACGCCGGTGTCGGACCTCGCTCGATCCGGATCCTGGCTCGCTTGGGCGGACCACGACCACGCCCACGTCCAAGCCGTAGTAACGCCCCTCAGTCGATCCGATCCCGCGTCCTACGTGAGCAATCCCTCGTGGCTGGGTTACGATTCGATTCATCGCCAGTTCTACGTGGCCGATGCGCCCTCCAGCGTCGATATCATCCCCGGAAATTTTTCCGGCTACATTCCCACGGTCACCCAGGTCGTCTCCGTTGGTAGCGGCCCGTTTGGGGTCGCCTTCGACAATCTGACCGGCGAGATATTTGTCACCAATTCGGGCTCCAACAACGTCAGTGTGCTGGCCGGCAACGACTCCGCCCCCGTCGCCTCCATCGACGTCGGCTCCGATCCCATGGGGGTCAGTTTCGACCCGACCACCGGGGACGTCTACGTGGCGAACAACGGCTCCAACAACCTCTCGATCATCTCGGGCAGCCTGCTCACCGTCGTGGGTTCGGTGCCCGTGGGGGCCAATCCTATCGGTGTGGCGGCCGATTCGATTTCCGGACAGATTTTCGTCGCAGACTACGGTGGCTCGGAAGTGACGATCATTTCCGCGGCCGACCCCGCCGTCGAGACCAACGTGTCGGTGGGTTCGGGACCGTACGATGTCGCGATCGATACGGTGGCCGACACGGCGTACATCACCAATTCCGCCTCGGAGAATCTCACCGTGATCGCCGGTTCGAACGATTCCATCACAGACTGGATCACTCTGGGCGGCGGCCTGCCACCCCTCACCGGGTTGGCGTACGACGCCCAAGACGGGCTCGTCTGGGTCGGGGCGGGATGGCGGGACATCGCAGCCATCAACACGTCGACCGAGTCCGTGGAGGTCGTGATCGGGACGGGGCTATTCGTCGAGTTGACGGGTGAAATCGCTGATTTCTTCGGCCAGCGATCGAAAGGGTTTGAGGGTAAACTCCAGAACGCCAAACGCGTGGCATTCCAGGCACTGAAGACCCTTGCGGC
>JAKIVW010000188.1 GCA_022750355.1 Thermoplasmata archaeon
AAGGACCTCTACTCCCCCGATTGGCTCGAAGGCCACCTCGATTTCTACGACGAGTTCTGCGCCACCATGAAGCTCCGGGACGTGCGGGGGGCCGGACAGTGGGGGAACTCGCTCCGGACGTTCGACGTACGGCGACTGCTCGGGCGCATCGCGCTCCCGACCCTGGTCGTCCAGGGGATGGACGATCGGCTCGTGGACCCGTCGCACTCCCGCATCCTGCGCCAGGCGATCCCGGGCGCCGAGATGCGCCTCTTGCCCTACGCCGGTCATCTCGTACCCACCGAGAAGCCCGACGAGGTGGCGACGATCCTCCGGGACTGGTTTCGGAAGGTGGACGCGAAAACCCCTCCCTGAGCCGAGGGGTGGCTTTTCTATGAGTTCCGGCATCCCGTAACCAAGCCATGAGCGACCCGAACGCCGAACTGAGGGCCCGTATCGACCGACTCGAGAGCGACGTCCGGAACCTGATCGATCGGATCCGGATCCTGGAGCGGAACGCGGCTCCGCGGGCCGAGAACCAAGCCGACCAGCGCACGGTTCAGCAGAAGGTCACGTACGACTGGCAATCTTGACGCCCGGAGGGGCGTCCTCGAGAACTGGCCGGCCCGGATCCGCGCCTTGCCGGGCACTCCGTCCCCGGAACTGGAGGCCGAAGCCGCCGTACTGGTGGTGATCCGCGACGGGCCGCACGGACCCGAGACGCTGCTGATCGAACGCGCCGAACGGGCGGGGGACCCGGCCAGCGGTCAGGTGAGCTTCCCGGGCGGCCACCGGGAACCGACCGATCCCGAGCTCCGGAGCGTCGCCCTCCGGGAGGCCGCGGAGGAAGTGGGACTTCGGTCCTCGGACCTCGCCGAGACGCCGCGGTACTTCGACACGTACTCCGCCCCGGTCTTCCGCCTCGATGTCGCGGTCTTTCTCGCTCCGTTCCTCGAGGGTGGCCGTGAACCGCATCCCGCGGACCCGACGGAGGTCGCCGAGGTGTTCTGGTTCCCGTTCCGTCAATCACGGCAGACCGAACGACGAACGAGGCGCACGCACACCGGGGAACGCGAGGTCGACGCGGCGGTCTGGGGCTCTCACATCGTGTGGGGTTTCACCCGGAGGGTCATCGGAGACATCGTCGAACGACTCCCCTCCGCCGCCTCCCCCGGGCGGGAGACCGCGTGAATCTCCCGCGTAACCTCGACGCCCGATCCCGACGGGCCAGTCCGATCGACGCTCACGTTGGTGCACGACCCTCTCGATTTGGCCTCGGGGGTCGAGTCGCGAGTGCGGGGAACGGTATGTACGGTCGCGCGATGGGCGACCCATGATCGCTGCGGGCACCGCCGCCCCGGACTTCGACTGCGACTCGTCGACCGGACCGATCCATCTCAAGGAGCTCCAGGGGGCCCCCGTCGTCCTGTACTTTTACCCGGATCCGGTCCCGGCCCAGCAGAAGTTCGCGACGAACTGCGGTCTGCCGTTCCCCTTGATCGCGGACGTCTCGAAGAAGATCACGGAGTCGTACGGCGTGCTAGGTCCGTCTGGGAGGGCCCGTCGGATCTCCTTTTTCATCGACTCGAAGGGGACCGTGGTCGAGGTCGTCGAGTCCAACGCCGCGCTGCAACACCCCGATGCGGCGGTCCGGCGATTCCTCGGGCCGGACGCTGTCGCGCGGCTGGCGCCGAACCGGTCCCCCTAACTGGCCCCCGACGTGGGATGAGGGCCGGCCCCACCCCCGAGGGGTCCGACTCCCGACGCATGTTCCGGGGAAACGGGCGATCGTTCGGGCGTTGTCTGGGAGCCCGGTCGTGCTCCGGTCAGGGACCTCCCGTGGGCCGCATTCGTGCCTCGTACGTCGTCTTACAGCTCGGGTTGCAGAAGTAGACCGTCCGGCCGTCGTAGACACCGCTCGCCGGTGCCTTCTCGGACTCCACCATCATCCCACAGACCGGGTCCTTCACCTTGACCATATCCGCACCGTCCCGAGCAAGCGGACCCGAATAGGGCCGTTTCACAGTTACTGCCCCGATGGAGACTATGGCCCAAGCCGCCGCCTCGGCCGAGGCGACGCACAGCGGAATCCGGTCCACGGTCCAGATCGCCCATACGTTTTTAAAGGGACCTTAAGTAGGGCGGCCAGATCGCTATGCCGAAGATTCGAATCGAGAATGTGGTGGCCTCGACTTCGCTCGGGGACGAACTCGACCTCCAATCGATCGCGCTCGGCCTCGATGGGGCGGAGTATGAGCCGGAGCAGTTCCCTGGGCTCATCTATCGCTTGAAGGTCCCCAAGACCGCGATCCTCCTCTTCCGGTCGGGCAAGGTCGTCTGCACCGGTGCCAAGAGTATGAAGGAGGTCGAGGATTCGATCCGGACGGTCTCCCAACAGATCAAGAAGGGCGGCCAGAAGATCAACATGCACCCGAAGATCGAGGTGCAGA
>JAKIVW010000062.1 GCA_022750355.1 Thermoplasmata archaeon
GGTAGGTCGGCTCCACATCCTGGTCGGTGGCGCGGACCCGAGCGTCTTCCTGTTCGTGTTCTCCTTCAGCGTTCTCTGGTATGTGATGTTCGTCACGATACCATACACCGGGAACTACAACTGCGTCACCATGGGCTGGTGCTACACCGGTCAGATCAGCGCCGCCTTCTCCCGCCTGGGATTTTTCAAGCTGAAGGTTCGAGACAAGGCGGTGTGCAAGGCGTGCACGACCATGGAGTGCGCCAAGGCGTGCCCGGTCGGGCTCGTCGATATGGTGGGATTCTTCCGGACCAAAGGCTCCTATCGGAGCTCGAAGTGCTGCGGGGTGGGCTCCTGTGCCGGCGACTGTCCCTACGGAAACCTGTATCTGTACGATGTCCGACACTTTCTGAGTGAGAAGCTCGGGATCGCCCGGGACCCGCCGAGGGGGATGCGCCTGCCGATGGCTCGAGTCGCGTCGAACCGCCCGACGGTCGCGCCCCGGCTCGCCGCGACGACCTCGGCTACCCCGAAGCCTGCGGTCGCACCGACGGCCGCCCCCCGGTAAACGTCCCTCGCCCCCGCCCGGGTTATGTAGGACGTCCTAAGTCAGGGAACCGAGTGGCATATGCGCGTCACCAAGGCGGGGGTGGTCGGAGCCGGGACGATGGGAGCCGCCATCGCGGAGCTCCTCGCCCTCAACGGCATTGAAGTCGTTCTGAAGGACGTGGACACGGCCCACGTGGAGCAGGGACTCTCCAAAGTCCGGGGTTTTGTGGAGGAGCTCGTGGATTTCCAGGCTCAACGCGCTGACAAGGAGGTCGAGCGGATCGGCCTCCTGGGGATCGAGCTCACGGGGGAGCAGCAAGATCGACTTCGGGCAAAACTCGCCCCCAAGGTCACCCGGGCCCGAGGGGACGAAGTGATCGGCCGGGTGCGGGGAACGACCGACTACACGTCGTTCGGCGATGTCGACTTCGTCGTCGAGGCTGTCTTTGAGCGCACCGAGGTCAAGCGGGCCGTCCTCGAAGCGTTGGATGGGGTCCTGCCCGAACACACGGTCATCGGCTCGAACACCTCCTCGCTCTCCATCACGCGTCTCGCCCGGGGTCTGAAGCACGTGCGCCAAACTCTCGTCACGCACTTCTTCAATCCGCCCGTCACGCTCCCGCTGGTCGAAGTTTCGGGTGGGGTCGACACCCGCGAAGATGTGATCTCCGATACGATCGACTTTCTCCAAACCCTCCGGAACCACCGCTACCCGATGCTGCCGATCCGAGTACGGGAATCGCCGGGCTTCCTCGTGAACCGGATCCTGCTCCCCGTCCTGAACGAAGCCGCGTTCGCACTGGACGAGGGGATCGCTTCCGCCCGAGACATCGACCTCGCCATGAAATCCGGGGCCGGAATGCCGCTGGGTCCGTTCGAACTCGCGGACCTGATCGGCCTGGACGTGGCGCTCGAGGTCTCCGAGACCCTTCAGCGCGAAACGGGGGATCCCAAATACCGGCCCGCTCCCTCGCTGCGCCGACTCGTAGCTGCGGGCCACCTGGGCCGGAAAACCGGCCGCGGATTCTACGAATACTCCTAAGAGCGCGCGTCACCCCTTCTTCGGCGGGTCCCCGGCTCCAGCCTGCAGAGCCCCCGAGCGGACCTTTCGAGCTCGGAGAACCACCGGTCGAAGCGCCGTTTTCGACCCACCGGGTCGCTCGGGAGCCTCCGTTCCCCACAGCGGGTCTCGTCCTGGTTGACGTCGATCTTCGCGGAGATGCTCATACCACCAATCCCAATGTCGACCTGGCGGAGAACGTCGGGTGCTCTCGCACCGTCGTAGATTCCGCCCGCGCCGGGGTCAGGAACTTCTCAGGCCGCCGGTGCCGGTTTGACGGGACCCGCCGTCACGGCCGCGTTGGGCACGGCAGACGGCTTGGCATCGACGGTCGTGGCGGCTTGGACGGCCTTCGGGGGCGGGGCCGCGGGGGGTTTCGGTGGGGGCGGCAGGAGCTGCCGCTTGAGGAACGCGACGATCTGGGTCCAGGCGTGCTCCGCCTGGGCGAGGTCGTACGCCGAAAGGTCCCGGGAGAGGAACCCGTGCTTCGCGCCGGTGACGTCCTCGAATTGGAACGGCGACTTCGCTTCGCCCCGCGCGGCATCGAGTTGGTGTCGGGCCCGGGCCGACCAACGGTCCGAGGTCCCGCCGATATAGAGGAGCGGCGCGGTGACGAGGCGGGAAAGTTCGACGGGTTGGACCGGCATGGGGTAGGCGAGGACGACGGCGCCGAGCCGAGTGTCCCGGGCCGCTACGCTCAGGGCAAGGCTGGCTCCATACGAGACGCCAAAGACCGCGGTCTTGTTCGGGTCGACCAGGTCACGGGCCCGAAGGTAAGCGAGCGCCTCCTCGAAGAGCGAAGTGAACGATCGAACCTTCCGACCGGAAGTTCCGATCCCACCCCGCACCCGCACGCCGGCGCGCATCGCGATATGGTGCCCCGGACCGATGGCATCGGTCTTCGATACATCCGGCAAAAGGACCTCGAATCCTTCCCGGGCGAAACGGATGGCGCCGTCGAGCAGGGTCGTGGTGATCCCGTACACGTCGGGGGTGATCAAGATCCCCGGATGCCGCACCGCTTTCGTCGGGATCAGGAGGATGCCGGGGGCCCGACCCTCCTTCGCCGAATCGGAGGGGTACCAGACCCGCTCGCTCCGATACAAGGGGAGCGGAGCGCCGGGTTTCTGAGTGGTCTTGAGCCAGGTCTTGTTCAGGAAATCGACGACGCACAGCTTGAACCGCTCCTTGGAGAGCACGACCACCGCTTGACGCGTGCCGCAGATGTCGCACACGCCGATGACGCCACTCCCGAACTCGGGCGGCAGGTCCAGCATCTTGTCGTCATCGCGCATTTTTATGGACGGGCTCCGATGCGATTCGGACTCGCTTCTTAACCGTTCCCGCCCGGTGGCATCGACCGTTCGGAGCGTCGGGCCCGGGAGGAGGTCGGGGGCCGGCCCGGAGCGATTTCGAGTCGATGCCGGTCGCGCGGTACGAGGGCCGTGATCCCTCGAACGGCGAGCCGGCGGCGGAGCTCCCGATCGGCCGTGACCACCGACGCCCTGCATGCGAGCGCGGCTTCGATGACCCCGTCGTCCCCGCGAGCCTGGGTCGGAACCCGTTCGTACCGGCCCGCCAGCGCTTGGGCGGCCATCGCCCCCGGTGTCAGCGACCTCGCGAGTCCATCGAGTTCGGACGCCACCGACTCGGGCAGCATCAGACGGGCTCCGGGCAGCAGGCGGTCGACCTCCTCTTCGAGGGGAAACCCGGCGCGCACCACGAGGAAGAGGATATTCGTGTCGAGCACGACTCCCGGCCGTCCCGGGGCGCGGGTCCTACGGGCGGCGGATCGTGATGCCGAGGGCTTCCCGGTCGTATTCGACCCCTCCCTTCCGACCCCGCAGGAGATACCGCTGGGATTTTTGGTTCGCCGTTTTCGGGATCTCCTCGATGAATTCGATGAATCGGGGCACCATGAAGAACGGGAGCTCGGCGGCGCAAAACTCGAAAAGCGCTCGGGCCTCGAGCCGCTCTCCGGGCTTCAGTTGAACGAACGCCTTCACATCCTCCTCGCCGAGCGGGCTGGGCACCCCGACCACGACCGACTCGAAGACGAGGGGGTGGCGATTGAGGGCGGATTCCACGTCGTAGGGGGCCAGATTCTCCCCGCGCCGCCGGATCACGTCCTTCTTGCGGTCGACGAAGTAGTAGTACCCGTCCGAGTCCTTGGTGACGTAATCGCCGGTGTGGAACCAGAGGTTCCGCCAGGATTCGATCGTCTGCTCCGGCTTCCCGAGATACCCGAGGAACATCGAATACGGTACGCGGGGCCGAACCACCAATTCTCCCCGGATCCCGACCCCGACCGGCCGGTCGTCGTCGTCGACCACCTCGGCCTCCACGAATCCCAAGGGAGTGCCGACCGAGCCGACCCGGATCGCATCCGGCGGGTTCATGAGAGTGGTGCACCCGCACTCGGTCATCCCGTACAGTTCGATGATGGAGAGCCCGAATCGACGCTCGAACTCCGGCCATACCGCCTTCGTCGTTCCCGCGGTGAGCGCCGTTCGAACCTGATGAGAAAGGTCGGTCGGTCGCTCGGGTTGCTTGAACAGGACGTTGATCATGGAGATCAGCAGCGAAATGTGGGTCGCGCCCATCGTCGCCGCGGTTTCCCAGAAACTCGAAGCATGGAATCGGTCGTCGAACGCAGCGGATACGTCGTACGTCAGGGCGGTCAGCGCGGTCATCTCCTGGGCGTTACAGTGGAAGAGGGGGAGCGCGGTGAACAGGACCGAGTCGGAAGTGATCCGACTTCGGCGTCCGATCTCGAGCGGCGTCCGGAGGGTCTTCTCGTGCGGGATGATCGCCCCCTTCGGCGGTCCGGTCGTTCCGCTCGTGTACATGATCGAAGCGGGGTCGGAGGGGAGCGGTGCGGGGAGTGCGTCCGCACTCCCGCTCGAGGGCAGCGAGGCGAACGAGGTCGTCCCCGACGGCCAGGCCACAAGAGCGGCCGAGGGGTCCGGTACCACCCACTCCTGCGGGATGGCGAGTCCTTCTCGCAATGGGGCGTAAGGCTCCCACAACCGCTGGTCGATGACCAGAGCCCGGGGCGAGCAGTCGGCAAGTTCGTACCGGAGGATCTCCCCTTTGAGAGCCGTGTTGAGCGGAACGAGGACGGCCCGTCGCTTGGCGAGCCCAAACCAAAGCAGCGGGAACTCCGGGGTGTTCAGGAGGAGGGCCCCGACCCGGTCGCCGGGGCCGATGCCGGTCGCGGCGAGACCGTTCGCGATCCGGTCGCTCTCGCGGTCGAGCTCGAGGTAGGAGAGGTCGCGTCCGGCAAAACGCAGGGCGACCTTCGCTCCGTTCTTCTCCGCCTTTGCCCGGACGAGCGAAACGAGGTCGTGATACTCCTCCGCTCCTCCGTCCATGGGCGCTCGGAGACGCGCGGGTCCATAAACATTCGGCCGGGGGCGCGGCCCGGGTCCAAGGCTTGATAGCCCGCGCATCGGTCGGCTCGATATGCCGGGACGGAAACGAGAATACCGGTCGGACCGCCCGATCGTTCCGGAACTCGCCGCGGGCGCGGTCCTCTTCCACCGATCGACCCGCAAGTTGCTCCTCCTCCACTACCGGGATGAGGACCGATGGGGGTTCCCCAAGGGCCACGTCGACTCGGGCGAGTCACTCGGGCAGGCCGCCCTGCGGGAGGTCCTCGAAGAGACCGGCTTCCGAGCGGTCGAGCTCGGTCCGGAGGTCGCGGAGGTCAGTTACCGATTCTACAGCGCCTCGCGGGAAGTCAACGTTCACAAGACCAGCGTCTACTTCCTCGCGACCACGGACGAGACCGACGCGCGCCCCGAACCGATCTTTGACCGAGCGATGTGGGTCTCGTGGTCCGAAGCCGTGAAGATGGTTCCGTTCGGCACCGATCGAGACGTTCTGGCGAAGGCGGAAGCCCACCGCACCGGAACTCGAGATCCCGAACCACCGGATTAGGGGAGAAAAGAGGGGGAAGGGGTTAGGCGGGCCCCGGGGGGGCCCGCCACGGCGTGCCGTAGGTGCTAGGGCCGCATTCGGGGGCCCTGGGGACCCTGGCCCGTGTTGGTGGGGGGCGAGGGTGGCTGGGCGGCGGCGGGGGGAACGCCGTTCGTCCAGCTCTCGCCATATCCTCCGACCAGACCCTTCTGAGTCCGGCGCCGGGCGTAGGAACGCCACTCGATCACTGCGACCGTTCCGACGACGGCGACGACCGCGAGCGCGATCACCGCGATTCCGAGCAGAGTGCTCGAGACCGCGGATGCCGTACCCGGGCAGCCGTTCGTCAGGCACGCCGATTCCGCCTGGGCGGCGGCGACGGTCATCGGCTGTCCGGGGACCGCCCCGCCCGGGGCCGAGTTGGCCGCCGGGGAAGGGCCGGAGGTCGGTTGCGCGAGAGTGCTCGCAGCCCCGGGTGTGGCCCCGTAGCTGCTGTCCGCGTCGCTCACGAGGGGTCCTCGGGCGCCGGGGCTCAGGTACAACGTCTCTCCGTGGCCGGAACCGATGGTTGCGGATCCGAGGGAGACCGAATCGAACGGATGGGCCGCGCCCCCGAACAGGTCGAAGTCGTGGGGGACGAGCAGATACCCGTCGTAGGCGTCGACCGGGCCCTGGACGAGGAGGATGACCGCGGTCCGAACCTTATGGTCGTTGAACGGGTGGGACACGGCGACCTTGAGCCCGATGAGGCTCACGGGTCCCGTCGCGTTCCAGCTTCCGTTCACTGCACCGCTGCCGGACCGGGTCGTGCCGTTCCAGCCGAGGTCGGCCCAGGCGTAATTGATGTTCCAGCTCGCCGCCGGGGAAGAGGTGGCGCTCGAGTTCCACATGTCCACGCCCGAGAGGTTCAGGGGGACGAGTCCGAGGGCCGGGGTGAACGAAACCACCCCTTGGGCCGATCCCGAGACGTTCAGCCATCCGCCGTGGTTGTGGCCGTGGAGGGTGACCTGGACGGCTTGGTCGACTGCCGCCGCGACGTGGAGCGACTCATTGTCGATCCCGACCGCGGGGACGGGGGTGCCGTTCACGTAGACCGTCGCCGCGTCCGTGAGGTTGACGAACGCGAGGTCGGATTCGGTTCCGTGGAGCGTGTACGACGCACTGATGTTGGGGGCGCTCAAGGTCGTCGTCAGGTCGATCCCGACCGTCCGCTGTTCCTCGAGCTGCACGGTGGAGTTGCTCGTATTGGTCGCCGTGAAGATCACGGTCCAGCCGAAGCTCGCGTTCCACGTGATCGTGCTGGCGTCGACCTGCAGGTTCCCGGTCGAATTGCCCTGCCCGCCGTAGGCCCACTGCGTCGTGGCCGGGACCACCGACGGGGAGGCGGCGCTGGCCGCCCCCGTCAAGGCCGGGGCCAGGGCCAGTGAGAACAGGATCGCGATCCCGGTCACCAATAGCCACCCTTTCATTCCGCCGCGCCGCGACTTGTGTTCGTGCGTCATTTTCCTGGACGGGCTCCTCCGTCGGGGGGGAAAGGCGGGTTCCCCCGACATAAGGGTCCGTTCCAGCGCCGGCCGGAAACCTTGGACGGCGTGCTATACTGTCGCCCGGGGCCGGGTCGATGGGCTCAGACGACCCGTCCGCGGCGGACGATCGTGCGGCCGTTGACGGAGAGCTCCGCTCCCCCCACCGTTAGCCAGTCGAGGAAGGGGACCCGGGTCTTGCCTCCATACGCCGTATTGCCGCCGACACCGAACGAGACGGCACCCGCTTCGCTCTCCTCCAGCATCGGACTCACCCGGACCGAGGGGTCCAGGCCGATCTCGAGAAGCGCGGGACGGTCGCGACCCTTCGGTGCGTCGGAGTACGCCGCTCGGAACTCCTTGCCACCGGTCTTGTAGTGGTATTCGGTGAGGTGCCCATCCGTCATGGTCCATCGGCCGCCCTCGCGGGGCGACGCGCCCTGCCGGGTGGGTCGATTCGCCACGATCGTCCCGTCCGCCGTCGACTCGTCGATCGAGATGTAGACGAGCGCTTCCGGGACGGAGGCCATCATCCCGAACGCAGTTTTCATCTCGGCCGGAGTGACGCGCCCGAGACCTTCGCGCATCGTGCGCTCGGCCAGGGCAAAGTTCAGGTCGGTACCGTTCGGGTGGGTGAGCCGGGCGGCTCCGCCCTTCTCGAGCACCTTCCGCAGCCGCTCGGCCTGCCGGACGAGCGGTCGGATGTCCTGGGTGGACGCGGCGAACAGCTCGGCCCACCAGGCGGGATACGAGACCCCGAACGCCTTCGCGTTCTCCGGCGTCGCCCGCGCGATCCCCATGCGGGCTCCGCGGACCCCGTTCTTTCTTGCGACCTCGTACCATCGGGAATTGAACGCGGTCGCCTGCTCCTGCGTCTTCTCGTTCAATTTCCAGCGGCGCGCCAGGTTCTCCGGTCCCCAGAAGTAAATGTAGACGTCCGCCTCCGCGAGCGCGGCCATCTCGTGGTCCGCCGGGGCTCCGATGAGACCGGCCTGGCCCTCCTCGATGGCCGTCCAGTAGGAGCTCTCGTCCTCGTAGTGAAGGATGGGGGAAGCCCCCCGTCGTCGTGCCTCGCGTACGAACCCGTTCGCCCAGACAAGAGAAGACGGGTACGTTTCGATGATCACCTTTTCCTTCGGTTTCAGATCCAGGCGGGAGAGCAGGACATTCCGGGCGAGTCGATCGGCTTGGGCCTCGGTCACCGAAGGAGTCATGTCCTGCCCACTCGGGCGTTCGCTATGGCTCTTTGCCCGACGGACCGTCGAGCCCGGGGACGCGGAACCGGGCGCCCGCGACCATCGCGATCGACTCTGGGTAGCCCGCGTCCGCGTGCCGAGCCACTCCGATGCCCGGGTCGTTGTGGAGGACGCGACCGATCCGTCGGTCGGCATCGGCGGTCCCGTCCGCCACGACCACGAGACCCGCGTGAATGGAGTTCCCGATCCCGACCCCCCCTCCGTGGTGGACCGACACCCACGTGGCTCCGCTCGCGACGTTGAGGAGAGCGTTGAGGATCGGCCAGTCGGCGATCGCGTCAGAGCCGTCCCGCATCCCCTCGGTCTCTCGGAACGGGCTCGCCACGCTACCGGTGTCGTGGTGGTCGCGTCCGATCGCCACGGGTGCGGTGAGGGTGCCATCGTGGACGAGGTCGTTGACCAGATGCCCGAACCGCTCCCGCTCTCCGTACCCCATGTAACAGATGCGCGCGGGCAGTCCCTGGAAAGCCACCCGCTCGCCCGCCAACCGTATCCATCGGCACAACGGCGCATTCTCCGAGTATTCGGAGAGGATCATTCGGTCGATCCGCCGAATATCCTCCGGATCCCCTCCGAGGGCCACCCATCGGAAGGGACCGCTGCCCACCGCGAACAGCGGGCGAATGTAGCGGGGGACGTATCCCGGGATTTCGAACGCGTCGGGCACACCGGCGTCCCGGGCCTGAGTACGGAAATTGTTCCCGTAGTCGAACGCGCAAGCTCCGGCCCGTTGGAGCGCCAGGATGGCGCGCGCCTCCACGGCGATGGACGAGAGAACCCGAGCGAGATAGCCGGGGAGGTCTCGAGCCCGTTCGACGGCGGCGCGCTCGACCGACATCCCTTGAGGGATGTAGCCCACCGAGAGGTCGTGCGTCGCTGTCTGATCGCTGACGATATCCGGAACGATCTTTCGGTTCACCAATTCGGAATAGACGTCGGCGGCGTTGGCGCAGAGTCCGACCGAGAGGGACCGACGTGCGGCGACGGCATCTCGGACTTGCGTCAGCGCCGAATCAAGATCCGCGGCCTCGGCGTCGAGATATCGATACGCTTTGCGACGCGCCAGGGCACGGGGGTCGACGTCGATGATGAGGGCGACCCCCCCGAGCAGGGTGACGGCGAGGGGTTGAGCGCCTCCCATCTCCCCGAGACCCGAAGAGAGCATCCAGCGGCCGGCCAAATCATTGGAGTGGAACTCCAGACGGGCGAGGGACGCCAGGGTCTCGTATGTTCCCTGCAGGATTCCCTGCGTTCCGATGTAGATCCAGCTCCCGGCCGTCATCTGACCGTACATCGTCAGACCTCGGGCCTCCAAGTCCCAGAATACGTCGTCCGTGGCCCATCGGGGAACCAAGAGTGCGTTCGCGATCAACACGCGCGGTGCCTCCGCGTGGGTCGGGAAGATCCCCACAGGTTTTCCGGATTGGATCAGGAGGGTTTCGCCCGGGCCGAGGGTCCGGAGGGAGGCAACGATGCGGTCAAAGGCCCCCCAGTCGCGCGCGGCTTTTCCACGCCCCCCGTAGACGATGAGGTGGTCGGGGTCCCGGGCGACCTCGGG
>JAKIVW010000063.1 GCA_022750355.1 Thermoplasmata archaeon
GCGCCGGTGAATCCCTGATCCTTCAAGCGATCCCGGCCGGAGGACTTCCCTACTCTCACCAGGGCGACCGTTTGGTCTGTGAGGCCGTGGGTGGGGGATTCACCGGCTGGGTCGACGCTCCGGTCACCTGATGGGGCAGGGCAAGCTCCCCTTTCCGGAATGAGTGGGATTCGGGGAGGCGGGAAATAACGTCGGTTTCTACCGCTACGTTGAGCCGATGGCGTCGAGTCGGAGGCCCGACACCGCATTGCTCCTCTGCATCATTGGAGGAGTCTTCACGATACTTCAGGGAGCCGCCTATGTTCTCGGCGGCCTCAGTTGTATTTCCAACGGACCCGGGCCGGTCAATCCCGCCCTCTGTCACTCCGTTGTCGCGGTGGGTGCGATCGGCATTGCTGGCGGAGTGGTGATGTTTGCTTGCGGGGCGGCTCTGTCTCGATGGTCACAGCACCACGTCCTCATCGGAGGAGTAGCAGTTTCGGGGGCCGCAATCGGACTCCCCGCCCTGTTGATTGTAGGAGGTGGCTCCGTCCCCTTCTTTCTTGGACCCTTGCTCGGCGTAGTTGGGGGGTTCCTCGCAGTTGCATGGCAACCTGGACTCTCGACCGGTTCCGGGCCGGGACAGCCCTACCCTCCGGTGTAGTTGGTCCAACCCTGGCCAAAACCGGTCCGTCCTAATTGGGCCACCCTCCCGTCGAATGCGGTGACTTCTCGCGCACTTCTTTCTCGATTTGCCTTTCGAGACGTCGACGAAATGGTCTTTATCCCGGCTCCCTGGGGACCCAACGGTGACATCCCGCCCCGGACTCGGCCGATCGCTGTCGGATGACATTGTTCCCGAACTGATGCAACGGTGTCACGAGAGCATCTTTGAGTCACAACGAGGATTCGCACGAATTCTTCCAGATGGCCATATCGAAGAGGAGCCGGGAGTTGTCAAGGTCGCGGGTGGGCTTCCTCTCCGAGAATTCAACACTGTCTTCATTTCGCAACCCGCGCTCGACGCGGCTGGGGTCATTGAACGCTCGGCATCCTTTATGGCCCGCGCGGGAGTCTCCGCTTGGCGGGTCGTGGCCCTCCCGGGCACCGAGTCCGTCGTAGGGGCGGCTGCTCTTTCAGCGGGCCTCCGACCGGGGAAGGTAGCGCCGGGCATGATCCTTGGCCGGATACCGGCCCGTCCCCCCGCTCTACCCGCGAAACTTAGAATTCGACGGGCGACGAGTCTCGACTTGTGGGTGAAGATGGTCAAGGTGGGGCTGGTAGGCTTCGGAGGCGAGGCCCCGGACGACACTGAGGCCCAGTTTCCTTTTCGTCTGGCCACGGTCTTTCGGGGGTACGTGGGGTTCGTGGAGGGAGTGCCCGTTGCCACGAGTGTTGGACTTTCATACCGTGGGATCGGCAGCGTGTTCTTTGTTAGCACCCTTCCTGAATCGAGAGGCAATGGGTTCGGAAGCGCCCTCACTTGGCAGGCGTCGGTTGATGCACGTAGGGAAGGTTGCCGAGTGGGCTATCTGCAGGCGACCGAGCTCGGGCGACCCGTGTACACCCAGATGGGCTTTCGAACTGTGGCCGCCTACCCCGAGTGGCAGACCCCGTAGCAGGGGCCTCTCAGAGCGGGCCCCGGGATTGGTGGCCCATGCGGCTGTTCGCAATAGCTGCCAATCTCCTCCTAGTGGGTCCATTGTCAAGGTGCGCGGCAACGCCCAACTCTAATCGCCGTCAAAGCGCGGGATTGAGAACTGTACGCTCTCAATTATCGGCATCCTACACCGGGGTTTCTCCTCACCCTGCTGGTTGAGTTGGGAAGTGCAACCTGACTTTGCGGACCAGCCGGCTGTACGTTTCAAATAAGAGTCCTCGTTCGCGAGCGCTGCCATGAGCGTGAGCCCCTCGAACCTCGAACGCGCTGCGGCCCGCAACCTGGTCACGAATTACCTCCGCGTCAAGCCCGGCGAGAACGTCATCGTCGAGGCGTGGACCCACACGCTCTCGATGTCGTCGGCCATAGTGGACGAGGTCCGCCAGGTCGGCGCGAGTGCGTTCCTGGCCTACGAGGACGACGACGCTTGGTGGCGAGCGGTGGAACGCAAGCAGGCCAAACTCCTCGGCGGCTTGTCCGATCCGGAATGGGCCGCTCTCAAGGCAGCGGACGTCTTCGTGCAGTTCTGGGGCCCGGAGGACTCGGCCCGGGTGGAGAAGACCCCCGAGAAAACCTTGGACAAGTGGGCCACGGGCTGGGTCGATCGGTGGTACAAGATGGCCCGATCGACCGGGTTGCGTGGAGGACGGATGGATGTGGGGTGGGTAACCGAAACCCGTGCCCGTCAATGGGCTGTCAGCAAGGAGCGATGGATGAACGGGGTCTTAGGGGCCTGCCTCGCCGACCCGAAGGAGATGGCCAGGAGCGGCCAGCGCCTCGCCCGGGTATTCTCCGGGACGAAGAAGGTCCGGATCACCCACCACAATGGGACGGACCTCGAGATGGCCTTGGCCGGGGGGCCCCCCAAGGTCTACGATGGCTACCCCCACCCTAAGGACAAGGCCTACGGCGGGGGCGACATGTTGGCGAACTTCCCAGAGGGGAGGCTACGAATCCCGCTGGACGCCCGGACGGCCGAGGGGAGGATCGTTTCGAATCACCGGAGCTACGACGAGACATGGTACCCCTGGCAAACGTTCTCGGGCGGCACGTTCGAGTTCTCCGACGGGAAGCTGACCTCATTCTCGTTCGAGGAGGGTGAAGCCGCGTTCGCAAAGCGCTACGCCCAACGAAAGCCGGGGAAGGATCGCCCGGGCTTGCTGTCTATCGGACTGAACCCCAAGATCAGGAACGTGCCGTACCGGGAGCCCATGGAACGCGGCTGTGTCCAGTTGGTCGTGGGCGCCAACGCCTACCAAACCACGGGGAGCAAATCCCCGAACGACACTGGATCGGTCGTCCTTGCGGGGTCGGAGATCAGCGTCGATGGAACGCCCGTCATCCGCGCGGGAAGGATCCTATAGGAACGGCTGGTTCGGCCCAGGGGGGTCCTCACTGCTCCCTGACTCTTCCGCAAGGGGCTCCGTTTACCATGGGGATATCCCGATTGGGCCGCGTCACTCTCCCCAGTCCTGAAGCTACACCCCACCCATGGATTCGAATTTATCGAGGAGCGAACAGGTCGGTCCTCGTCCTCCGATTCACGCGAATCGGACAGCAGGCCGGTGCGGTCCAGGTGAAGGAGTGCAGCTCCCACCTGGCCCGAACTTTAGAGCAGCTGTGGGTAGCTTCGGGACAGACTGCGGGACTCGGACGGTTAGCGGGCCTGGTCGAATTTAATTTAATTTGGGTTTGGATCCAAGACTGCCGTGGGACGACTGCCCGAGTTAAGGCGAAACGAGGAGGTCGTCTTTTGCGACGGGCCAGTCTCTCCCATATCGGCGCCCAAAGATGTTGGTCCCCACGAGCCCGCGGATCGTCAGTCCTACGAGCGTTCCGGCCGAGACTTCGGCCACAACCTTTCGGTGAGCGGTGGTCTTGACCACTTCAACGATTACTCCTGTCCCCGGGCTGGAACCTACTCTCTCCCAGCGAAGCTTTACTGGTGGCCGCACCGTCCCTTCCTCGATCCGGCACGCCAAAACACACCCCTCACCGACAATCGTGTAGACCGACTCTACCCTCGCCCGTACCGATGAGGGGATCCGATTGAGCTCGGGAGCCATTGTCGGTGTGACATCGCTCCGGATGCGGGAGGTACTGCTTGGGGTTCAGCGCCGGAGGGAGCGGAGGACTTGTCTCTCCCAAAGCCCCAAGGCATGGCCCGGGTAAGTAACCCTGCCCGATAATGCTGCCCTGAGAGTGAAGCAAAGAACAAACGATGTGGGTGGTACCCTCGCTTGGTTTAGTCCCTTATCCAAGGGCTGATAGTCAGTTCGGGAAGCCTCACCTAATGCGGAGACCCGACGTGAACGTTCATACACCAGCGTTCGAACGCGTCGGTGGATCGCAGCACGGCATTAGTGGGTCTAGGGCGGGTGGGTTTGATTGGATCTCTAAGTCGGTTCAGTCGGATTTGAATTGACGACCTACCGGTTATTAGCCGGACCGTCAGAGAAAATGCCGTTCGGAAGCCCCCTACCCGATCTGGGACCCGGAAGACCCCCCGTTGGATGCCCTCGAACGCTCGTTCGCCTGGCTCGCTACAACCACGTATGCCACGGTCGCTCGGTCCTCCACCGAAGACGACCTGGACCAGACAGCCAAACCCATTCCGGCCCCGGGGCGACCCGGGGCCATCCCTTCCAAACCTCAGGCATCGCCTGCGAGGCTGGGAGAGTTTGTATGGAAAGACCCCCTCGCCATCAGTTCATATACTCCCACTTCCTTCATGATAGTTGAAGGAAGTGGAAAGAGCATGCAGCTCGAGAAGGACCCACTGGGATACCTCCTGCGAAACAAGGCTGGTTTCGCCATTCTTGAATTCCTGAACGATGGTAAAGCGCGGCCCCCCCGAGAGGTTCGGCACACCCTGGGGCTGCACCCTCAGACCCTCAAGGAAGCGGTCGACCACCTCAACGGCCTCGGTCTGGTGAGCCTCATGGTTCCGCCTGGTTCGAAGCCGCGCCGAGTGGGGCGCGGAGTGGCCCTCCCGATCGAGCTTCGGGTCACCCGGAGCGGTCAGGAAGTCTTCCAGCTCGCGGAGGAGGTCGCGTCCGACATCCGATCCCGGGTTCGCCGACATGAGAAGACACTGCCCGCAGCCACGGTGGACCGATGGCTGCCGGCGTGAAGGTCGTCCCGGTCATACTGGTCATCGGTCCTACCAAGTGGCGGAGCCGCTATCGGGCTAGAATTTCGCCCGAGATTGAGGCCAGCCTCCCAAAGTGGTGGCATCGGCGAGGGGATCCAGTCCCATGGCCCGTGGACATGCGGGCCTGTCTGGCCGACGCCCTCCGCAAGGAGCACCAGCCCGCGACGATCATGGAAGCCGAGGCCCAGCGACGTACCTCCCCCCTAGAGACCGGGTTCTTCCTCGAACTCCTGGAAAAGCTCCCGGTCGGCCGATTCTTCGCATTCTGGCCGCGCGGCGCGAACCCGGCGGGGTTGCTCTGGGAGTTCCCTCTACTGGTAGAACGAGCCGGGACCCCTCCGGTCACCCCGGATACCGTCCACGTGTTCCCGCAGGATGGAGTGGGGGATTGGGACCCGGAGACCGGACTGTTCGAATTCACCGAGAAGGGATACCGGACCACCTATCAGAGGGACATCTCGCGATGCGGCTTCCAGATCTGGAGATGGTCCGACTATCCGACGCTGATCGAAATCGTCCGCAGGGTTGGTCGCTATGCACCACCCGTCAAGCGCTGAAAGGTGGCTTCCGGCCTCGAGGTCGAACGTACGCCAGGCTCCGCAACCGCGTTATCAGTGGTCGCTCGGCCCTCCACCGAACGGAGCTAACCCCTTCCGGCCCCGGGGCGACCCGGGGCCGCCCTTCTCTTGGAAGCGGAGATGTTCCCGCCGTTAGCATACTCAGTTCGGGAGACTACTCGCCTACGGGCTCTTTGGGCGGCCCGCACGACCTTTCCGCGAGTGCTTGGAGCCCTTCTGCAGAAGTCGGTTCTGACGCATCAGCTTCCGTATTTCGGCAATGACGTCGGCCGGGAGCGGAGCTTCAACCCACTCACCGAGGGCCCCTACTCGACGACCGACGATTGGCCGGAGAGTCTCGTACTGCGCCTTTGTCGCGGCCCTAACGGGTTGCCCTAGAGAGTCGGGCCCCGAGTAATGAGCCGCTTGCCGAGCTCCTTCCCAGAACGGTAGTGAATTCAGCACGGGTAGCATGGTGGGCAGCTTCTCGCTCAGGTACCGTGCGGCCTCCTCCCGAGATGCCGTCGGCATCTGATTCTCGGCGTGTAGTGCGGCCATTGCATCGACCTGGTCGGCGCTTCCGCGCGGTATTGGTGCAGTACTGGGTGCCAACTCTAATCCGCGCGGACGCCGCGGTTCTCGGGTTGCAACTAAGGTCGGGGGTCCGGCTACCCGCGCGGCTACGCTCGGTCATCGCGGTCAGGTCCTCGTCCCGCGCTGATTGCGGTCACCTTCATCGGCCGCGCGCGTCCCTCATGAAGGGCGCGGCAGCCCCCACCGCATGCCTTCGAAGAAGTCCACAACGTACCAAACCCCAGTCGCGGAGTTCGTATGATTCTGATTGATGCCACATGGTATTCTCTCCCGTAGGCCCGAAGTTGACCTGATGCACGGGGTAACCCCGCCAATCCACGGCCGGGGCCACGAAAAACCTTCGGCATACATCGAGTCCGACAGCTCTATTCGCTCTCATGCTGTCCAAAGGGCACTTCTAGGTAGAGGGAACATGTCGTCCCCGACGGATGTTTGGGGGGCCGCATGGGCGGAACCCATCGTGTCGCCGTCCACCCAAGACCTGGCGCCACCTAGTTAACGGATGTTCGCTCCCCGGAGCATGGCATTGCGCCGGCATCCCGTGGCGAACCTGGTGCACACTCTCATCGGTGGACGGCTTTCAGTTGCGTTCGTGATCGTTCTCCTCCTTGCCGTGGCGACGTCCGGCATCATGGCGAGTCCCGCGGATTCCCGGTCCGGCTCCCAACTCTCCGATGTTCACCTTCCCGGGGGCGTCCATTCGACCCGCCCCTTAACTAACGATCCGAGGACCGGGGGGCCGTCTCGGACCTTCGGCCAAGACAGTTTTCAGACCCCTCCCCAATCCGGAGGTTTGACCGTCGCGAGCACCCTAACCTTGTACAACAACACCCTATCTCCGGGAAACGTGCTGTCCGAGAACGGCTTGGGTCCCGAAGGGGCGGCATTCGACACGGCTCGGGGAGAATTATTCGTCGCAGAAGCGGGAACGGACCTCGTCAGCGTGATTTCCGCATCGACCGAACAGGTCGTGGCGAACATTCCGGTCGGCGCCAGCCCGGGGGCGGCTCTCTACGTTCCTTCCAAGGGGCAGATATTCATTGCAGACACTGGTGGACAGTCAGTCAGCGTGATCTCCGACTCGACGGACGAAGTCGTGGCCACCATCGGGGTCGGGAACGACCCCTCTGCGTTGGCCTTCGACCCGGTCACGGGGGATCTTTGCGTAACGAATACATTCTCCGACAACGTGACCGTCATCTCTGTCCAGAACGACACCGCGTTCACGTCGGTCGCGGGGGGCATCTTTCCCAACGGGATAGTTTACGATAATGGGACTTCCCAATTCTTCGTCACGAGTCCGGACAACTTCACCCTCTTTGTGCTCTCCGCGACGAATCTCCAGGTGGGGGCCTACCTTCCGACTGGAAGTGAACCGATCGGGGTGACGTACGATAACTCGACGGGTCAGATCTATGTCGCCAATTCCGGTTCGGGGAACGTGACCGTCATCTCGGACTCGAGCGACAAGACGGTCGCCAACGTGTCTGTCGGAAGTGGGCCGTACGCCCTCGCTTACGACAGCGACACGGGTGAGATCTATGTTGCGAACCAGGGTTCGGCGAACATCAGTGTTATCGCGGGGGGGACCGACTCGGTGACCGCGACGGTGCCCGTCGGTTTCAGCCCCCACGCGGTGGCGTTCGACCCGCTCAACGGAACGATCTACGTCGCGAACGCGGCATCGAGCAATGTAACCGCAATTTCAGACTCGACCCACTTGGTCCTCCAAAGCATTGTGGTGGGAACCGCGCCGGTCGCGGTCACCTACGACATTGCAACTCAAGAACTGTTTGTGGCGAACCAGTATTCGAGCAACGTAACAGTCGTAAACGGGACGACAGATCGGGTTCGTGCCACGGTTCAGGTTGGGTATGATCCATCCTCCCTCGCCGTCGACTCATCAAAGGGGGAAGTGTTTGTAGCGAACGCCGGCTCGGACACCGTCAGCGTGATTTCCGAGCACTCCCTCGGGGTTGTTGCGACGATTCCGGTCGGATCGAATCCCGGGGGAATCGCGTTTGATAGTGCAAAGGGAGAGATCTTCGTGGCCAATTCAGCGTCGAGCAACGTTAGCATCATTTCGGACAGCACGAACGAGGTTACGGGCAGCATCGCCACTGGCACTTCGAGTTGGCCCCTCGGCGTAGCTTACGATTCGGCGAAGGGCGAACTGTTCGTCGTGCGCGACGGCAACGATGATCTGGCGGTCATCTCCGACACGACCAACACGGTCGGGACCCACGTCTCCGTCGGAACTTCACCAGAGGATGTGGTCTATGACTCGGGAACCGGTGAACTGTATGTCAGCGACGCCGTCTCCGACGACGTCACGGTCGTCTCTGACCAAACCGACGCGGTAGTCACGACCATCAATCTCGCGGCGTACCCGATCGGGCTCGCGTACGATCCGTCAGCCGCCGAAGTCTTCGTGACCGACAGTGGCGCGGACGCCAACCTCCTCACACCCGGAAATGTTACAGCGATTTCTGACCTCACTCACAGTGTGGTTGCAACCGCGGGGGTCGGCGCCGGCCCCGACGGTATCACTTACAACTCCGGTTCAGGAGAGATCGTGGTGGGCAACGAGTACCAGGGTACTCTCTCTCTTCTGCCCATCTTCGCCCCCTCGGTCAACGTGACCGTGACCGAATCCGGGCTTCCGAGCGGGTCGGAATGGTTCCTCAACGTCACCGGCCAAACGCCCATCGCTTCGTTCGCAGGGACCGCGACGGTTGCTCTACCCAATGGTTCGTACGTCTACACCGTTGCCGCGGCGAACAAGCACTTCGAGCCCTCTCCTGCGACTGGGATTTTCATGGTGGAGGGTTTGCCCCTCTCCGAGACCGTGGCTTTCTCCTTGGTAAAACAGTCTGTGACGTTCTTCGAGACCGGCCTGCCCCCCGGCACCAATTGGTCGGTCCGCCTGAATGCGACCACCGAAAGCTCCAATTCACGGAATGCCACATTTACCGAACCGGACGGGACTTACGATTACACCACAAGCACGACCGATTCTGCCTACGAACCTTTGAATTATGCCGGCTCCGTCAGCGTCGATGGGGCTCCCGTGTTCGTTGATATCGGTTTCATCTCGACGGAGTCTACGATCAACTTTACAGAGACCGGACTACCTATCGGCGCGAATTGGTCCACTTCGATTGCCGGCGAGCAGATCGAAACGTCTAACTCCTACATCCTGTTCGGCGAGCTAAACGGGACCTACGCCTATACTGTTGGGGCTGTAACGGGGTTTGCCGCCGACCCGGCTTCAGGATCCGTCGATGTGAATGGGATGTCTGTCGCCGTGCCTATCTCCTTTGCCGCAATTCAACCGACCACGTACACTGTGACTTTCGAAGAGTCGGGATTACCTATCGGAACGAACTGGTCCGTCACGCTCGCAGAGAAGACCATCAACTCTACGAACCCAACCATCTCCTTCCAGCAACCGAACGGATCCTTCGCCTACCAGGTCGCGCAGGTTGCCGGCTTCACATTCCACACTCCCGACCCGTCTGTATTCATCTCGGGCACGCCCGTCGAAGTGACGGTCACGTTCTCCCCAATCACGACACCGCACACGAGCTCGCCGACGATTGATTATGCGTTACTTGCCCTCGTGTTCGCGGTGTTGGTCCTCGCGGTTGCAATCGTCCTAGTGTTGTGGCGGCGGAAGCGCCGCCCCGGGGCCGAATCCGGGCCTCCGCCCGCACCAAGTAACGGACCCGGCCCGCCTTCGTAGCCGGGAGCCGGTCCAGGGCCCGCGGCTGAGGTCACGTTGGACGGACAGTTCCGCCTGGTTTTCTCTCGGATTGCGGGCTCCTCGCGGTCTTCGTTCGACTCGCGCGCCGATTGCGGTCATGCCATCGGCCGCGCGCTCCCTTCTTGAAGTTCG
>JAKIVW010000189.1 GCA_022750355.1 Thermoplasmata archaeon
GTCGGTTCGGAGGCGGCCCAGAACGAGGTGGCCGGAACTGACCTACTTCGATTCCTGATCCCGTCGACCGCCGTCCGGGACATCGAGCGGCGACTCGAAGGCCCGAAGCAAGCGCTGGTCGGCTTCTACCACTCGCACCCCGGAGTCGAGGCGCTGCCTTCCGAGTGCGACCTGGACAACGCTTGGCCCTGGTACACATACCTCGTCACTCGTGCGACGGAGGGCGACGTAGGACCGACGAGGGCGTTCGAATGGGAACCCGACCCGCCACGCTTCGTTCCGATCGATCTAAAAGTAATGCCGTCCAGGGCGAGCGTGGTGGTTCCTCAAACTCTTATACCGAATCACGCCCCCGGTGCATGAGATGGCGCGAACGACGGTGAAGCTCCCCGCCCCGTTGCGCGCGCTCGCGGGCGGATCGGGCGAGGTATTTCTCGTGGGGGAGACCGTGGGGGCCGTCGTCCGTGAGCTGGCCGAGCGATACCCACCCCTGCGGCGTCACCTCTTCGCCCAGGGTGGGGAACTCCGGAACTACGTGACGGTCTATGTCAATGACCGGGATATTCGAGAGCTCGAGCGAGCGGAGACGACCCTGAAGGAGGGGGACGTGGTCTCGATCGTTCCCTCGATCGCCGGAGGCGCGGCGCCTTCCGAGGACGGCCCTGAGATTCCGCCCACCTCCGTCGCTGAAGTTCCCTTCTCCCGGGAGGAACTCATCCGCTACAGTCGGCATCTGCTTCTTCCTGAGATCGGGCTCGCCGGCCAGAAGAAACTCCGTGCTTCCAGGGTCCTCATCGTCGGAGCCGGGGGCCTCGGTTCGCCGGCCGCGCTCTACCTCGCCGCGGCAGGGGTGGGAGTGATCGGGCTGGTCGATTTCGACCGGGTCGAAGCGTCCAACCTCCAGCGCCAGATCCTCTATTCGACCGCCGACGTCGGTCGGCCGAAATTGGAGGCGGCGGGGGCACGGGTCATCGGCTTGAACCCCGGCGTTCGGTTGGTTTCGCACGAGGAGCGACTCACCTCCGGGAATGCGCTCGAGATTCTGGGCGCCTACGACCTCGTGATCGATGGCACCGACAATTTTCCCACCCGCTACCTCGTCAACGACGCCTGCGTGCTGCTCGGAAAACCGAACGTGTACGGCTCGATCTACCGGTTCGAAGGTCAAGCGAGCGTCTTCGACTCCCGCGTGGGTCCGTGCTACCGTTGTCTCTTCCCGGAACCCCCGCCCCCGGATCTGGTGCCGTCGTGCGCGGAAGCCGGCGTGCTCGGGGTATTGCCGGGGCTGGTCGGCACGATCCAGGCGACGGAGGCGATCAAACTCCTCCTCCATCTCGGAGAGTCGCTCGTCGGGCGGTTACTCTTGTACGACGCGTCGGAGATGCGCTTCCGCGAGCTTCCGATCCGAAAGAATCCGGAGTGCATCCTTTGCTCCGAACACGCGACCCAGAAAGGACTGATCGACTATGCGGAGTTCTGTGGCGTCCCCGGGGCGATCGTCGAAACCCGCGCGGGTACCGTTCCGGAGATCTCCCCGACCGCACTCCGGGACGAACTCGCTTCGAGCGACCCGCCACTCCTGGTCGACGTCCGGGACCCCGAGGAGTGGGATATCTCCCAGATCGGCGGAGCCCGGCGGATCCCGCGAGCGCTATTGCCGGAGAAGGTCGACGAGCTCACGGGGGCCCGAGAGATCGTCCTGTTCTGTCGGAGTGGGAAGCGCTCCGCGCTCGCGGCCCAACTCCTCATCGACCTCGGATTTTCCCACGTGAAGAGCCTGGCGGGCGGGATCAACGCTTGGGCCGATGAGGTCGATCCTTCCCTCGTGAAGTACTAGGGCCGGAAGGCCCGTTTTCGGCCCGACGCGAATTTTCCATAGTTTCATAACCCACCTCGTGGTTCCGCCGCTCCAGTGAGGGGACACCCGTACCGCCGACTTTGGTTGGGTGCCGCCGCGCTCGCCGTCCTGACCTGCCTCCTCCTCCTCGGTCCCCAGGTACCCAGTGGGAGTCCCTCGGGAGTTCACAGTGCGTTCGCCGGGCCTTCCGCGCGTCCTTCGGCGAGCGACTTCTCGGCCGCCGTGACCTTCCAAGGTGACCCGGCCTCCGATCACTCCGGGACGGGAGACGCCATCCAAACGAACTTGAACGGGGTCTTCACAACCATCTTCACGTGGAAGAGTCCGGATCAGGCGACCCTCGTCAACAAGGGTACCTTGACGGTGCTGTTCCTCGGGGCGACGGTGGGGACCTCCTCGAGCTCGATCTCCGGGGCGGTGCCCGGGGTGAATGGGTCGATCACCCTCACCTCCGACTTCACCCAGGACAAGTACCTGTTCGAAGGGGTCTACCTGCTTCAGGCGAGCCTGTTCGACCAGGGCCAGGCGATCTGGAACACAACCTTCTACGTCTGGA
>JAKIVW010000064.1 GCA_022750355.1 Thermoplasmata archaeon
GGTAATCCGCTCGCCGTGAACGTCACCGAATAGCTCGCAGGACTCCAGAAGATCGACACCAGGAGGGCCCGACCGACGACCGTCACCGTACCGCTGTCCGGGGTCGCGTTCCAGCCGGCGACTGCGCCCACCTGGAACGCAAAGCTCCCGTTCGTCTCCGTGAACTCGATGAAAGGCCCTCGCGAACCGTCGGTGCTTTGGTGGAGTGTTACCGACCACAGCGTACCCGCCGGAAGGCCGGTCTCCGTGAAGTTGACGGAAAAGGCGAGGATGCCGGTGTGGGTCCACTGGATGGGAATCGTGAGAGGGACTCCGTTCACCGTCAGCGACCCGTTCTGCGGCGAGGGGCTCCAACCGGAAACAGCGCCGACCTGGTACGCGTAGGTTCCGTTGATCTCCACGAACGGTAGGCTCGAACCGCTCGAATGGTGGGTAGCCCCCCCGAGAGAGACGGACCAGGGCGTCCCACTAGGAAGGCCGGTCTCGGTGAACGTCACGTTGACTCCCGGAGATGCCACCGGTGCCCACGCCACCGTCCGGCCCACCGGTCCCCCGAGGACTTCCACGGATCCGTTCGCGGGGGTGGGCAGGAAACCCGCGACCGCGCCCACCTGGAACGAGTAGTTGCCCGAAGGCTCGGCCAGCACGAGCGAAGTCGCGGTGGTGGAGCGAGGCACTCCCTCCACGCTCACCGTCCAATTCGTGCCCGTCGGGAGGCCGGATTCGGTGAACGTTACGGAATAGGTCTTCACGAAAGCGGCGACCACGACGACCGGACCGCCGACCACGGTGAAGGTACCCTCACTGACGGTCGGGGCATACCCCTTCCAGCCGGTCGACACGGTGTAATTGTACGTACCGTTCGGGAACGTCGGCGTCCAGTTCCCGAGCGAGGTCCAGATCAGTTCCGCTGCCCGGCCCGTGACGTTCGCGTACCAGTTCGAGCCACTCACGGGCAACCCAGTCTCGTTGAAGATGACCGTGGAGTAGTAGACGGTCCACGGAACGGGGACCGAGACGGTCGTCCCGTTCACCGTGACCGATCCCAGCCAGGTGGTGATGTACCCGGGCGCGCCGAAGACCCGGTACGGATAGGCGGAACCGTTCGGCTCCGCGAACGAAATGCTCGAAGCGGACGAAGTGAGGGTCGTGCCGTTCAGGGTGACGGACCAGTTCGTACGGAACGGCAGGCCGGATTCCTTGAACGTCACGTCGTACTCGACCCGGGTCCACGACGACGAGACCGTGACCGATTGGCCCGTGACGGTGGCATTGCCCCGGTACCCGAGCGGTGCCCATCCGGTCCCCGCCAGGGAGTACGCATACGTCCCATTCGGTTCGAAGAAGGTGAAGCTGGACGCATTCCCGGCCTGCATCGTCCCGTTCAACGTCGCGGACCAGTTCGTACCGGACGGCAACCCGGTCTCGTTGAACCAGACGGAAAATACATTCTGGGCCCAGGAGATCGGAACGAAGGGGGTCGACCCCTTCACGGTCACCGAGCCCGAGTACGTGTCCGGCGTGTAGCCCGGGACCCCTCGGACCGTGTAGGAGTAGGTCCCGTTGGGTTCCATCACCTTGATCGACGTGGTGCTCGAGGAAAAGTTGGTCCCGCCGAGGTCCACGGACCACGGGGTGCCCGACGGCAACCCGCTTTCGTGGAAGGTCACTTGGTAGAGGACTCGCGTCCAGTTCACCGTGAGTTGCACGGGGGTGATGTCCACGGTCACGGAGCCGCGATAGGGGGACGTGGTCCACCCTCCGATCCCCCCGATCACGTACGGGTACGTCCCGTTCGGCTCGACCGTCGTGATCGTGTTCGTCACCGAGGTCAGCCGAGTCCCTCCGAGAGTCACCGACCAGTTCGTGCCACCGGGAAGGCCGTTCTCCGTGAAGGTCACGGGGTAGGTGACGGCGGTCCACGGGACATCGACCGCGGCGGGAGCGCCGGCGACCGTCAGCGAACCGCTCCCCACGGCGGTCCGCCATCCCGGAACCGGCCCCAGCTGGTAGGAGTAGCTGCCGTTCGGCTCTGCGAAGGAGATGATCTCCCGACTCAGGGCGCTGGTCGACGCGCCGAGGGTGACCGACCAGTTCGTCCCGCCCGGAAGTCCCGATTCGCAAAAAGCGACCGCGTAGGACGACCCCCCGAACGCGGCCGAAGAGTTGGCCCGGCAGACCGACACCAGGAGCACCCCGAGAGGCGGGAGCGACCAGTTGGGAGTCGACTGGTACCCCGAGGTGTGCTGGAAGGTGCCGTTGGGGGAGGTCGTGGAATTGTTGGCCCGCCACAGCGAGTACGTCCCATCGGTCGGGAACTCCGGCCCGGCCGCGTAGAGGTCGACCGACTGGGTCGTGTTCGTGTTCACCGCCAGCACCGTGAGTGAGTGGGACCGAGGGGAGTACGACGCGGCGGCGAACACTCCGTTGACGCTACCGGAAACGGTCGTGGTCAATGCGATCGGATCGAACTGGGGGAGGATCTGGGTGTAGAGCGAGTCGAGTGGGAAGGGGAGCCCGTTCGCGTTGAACAGCGAACCGTTGTAGCCGGAACGCAGCGAGAACAGGTCGGCGTTGGAGACGTTCGACTCCATCATGAGGATGAGTTCGGCGGTGACGAACGGAACCTCGGGATACGTGTCCATGAACGGCTGCCACGGACCCGATTGTCCGGTGCCGGCCCCGAACTCATCCACGAAGAATTGGATCGGAGCGCACGTAGGGCACGCCGCCTTGACCTCCTGTTCGTCCGTGGAGATTCGGGTCACGATGGCACTCTTCGGGGCGGTGAGGCTTTGGAAGAATTGCGCGAGCGTCCCTCCGGGGGGACCCCGCTCTCCCGGGTAATCGTGAATGCCCACCGCCGAAAGGTTCGGCCCGTTGAGGCCCACCGTCGCGTTGAGCCAGGGGCCGTCGGGCTTGGTGCCCGCGCCGACCCCCGGAAGCCCGATGAATCGTGCCGAGGGATCGACCGCCCGCATCGCCGAGATGTAGGCTTGGACGACCTGGGCGTACCCGACCGGACCGACGCTCAGGTTATCGGTCGCACTCCACTGGGACCACGGTTTCCCGAAGTGCTGCCAACCGTACGGCTCGTTTCCGACCTCCCAGTAGGCCGGGTGGAATCCCAGCACCTGCTCGGTGTAGGCGACCTCGTAGGCGGCGGCCGACGGGCTGTCGATCTCGCCCGGTACGGAAAAGATCGCGTGGCACGAGGTCACTTCACACGAGGAAACGAACTGGGACTCGTTCGCCGGCTGGACGGTCGCAAACCCGTCCGTCCAGTCTTGACCGCTCGTCATGTTGTACGTGTCGGCGATCTTTCCCGCCGGCCACACGAACCAGTTGACCGGCGTCCCGTACGTCTCGTTCGTAAAGTTTGCGAGGGAGACGGTCGATGTCACGCCGACCCCCCAGAAGTTCGAAAGATTCCCCTGGGTATGGTTCTGGATCGTCACGGTCTCCGAAGAGCTGAACGGAGTAGAGGCGGCACCGGTGGCCGACGAAACGGCGGAATCGGCCGCCGAGGACGCGGGCCCGGAGACGTGGACCGGGAGGCCGGAGAGGAGCAGAGGGATCACGAGAAGGGCGAGTCGGCCCCCTCCATAAACGGCCCACCGGCCCCTAGGTCGACGACCCGCCGTACTCGGTCTCATGGGATGCTAGATGGGGCACGACCCCCGATGGGTTCCTATAGGTGTCGGCGGCGAAATTACGGTATCGGAACCCCGGAAATCCCGAGACGGCCGTTTCGGGGTCTGCCGGGGTGCGAGGGGAGGGCGATTCTCGCCGGTTCCCCCCTTAGGGAGTCACGCCGAGGCGGGCCACCACCCACTTAGAAAATCGTCACCGACTTCGAGTCCGCGTTCGAAACGTAGGTCTCCGAGGTCGTCGTGTCGATCGCGATCCCGGAGGGCCCCTTGCCCAGGACCTGGGTCCCGACGATCACGGGGTTGCCGACGGTCGGGGAGGAGAGGATGGTCAATCGGCCGGGGACGGAGCTGGTCGTCTCCAGCAGCAGGAGCACGTCCGTGGAGACGGTGTCATAGAACCCGATCTCCGGGGTGCCCGTGGTCGTCAGGGTGGTGAGGATCGAGTTGGTCGATCCCGAGATGATCGCCGTCACGTTCGAAAACGCCTCCGGAACATACAGGTCGAAATTCTTGGGGTCGTAGGTCGCGTAGTACGCCCCCTGGCCGACCTTGATCGCCGACTTCACGGAGTTCCCCGATGTGATCGGGGTGAGGGTGCTGTTCGTCTCCCGAGCCCCTCCCCGGTAGGACTCGTTCACGACGTAGAGGTCGTTGTTCTTCGGGTCGAGGGTGGCGGTCACCGGGTGCGAACCGACGGTCAGGGTCTTCACGACGGTGTTGGCCGAACCGAGAACCGTGACATTTCCCGTCTTGAGGAACGGAAACGCCGCCCCCTCATCGACCACGTAGAGGTCCTTGTTCTTGGGGTTGTAGATCGCCTGATCGGGGTCCTTTCCGACCGTCAGACCGACCGTCTTGACCGTGTTCGTGGTGCTGACGATGGACAGGTTGGCCGAGCCCGAGTTGGAGCCGACCATGTCCTTCGTCGCCGGATCGTAGGTCACGAAGACCGTGCCCATTCCCAGGGTGAGGGTGGTCATACTTCCCGGAAACGTCGTGGGCAGTCGAGAGAGCAGGCTCAACCCGGTGGAGTCGTAGCCGTTGAGAATGTACACCGCCCCGTCCGCGGGGTCGTAGAAACCGGCGCCCCCGGACGAACTCGAGAGGCCGGTGACGGTGGCGACCACCTTGTGGGTGGTGCCGTTGATGACGGATATGTTACCACTTCCGAGGTTGGCGACGTAGAGCAGGGTGCTCGAAGGGTCGTAGGTCACGGTCGCCGGGTCTTTTCCGACGGCGATGGTCTTCACGACGCTCGAACCGCTGATCACGGAGACGCTGCTGGAGCCTTCGTTCGGAACGAAGATTTGGCCGTTGGAGAGGTCCTCCGTGACCGCGTGGGGGTCCTTTCCGACCGTCACATTCTTCGCGGTGGTCGGGGGCGGCGGTGAGAGGGTCCCCGACGGCCCCCCAAAACTTCCGGGCGGAGCCCCGCCCGTCGCGGCGGAGGCGAAGGCCGAAATGGCGAACCAGGCGACGATGGTCACAGCGAGCGGGAGAACCCAGATCTCAACGCGGGATCGGCGCAACTGTTTCGTGGGAAAATCGTGCACTTCGGCGGCACCGCCGACCGGTTCAAAAGCCTTCGGTTATACGTCGGGACGCGGGAGCATCGCGCCCCTCTGAGGGCCTATGAGGGGCCCTTGCAGCTGCGGCTGCTGCTGCGCTGTCGGCCGAACTCCGCGGGGCCCGCAGCCTCAGCGCCCTAGGGCGGGTCGAACGTCAGGATCGTGAGTCCGAAGGCTCCCCAGATCTGGTGGGAGGAAATGAGCCGGGGCGCGAAGGATTTCCCCATCGCGCCCGCCATCACGAAGAACGGGCTGAGGTTCCCTTCGGGTTCGAGCAGCCCCCATTTGCGGGGATCGAAATCGGCCACCTTCTCGTACTCCCGTTGAAGCATCAGATCGACGACCTCTTTCTCCATCTGTTCCCCCTCGGGCCAGGGTCGTCCCGCGGAAGTTTGCATCCGCGAGAAGGAGTGGGTGATCGAGCCGGTGCTGACGAAGAGAACTCGATGCTCGGTCTCCGCGAGCACACTTCCGATTGCCTCACCCCACGCCATGTGTTCTCGAGGCGTTCCCGCGGTGATGGATAGCGGAACAACGGGGACCGCGGCGCCGGGGCTGAGGTGGAGCAGCGCCGCCCACGCACCGTGGTCCAGTCCCCACTCCGTGGTCCCGCCCACCGGAATCTGTCGTTCTCGTCCGCGGGCGACCAAACGAGCGGCGAGGGCGGGGTCGCCCCTCGGCTCGTACCGAATGGACGAGACTTGCGGTGGAAGTCCGGTGAAGTCGTAGAGCTGACGAGGCCGATCCCCCTCATGAACCAGGAACCGGCTTCGGGAGACCCAGTGCGGAGTCGCTACGAGGATCCGGTCCGGGCGAAGTTTGGCCACTAGATCGAGCGCACGCAGGTCGTGGACAGTGTCGCCCCCCGAACCGCCGAACGCCTCCGGGGCGATGAGATTCGGGGCGTTGGGAGCGTAGACCGCACCGACCAGCGGCATCCGATCAGTTCTTCCGGGAGGCGGAGAAGTGGCCCTCTTGAGCCATCTCGGATAGGGGGCGGCGAGGGCTGGGTCCCTCGCGAGCCGCGTAGGGCTCGGGAAGGGCGACCGGCTCCGCGCGATGCCCGATCGCGATCCCGATCACGGCGCTGAACTCCGTTGTAGGAACCCCGAGGAGGCGGTGGACCTCCTCGCGTTCGATCCCGCCCATCGCGTGCGTAGAAAGCCCTACCAGATGGGCTTGAAGGGCGAGCGACATCCACGCCGCGCCGGCGTCGAAGGACGCGGTGGGATTGGCGTGTCCGTGAAACGGACCGTCCTGATCGAATCGGGACCGGGCGAAGAGGAACGCCAGGACGGGGGCGCGCTCGGCCCAAACGCGATTCATCGGGGCCAATCCCTGGGCGAACCGCGCCCGATCCTCGGGAGAGACGGCATATACGAACAACCAAGGTTGCTCATTGGCGGACGACGGGGCCCAGCGGGCGGCCTCGAAGAGAGTCCGTACCGTCTCCGCGGGAATCGGCTCGTCGCTGAACGCTCGGGGGGACCACCGTTCGACGAACATTGGGTTCACTTCCGCTTCGACCGGGCGGACGCGGCTCAGAAGCGTCTGCGACCCCTCGGGCACCGCGGTCGGCCGGATCATCGTCGAAAGGGTCTCGGTGTCGGACATGGCGGCACTATACTAACGATAGTATTTAGGCTTCATCTAGGGAAGTCATTATCTGTCACGGCTCACACGTTGGTCTCCCTTTATCTCTCGACATTTGCGGCGTCCACCGTTTCTATCGAAAGGCATTTAGTTTCCGAAAGTATAGCAATGGTCAACATGCCCCGAAGTACCCTCTCCCCAATTCGCGCTGCTCACGGCGCCCCGAGTGGCCCGTCCCGACCGGCCGGTTGCAATGTCTCCGAGCTGTTTGCGATGTTGGGCCAACCCCACATGCTCTCCATCCTGGCCACCCTCATCGGCTCCGGTCCGGGGTCGCTTCGGTTCACCGAGATTCAGAATCGATTGCACCTCTCCCCCAAGACCCTGAGCTCGCGCCTCCGTACCCTCGTAGAAGGGGGATTCGCTACCCGACATGCGTTCCGGGAGATCCCGCCGCGGGTCGAGTACCAAGCTACCGCGAAGCTGGTCCAGCTCGGGACCCTCTTCGACTTGCTGCGAGGGTGGGCCGAGGAAAACACCATGCATGCGACGCTGACGGTATCCGTGACCGGGAAAGTGCCGGCGCGGACAGTCCCCCTGTCGGTTTGAGATTCGGCGGGTCGATCGGCGAATCCGGGTCGCACGATGCACAGCTCGACCGACGGCGTCCCCCCACCCATGGTGGTGAAGGACCTTTCCACCCCCGAACGGGAGTTGGCGATTCCGGTGATCATCGACTCGTTCACCGGGATCTATCGGTGGCACGCCAAGCGGACCCTCCAAAGTGTCTCCCGAGTCCGGGGAGCTTGGTGGGAAGGGGAGCTCGTCGGCGTCTCGATGCTCGAATTGCTTGACCCCGCGGTCGGTTACGTCTACTACCTGGCCGTTCGAAGCGCGCACCGGCGCCACGGGGTCGCCCGCCGGCTGTTGGACGACGCGCTGGAGCTGTTTCGTTCCAGCGGAGCGCGAGTGGTTTTCGCCGCCGCCGAAGAGGAGAACACCGCCTCGCTGCGGCTGTTCGAGTCCCGGGGTTTCCGACCGACCGAACCGAAGGAACCCGGTTGGCGGGAGGGCGGTCTTGGGGCGTGGGGCTTCCGAAGCCGGATGATGGTCGTATCGGGAGAACTGCTCCTGGGGCTCCGGTTGAGCCCGGAGCCCGCAGGTACGTGAACCGGCTCGGACCTCCGGGTGCACGTCCTCGTCGTACCGTGGTTTCGAAGTCGGGACCCGGATCGACTGCCGGCGACCCGAAGTCCTATAGAGCGGGGCGAGAGCTTCCGGGTTCGTGGACGGTCGCGCCTCGCCGGCGTTCGAAAACCTCGACCCCGGAGAACGCCGGTGGCTGCACGACAAATACGAACGTCTTGCGGCGGAGGAGGGTCAGCTGTCGGCCTCGCGAACCGCGTACTTTGCCACCATCGGGGCCGTGCTTCTCACCGGAATCGTCGTCATCCTCGCCGATCTGCTCAGTCAGCCGATCCTCTTCGCGATCGCCGCCAGCCTTCTGTCGAGCCTGGGCATCCTGACTTCGGCGGTCTGGACGGTCCTCCTCCACCGAACGAACGACGCCCAAGCCATGTGGCGCGAAGCGGCGCTGCACCTCGAACAGGTCGCCCCTCCGGTGACCGTTTCGGTGCCGAGCCAGGTGACGCTCCGGTCGAGCGCGACCCTCCCGGTCGACCTCAGCGCCCCCTACCGGATGCACGTCGTCCGGTTCTCTTCGACCAACCACATCTCCTACCTCGACCGCTTCAATCCGAATCGCCTGATGGAGGTCATGCCGGTCACGTTGCTGGTGATCTGGAACGCCGTTCTGGTCCTCGTGTGGGGCTGGTACCTCTTCGGACGGTGAGCTGATTTCGGCCGCCCCTCCGCCGAGGGTCCCGTGCGCCGGCCCCGCAGAACGGTGCGTCCCTAGGGTTTGCCATTCCAGAACGAAGCGAGGTAGTCCGGTCGGACTCCGACGTAACGCGCGATCCTTTCCGCCCTGCGGGAGCGACGGGAGGGCGGGGACACCGGTCGAACTCCGCCGCGGAGAACATAGTAGACCCGTCGCGGAACTTCGCTAGCACGGACCGCGAGGAAGAGGGTCAGCACGAGGAGCGGAAAGGCCGCGAGAACCGTGAACCACGCCAATCCGAGCTGCCACGCCGTACCGAAGGCGAGCCCGTGGGCGAGGTACTCGGCGCGGAGTTGGATCCACTCCCATGAAAAATACCAGAGGGACGCGAGGGTAATGGAGGAAAACGCCGCAAACCCCACGATGAGGTCCCCGATCGCGAACGCCCCCGCGGTGGCAGCCAGGCGCTGCCACGGACGCCCCGACGGCTTCGTCACCGCCGGAATACCCATAGTGTATGATGCCCACCGAACCACTATATAGGTCGTGGCTTGGATTCGCCAGCGATTCCGTCGGCGGGAGCCCGGTGGGCGAGCCGACACTGGACGAACCGGGTCATGTATCCGCCCCTTCCTGTCGGTGCACCGTGTTGGACCGTTCGACCGTTTGTGCGCAGTACGACCGAGAGATGCGGCGGGACCCGCCGGCATCCTCGGGAGCGCGCTTCGAGCGGGCCGGTACGCTCGTGCGGGAACAGCACGACAGCGATACGGTCATTTTTTCCCAACTGACGTCCGACACCGCCCCCGCGGCGGTCGCCGAGGAGGTGCGGAGGGCCCGGTCGCTCGGTCGAGAGTTGGAGTGGAAGGTGTACGCCCACGACACTCCTCCCGAGCTCCCGACCCTGCTTGGAGCCGCCGGATTCCAACCCGATGAACCGGAGACCCTCGTCGCCTTGGACCTAACGGCGGGTGCAGAACCTCCGATCGCCCTCGAAGGGCTCGCCATTCGAGAGGTTCGGGAGTTGCCCACGTTTCGCGACGCGTTGCTGGTCAGCGAAGCCGCGTTCGGCCCGTCCGGGCCGGAGACATTGGAAAAGTTCCGATACCGCCTGGACGACCCCACGGCTCGTTTGTTCGTGGCCTAC
>JAKIVW010000065.1:0-507 GCA_022750355.1 Thermoplasmata archaeon
AGGATGACGACCAAGTGCTGGGGTCGGCGCCGGAGGCCCTGCTCGAAGACGTCGATCATCTCCGAAAGGCTGTAGCCGCGATCGGGGAGCGAGACGTCGACGGACCGGAGCAGGTCGAGCATGACGGTCCGGTCGCTGGCCCGTCGCCAGCAGTTGATGTAGGCGGATCGAACCGGCAGGACGTTGCCGCGACCGGTTCGTTCGAGATCGCTGGCCAGGCGTTTCGCGAGCGCCGTCTTCCCGCTGCCGACTCCGCCCGTGAGGAGGAGATGGTAGGCGAGTCCCTTCGCCAGCGCTTCCCGATACCGCTTCGTCAGAATTTGGAGTTCCTTCTCTCGGCGGACGAGGCGCGGCGGCAGGTAGGCCGGGTCGAGCGTCTCCTCCTTGACCAGGATCCGGGGCGGGGTCGTCACGGCGCTCGGGACAGGGGTCCCCGATATCAGGTTCTCTGTCCCCGGCCCGCCCGGCGTCGGGGAGTCCGCCCGGCCGGGAGGGGGGGGAGCGCGC
>JAKIVW010000065.1:517-9737 GCA_022750355.1 Thermoplasmata archaeon
TCACCGTGCGAGAGGTGGGCATGCAGGTGTATCGCTCGTGGGTCGGTCGACGGGCGTCGAGCACCAACCAGCCCCCGTCTCGCGCCAATCGGCGGTAGCGAGTGGCGACCCGGCCCAGGGTGCGCCGCCGTTCGAGGGGTCCACGGGCACTCGCCCGCCGACCGACACGACGCAGCGCCTCCGTCGGGGTGAGGTCCAGGAGGATGACCCGGTCGGGCACGACGGTCGCCCGAGGACCGAGTTCCTCGAGGCGTCGGAGAGCGACCCGACCGAGGGCACTACCTTGGTACGCGAGCGTCGAATGGAGCGAGCGGTCGGTCACGACGAAGTCGGAGCGCTGTAAGTCCCGTTCGAGCGCCGGACGAGCGAGGAAACGATCGAGCGTGAAGTAGACGGCGCCCGTCCAAGGGTCTCGAAGACTGGCCTCCTGGGCCAATCGTCCGAGGGTCGGGTCCACCGGTTCCCGGCGAAGGAGGACCGTGAGACCCCGGCGCCGCAGGCGGGCGGCGAGGGAGCGAGCCAGGGTGGACTTGCCCGCTCCGTCGATCCCTTCGAGCGCGAGGAGGCGGCCCCGCCGTCGGGAGGTCACGCGGACCCCCTCTTCGGAACTTCGGGGCGCCATCCGTACACCATTTCGAACGAGCGCACGAACGGGACCCACAAACGTTCGATGGCGTCCAGTCCCCGCTCCGCGATCGCCGAGGCTCGACGCGGGATCGTCGCGAGGTCGAGCACCGCTCCCGGGCGAGCGGGGTCGTCCAGGAAGTCGGTTTCGAAGAACCATGGACCTTCCTGGTCGAGCACGTCGTTCACCAGCTCCCTTCGGGCCAGATACGATGGCGTGACGCCTCCGCGATCGGCGTCCGGGACGTTCGTCCGGGCGAAGTGCTTGACCACCCGGTGCGACGGGAGGCCCGCGCGTTGGGCTCGCGCGGCCAGCGACCGGTAACCCTCGCCGTCCAGGTCGGCGGAATGCACGACGGCCGGACAGTCCGCCTCCCGGGCCACCGAAAAAGCGTGGTCCAGGGCGCTCTCGCAGGCATGCCGGACCGGCTCTTCGACCGGAAAGTGGGGCAACCCGACCTCTCCCAGCGCGACGGCCCTTCCTTCGCGCACGAACCGACCGGCCAGGTCCAGCGCTTCGCGGTGGAGGGCCAACGCCGGTTCGAGGCCGATGAGCGGCGCGACATGGACGAGGTCGATCGGATACGGGGCCACGACGCAGCGCACCTCGACGCCCGTCTCCGTTCGGATCGACTCCGCGAGTCGGAACGTAGTATCGAACTGGTCCCGGTAGTCCTCGATCGTACGCGGGACAGTTCCGCGGTAATTCTGGGTCGCCAGAAGCAGGTGGGTCCCCCCCGCGGCGGCGAACCGGCGGGCGGCGCCGACCCCTTCCCCGCTGGGACTCAAGTGACAGTGGTGGTCGACCACGGGTAGATCGGTCGGAAGCGGCACGCGGGCCCCCCTCTCCACGAGCGGAGCTAGCGCAGGAGGCCGGCGCCCTGCAATTCCTTTCGGATGTTCTTGACCGCGACCTCTACGTCCCCCGGTTTTCGGGCGCCGGTGCAGACCAGCTTGCCGCTGCCGAACAGGAGTACGACGACCTTAGGGACATCGATGCGACAGACCAGGCCGGGGAACTGCTCGGGCTCGTACTCGACCCGGTCCAAGCCGAGCGTCACCGCGATGGCATTGAGGTTGATCTGGCTCTCGAGGTCGGAGCTCGCGACGATGTTCTGCACCTCGATCTTCGGCTTGAGGGTGATCTTCTGACCCCCCTTCTTGATCTGGATCGCCACGGCATGGATGGACTGCTCCACCTCGTTCATGCTCTTCGCCCCGGTGCAGACGACCTTGCCGGACCGGAACAGGAGGATCGCGGTCTTGGGTTGTTTGAGGCGATAGATGAGACCCGGGAACTGTTCGGGCTCGTACTCCGCGCCGTCCAAGCCCAGCGCGATCGATTGGAGGTCCAATTGGTCCCCGAGCGAGGTCGACGCGACCACGTTCTCGATACGGATCTTGACCAACGAGATCCCCGGCGGTCGGACTATTTGGGGGTATATAAATCATGATATTTTCTTGGACAGGCATTCGTCCTTCCTGAGATTTTCTGTAGAAACACCCCTTGAAAATCGTGCGGGCGGCCTATCGGAGCGGGGTCGCCTGGGAGTCCGTTCTCGGGGCCATGGGGAAGGTGGACCACCGATGACCGAGCGGACAGGTCGTGAACCGGCGGTTCCAGAACCGAATCGCGGGGAACGAAACCCCGGGAAAGTACTCGTACTCGAACGCGCGCCCGCACTTCGGGCACGTCCGTTCGCCGTACGGCCGGGCGAACGGCGGGTCCCGTCGGGGTCGAAGGTGGTGGGGATTCCGTTACGGATGCGGCGGGGTGTGAGGGACGTAGGCGGGGCCGAACGTCTCGTCTTCGAGGGGCAGTTCGAAGAACTGGCGGAGCACCCGACGGGTGAAACCCCACAGGACATGCCCTTCATGGACGGTGGCGTTGACCGGAATGATACCGACCGAGGTATCGCGCTCGACCTTGCGCGTCGTATCGAGCGCAGAACGGGGGAGCCAGAAGACGTGGGCGACCTCGGCCGGGCTGAGAGGAGCGGGGGCACGGCCGAGGGAGCTCAAGCGAGCGGCGAACACCCCGACGTCGATCCCGAAGCGCCGGGCGGGGAGGGTCGAAACATAATGGAGCTCACTTTCCAGATCGCGCTGACCGAGCCCGACCTCTTCCTCCAACTCCCGAAGGGCGGTCTGGGCGAGGTTGCCGTCGACCTCCGAGACGTGCCCTCCCGGGAGTGCGACCTGCCCCGAAGCGGGGTCGTCGGGGTCGGAAGCTCGTTCGATCAGGAGCACCTCGACCTCGGGTCGATTCTCTCGCAGGACGATCGTGACCGCGGCGCCCGCGGAGGAGGTGGGAGGTCGCTCGATCGAGAACCGGCGAAGGAGAGGGTCCCTGGACGGTGTGGGGGACGCGGTCGGCGGCGTCACTTTTGCCAGTCGTACGAAACTTTCTCGCGGACGGTGTCGCGATCCTGCGAGTGACCGCCGCGGGGGGAGTTCTTCAACGTGTCCTCGAGTACGGCCACCCGCGATAGGAGGTCGCGGACCTGCGCCTCCAGGGAGGCGATACGGGCGACCTGGACGGGGTCGGATCCGGTCATCGACTGCCGAAGTGCGGGACCGCAGATAACCTCGCACGCCCCCCGAGTCCGACAGGGGTCACCCGGGCGACGGGTCGACGGGCCGTTCCGCGCGTTGCACGAGTCCCTGGATCGACTCGACCAGCTCCTTCGGACGCTCCGCAGGGATCATGTGCCCGGTTTGGACGAGGATCCGGATCTGCGCCCCGGAGATCGTCTGACGCAGGATGCGACCGTGGGAGGCGTCGACCACCGCATCGTCCATCGCTTGGACCATGAGCGTGGGCAGTTTGAGGGAGGCGATCCGGTTCTTCTCGTCGAACGTCGTCATGGCCTTGCCCCAGGCGCGGGCGGGCGCGTAATTTCGAACGAGGACCTCTTCTCGCAACAGATCGGCGACCTCGAGATGCGCTTCGATCCAATCCGGATAGTACAGGTCCTTGAGCCATCGGAGGGCGAAGGCGTCCGGGCCCTCCGTGTCGTAGGCACTCCACCATCGCTCCATGACCGCTTTTTGGTGAGCGTCGCAGTAGGCCGCACCGCTCACGAGCGCGAGGCTCCGGGATCGGTCGGGGTGGTTGAGCGCCAGGCGGAGGGCGAGGAAGGCCCCCCCGCTGAATCCCACCCAGTGGACCGTGGGCAGGTCCAATCGGTCGAGGAGGGAGAGCACATCCGCTTCAAACTCATCGAACGACGCGGAGGACCCGGCGGGGAAGGGCGAGTCCCCGTGCCCTCGAAGGTCGGGGGCGACGACCCGCAGCCCCCCGGCGAGGTCCGGGATCACGGCGTTCCAGAGGAGTCGGTCCCCTCCCAGCCCGTGGAGAAGGACGACCGGCACCCCAGAACCCGTTTCGCGGTACGAGAGCTCGACCGGTTCCACCGAATCCGGGCCCATCGGTCCGCCGAATCCCCCACCCCTATTAGTTCCGTGGTCGTCCACGGAACGGAGGGCCCCGCTCTCGCCGGGCGGAGTTGCCCTCGGGGGCCCCCCTAAATAGGGGAGGGCGACTCTTCCGGCGGATATGTCGCGCGGAGTGATGCTGATGAGCGGAGGGATCGACTCTCCGGTCGCGATGCACTACCTGTTGCGTCAGGGGCACGAACTTCTCGCGGTGCATCTGGACAATCGGCCATTCACGGACGACTCCCCTCTCTCCAAGGTCGTCGACCATCTGACGGTGCTCCGCGAGAGGTACCACCAGCCGATCCCGCTCTACGTCGTCCCCCACGGGTCCACGCAAGTGACCCTCATGCGGGAGACCGACCGACATGTCGGCTGCGTTCTCTGCCGCCGCTTCATGTGGCGCTCCGCCGAGCGGATCGCCCAGCGGGAAGGAGCGACGTTCCTGGTGACGGGGGAGGCGCTGGGTCAGGTCGCATCGCAGACCCTCTCCAACATGCGGAACGCGACCGCATCGGTGTCTCTCCCCATCATTCGGCCCTTGATCGGGTTCGACAAGTCGGAGATCGAGGCGGTCGCGAAATCGATCGGGACCTACGAGATCTCGACCCGCCCGGGGGTCTGCTGCCAAGCGGTCCCGGACAAGCCCGCCACCCGCTCGAACCTGGTGCAGATCCTGAAGGAAGAGGAGCGCATCGACGTCGAGCAGATCATCGACGATTGCGTCCGGAAGGCCGTCCTTCTCTAGCCCGGCCTCCTCGCTCGAAGCTCCGGGGGTGTCGAACCCCCTCGACTCGATTCCTGGTCTCCCCCTGAATGCACCGTACCGTTTGATATAGGCCGACCTGTGTCGGCGGAGCATGCAGGGCTACGGCCAAGGCATGAACTACCCGAGAACGGCATACCTCCTGACCCTCGTCGGCGGGATCTTGATCTTGCTGGGGGCCATCTTCGAAGCGATCGTCTTCGGCATCCTGGCGGGATTGTCGGCGTCCGTGGGTTTCGGATTCGGCGTCGCTTTTCTGATCACGTTGGCGGTCATCGCCCTCGCGCTCGCGATCGTGGTGCTGCTGCTGGCGATGCGGTTGAAATCTCGCCCGGACAAGGTCAAGATGACGGGCATTCTGATCATCGTCTTCGCCATCATCAGCCTTCCCGGGAGCGGGTTCTATCTGGGCTCGATCCTTGCCCTCGTGGGTGGAATCCTCGCGCTGATCTGGACCCCCACGCCGATGATGCAACAGCCCGGGTGGGGACAGCCGGGCCAACCCGGACAGTGGGGTCAGCCCGGTGCCGCCGGTCAACCCGCCCAGTGGGGTCAACCCCAACAGGCGACGTGGGGACAACCGACCGCGGCTCCGCCGATGGGCAAGACGTGCCCCTCCTGTGCCTCCCCGAACGCCGCGGGAGCTCAGTTTTGCGCCAAGTGCGGCGCGGCCCTGCCCGCGTAGACTGTCGAGCAGGTACCGAGCCCAACCCTTTCACCTTCGCCCCGGACCACGGCCCGGGGGCCATGAGGACCTCCTTTGGGCCGACTGCCGAAGAGGTCAGATACCCCCACCCTCGTCGGTCTTCTCCGGATGTATCGTCGGCTGAGACTCTGCTCGAGCGGCGGCGGCTTCGAGGCGATTCCCGACCCCCCGCGCCGGGTCGATCTGGCTCGAGTACGAGCGGCTCTGGAGAAAGAGGGGGTGCGGGTCGTCGATGCGCGGGTGATGCTCATCGCGGGCTCGGACCCGGAGATCACCATCAGCCAGAACGGGCGTCTACTTTTCAAGACGGCCGATCCCGACGCCGCCGACCGCGCGTTCGCCCGGCTGCTCCCGGCGATCGAGAGCGCGACCCGGCCGGGAGAGTAATCCCCGGGGCCGCGCAGGCTTAAGCCTCCGATTCCCCTACAAACGATCCGGGGTCACTGTGCGGGAGACGTGGGTCGTCGGGGCGGCGTCCAACCGCTTTGGCAAGATGAAGGAGACCGGCCGCGAGGCCGCCACCCGGGTCTCCCTCGCCGCGATCGAGGCCTCCGGCCTCGCACCCAAGGACATCGGTTACACCTTCGTCTCCAACTGCTTTGGGATCGCGGAGCACCAGGCGCACGTCGGACCGCTCATCAACGGCGGGCTCGGAATTCCGGAGGTTCCGTCGTGCACGATCGAGTCGGCGTGCTCCTCCTCGAGCGCGGGGCTGCACGAAGCCTTCGTCCAGGTGGCGGGCGGGTTCGTCGATGCCGCTCTGGTCGTCGGCTCGGAGAAGCTCTCGCATTTGGATACCCTCGCCGCTACCAGCTACTTTGCGATCGCCGCGGACTACCCGTTCGAGACGAAGAACGGGGCCACGTTCCCCGGCCTCTATGCGACCCTCGCGAGCGCCTACCTCGGCGCGTATCGGACCACCCCGGAGATGTTCGGCGCGATCGCGGTCAAGAATCACGCCAACGCGGCGCGCAATCCGCACGCCCACTTTCAGAAAGAGATCTCGATGGAGACCTACCTCCACTCTCCGATCATCGCCTCTCCGCTCCGGCTGTACGACTGTTGCCCTTTCTCCGACGGAGCGGCCGCCCTCGTGGTGGCCGCCAAGGAGTTCGTGAAGTCCCCCCAATCCGAACCTCTCGTCATCCGGGCCTCGGCCCGGGCCGGCGCGATCACCGAAATGCAGGACCGCCCCGACCTGTTGGGGTTGCCCTCCACCCGGACGGCCGGGGCCAAAGCGTTCCGGCAGGCCCACCTCGAGCCTCGCGACATCGATTTCGCGGAAGTGCACGACTGTTTCACGATCGCCGAGGCACTCGCGCTCGAAGACCTCGGATTCTTCCCCCGCGGGGGTGGAGCTCGGGCGGCGCTGGACGGGCTAACGACGCGGGACGGGAAGTTGCCGATCAATTCTTCTGGAGGTCTGAAGGCGAAGGGGCATCCCGTGAGCGCCACCGGGGTCTCTCAGGTGGTCGAAGTGTACGAGCAGTTCAACGGACTCGCGAAAGGGCGAGAGGTACCCCGCACGCAGACCGCCCTCACGCACAACGTGGGAGCGACCGGTGGCTCGTGCTCGGTCCATATCTTCTCGCGCCGGTAGGAGGAGTGCCGGTGTCCGCCGATGAACTTCCCGCGGCGACCCACACGGTCGCCGAGTGGGTCGCCTCCGTCGAAGCGGGGGGCCCTCTTCGGGGATTCCGCTGCCCTCAGTGCGGCTTCACCACAGCGACGTGGAACCTCGCCTGCCTCCGGTGCGGCCGCGTCGGGCTTCTCGAACACGCCCTCGGCTCCGCGGGCCGAGTGGTCGCGTTCACCCTGCTCACGGTGCCCGGCGATGAGTTTCTCAACGACGCACCGTACGCCTACATCGTGGTCGAGCTCGACGGCGGAGGCCGGATCACGGGCTGGATGCCGTCTGTTCGCACCGTCGACGGGCTCCGGATCGGGGAGCGAGTCCGGTTCATGGCGAGCTACAAGCCGGGGGTGCAGTTCGTCCGAGAGTCGGACACGAACGACCCAAGGAAGGGTGGGTGAGATGGCGACCTCGGGGGCCGACGGGGGGAATCGGGTCTGGCGGACCCGATACCCTCCCTCGGTCCCCCCGATGTTGGAGATTCCGCCGGAGCTGCTCCCTGAGGTAGTGGAGAAAGCCGTGAAGCGCTGGCCCGACCGGACCGCCCTCGTGTACTACGGGGCGAAGTGGTCCTACGCTCGACTGTGGGAAGAGAGCGGCCACTTTGCCGCCGCTCTCGCCCGAGACGGGGTCGGCGCCGGAGATCGGGTCGCGATCTATCTGCCCAACTGTCCCGCGTATCCGATCGCTCTCCTGGGCATCCTCCGATTGGGGGCGGTCGTCGTCCAGGTCAGTCCCCTGTACATCGGACAGGATCTGGTCCGAATGCTCCGGGATTCCACCCCCAAGGCCCTTGTGACGCTCGAGATCCTCTACCCGAACCTGGTCAAGGTCCGCTCGGAACATTCGGTGCCGGTCCTCTACGTCGCGCGCCTTCGGGAGCTGTACCCGTTCTGGAGCCGCCCGTTCGTGAACATGGTGCTGAAGAAACGCGGGCTCCCCACCGCCTACCCCCGGGACGACCCAACGGTGCGTCCGTGGACGTGGACGGTCCACTATCTCGGAACGGCCCCTGAATTCCACGGGGATCCGGCGACGACGGTGGCGGTGCTGCAGTACACGGGCGGGACGACCGGAGTGCCGAAGGCGGCGATGCTGTCCCATCAGAACCTTCACGCCAACCTGCTCCAGATCAACGCCTGGAACACCCGTCGAAAATCGGGCGAGGAGGTCATCCTGGCCTCGCTCCCGTTCTTCCACATCTACGCGCTCACGGTAGCGCTGTTCGCCGGTCTCGCGGACGGGGCCACGATCGTCATTCAGACCCGGCCCGACGTTCCCGAATTGCTGAAGTTGATCGACCGGTACGTGCCCACGCAGTTCCCGGGCGTGCCCGCGCTGTATGCCGCGTTCAACCAGACGCCCGGCATCGAGCGCCACAAGATCCACACGATCAAGTTCTGCGTGAGCGGGTCGGCCCCGCTCCCGCTCGAGGTGGCCCGGCGGTTCGAGGAACTCACGGGCGGGACGCTGATCGAAGGGTACGGGTTGAGCGAGACCTCGCCCGTGACCCACGTCAACCCGACCGAGGGGGAGCGTCGCCCTGGGTCGATCGGGATCCCGGTCCCGAACACCGATCAGCGGATCGTGGACGCGGAGACGGGGACCCGGGTGCTCGGGGTGGGGGAGGTGGGCGAACTCGCCGTCCGTGGGCCGCAGGTGATGCTGGGATACTACCGGAACGAAGCGGAGACCGCGATGGTCCTTCACGACGGCTGGTTCCGAACCGGGGACATCGCCCGGATCGACGCCGACGGCTTTGCGTACATCGTCGACCGGAAGAAGGACACGATCAACGTCGGCGGGATGAAGCTCTACCCGCGCGAGGTCGAGGAGGTGCTGTTCCAGCACCCCGCGGTCGCCGAGGCGGCCGCGATCGGAGTCCCCGACCCCACGCACGGCGAGGTCGTGAAAGCGTTCGTCGTCCTCAAGCCGGGGACCCACGCAACCGAGGCGGAACTCATCGGATTCGTCCGCGAACGGATCGCCCATTTCAAAGCGCCCCGCACGGTCGAGTTCCGGGCGAGCCTACCCCGTACGGGCGTGTCGAAGG
>JAKIVW010000190.1 GCA_022750355.1 Thermoplasmata archaeon
TGAAGAGCGGAGAGCTGACCGCGCTCATGGGTCCGAACGGGTCCGGTAAGAGCACCCTCGCTTATGCCCTGATGGGTCACCCGAAATACAAGGTCACCTCGGGCTCCGTCACCTTGGACGGGAAGAATCTCCTGGGGATGACGGTCGATCAGCGGGCCCGCGCAGGACTTTTCCTCGCGTTCCAGTACCCCCAGGAAGTCTCCGGACTCTCGCTCCAAAAGTTCCTCTGGACCTCCTACATGCAGCGCCGGACGGCCGAAACCGCGGACATGCCCGGGTTCGACCGCGACCTGAAGACGCACCTGGGTTACCTCGGCATGGACGACTCCTTCCTCAAGCGGGGGCTCAATGAGGGGTTCTCGGGCGGAGAGAAGAAGCGAGCCGAGGTGCTACAGATGGCCACCCTCAAGCCCGTGTTCTCGATCCTCGATGAGCCGGACTCGGGCTTGGATATTGACGCGGTGCGAGCGGTTGGAGACACGGTCGCCAAGCTTCACCGCCCCGACGCCGGGATCCTCGTCATCACCCACTACCAGCGGATCCTGAAGCACATCAAGGTCGACCGGGTCTACGTGATGGTGGACGGAGCGATCGCTCTCTCGGGCGGCCGTGAGCTCGCCGAAGAGCTCGAGGCCAAGGGATACGACTGGGTCCGGGTTGGCATCGCCAACGCGGCGTGACCCCACGCCCCGCGGTGCGTCTCATGGACGTGGCCCGCCTCCGGAACGACTTCCCCCTGCTAGCGCGCTCGTTCCACGGGCACCCGTTGACCTACCTCGATTCCGCGGCGACTTCCCAGAAACCCCAGGTCGTCCTCGATGCCGAGGCCCACTATTACGCTCAGTTGAACGCCAACCCGCATCGGGGCGTGTACGCCCTGAGCGTGGAAGCCACCGACGCGTACGAAGCCGCTCGAGCGCGGGCCGCCCGGTTCCTGCACGCCCGTGACCCCTCCGGGATCGTCTTCGTCCGGGGGACGACCGAGGCGCTCAACCTGGTCGCCACATGTCTCGGTCGGGATCAACTCCACTCGGGGGACCAGGTGATCTCGACGGTGATGGAGCACCACTCCAACATCGTCCCCTGGCACCAGCTGCGGGGGGATCGGGGGATCGTCCTCGACTTCGTGGGGATCGACCAATCGGGTCGCCTCCGCCGGGAAGACTACGACCGCCTTATCGGACCTCGAACCAAGGTCGTGACGCTGACCCATGTTTCTAACGTCTTGGGGACCGTGAACCCCGTACGGGAGATCGCGGACCGGGCCCATGAGGTCGGAGCCCTCGTGGTCGTGGACACCGCCCAGTCCGCCCCGCACCGAGCGGTCGACGTGGAGGCGCTGGGCGCGGACTTCGTCGCCTTCTCGGGGCACAAGGTGCTCGGGCCGATGGGGATCGGAGTCCTTTGGGGTAAACCGGAGCTTCTGGCTTCGTTGCCGCCCTACATGGGAGGCGGGGAGATGATTTCCGAGGTCCACCTGGACCGCGTGGAATACCGGGAACCCCCGGCCCGGTTCGAAGCCGGCACCCCCAATGTCGCCGGGGCGATCGGCCTCTCGGCCGCGCTCGATTACCTCGAGGCGGTGGGCTGGGAGGAACTACACGACCACGAGAGTCGGCTGTTCGAACAGTTCGTGAGGGGCGCCCGGGAACGATTCGGGGACACGGTGAAGGTGTACGGTCCGCCGGCCGGCCCCGACCGGGAGGCCGTCGCGTCGTTCTCGGTGCTCGGGATCCACCCGCACGACCTGGCGAGCCTCCTCGACGATGAGGGGATCGCGATCCGGGCGGGACATCATTGCGCGCAGCCCCTCATGGAGGAGCTCGGCGTTCCGGCCCTGGCCCGGGCCAGCCCGTACCTTTACAACACCTTGGCCGAAATCGACCGCTTGCTCGACGGGATCGGAAAGGCTATCGAACTGTTTGCCTGACGGGCCGATCCTCGACCGGGTTCGTGTAATGGACCCCCCTTAAATCGTGTAGCGGAGAGAGCAACAGTTCTTCCCGTTCGGCATCTTTCAAGGGCAGGGGCCAAATGTAGCGAACGACCCGACCCCTAAATTAAATACTATCAGGTGTTCCAATTGCCTGAGGTATCCATGTCTCCTAGCTCCTCCGAGGTCACTCCGCTCGACTATACCCGTTACGATTTCAAGAACCCGGAGACGTACCGCCTGCGGATCGCCAAGGGTCTCTCCCGCGAGGTCGTCGAGCAGATCTCCGACTTCAAGGACGAGCCGGACTGGATGCGGGAGTATCGTCTCCGCGCCTACAAGCACTTCGTGGAGCGCCCGATGCCCGACTGGGGCCCGAGCCTCGCCGACATCGATTTCGACGCTTACACCTACTACGCCAACCCCATGCTCGAGGGGGAGACGAAGAAGAGCTGGGACG
>JAKIVW010000066.1:0-719 GCA_022750355.1 Thermoplasmata archaeon
GCGAGCTTGGCGAACTCGCCCCGAACTTCGTCGCGCCGGGGCGTGGCGGCCGTCGCGTGGCTGACCTCGAAGGAGTACTCGCGGCGGTGGAGGAGCGGGTTGGCCTTTTCCTCTAAGATCCTAATCTCCACGGCCCAGCCTCCTCGGTTCCATCTGCGCGATCAGTTGGCGTACATGTTCCTTCGCATCCGCATCGACGCGGACGAAGGAGACCCCCGCACCCGGGATACCGTATATAACGGTGGCCCCGGCCGGGAGTGATTCTACGAGGGCGAGCGAGCCCAGATCCTCTTCGCCGTCCACTTCGATGAGCCCGCCGCCCGCGGCGGCGAGTTCGCGGACGGCCGATCGGAGCGACTCGGTCAGGAGGCCGGGCGGGTTCCGGACCCGCACCACCCGGACGGCCGCCAACCGCTGGAACGTCCCCGGGGGGATCTGCTCGTTCCGTTGGGTCTTGTAATCGACGATCCCGATGAGGGGCAGGCGATCGAGTTGCAGCGCCCGCTCGGTGACCCGGTCGCCGCAGGCACTGAACTGTTCCAACGCCCGGATCCGACGATCGGCCTCGGCGCCCGAGAAGACAGGTCCGTATCGCTGCGCTAGGCTCGCGCGAAGGGACTCGGGGACGGCCCAAGCCGCCTCGTCACTTGACCCGGAGCGCGTATCGGCCCGCGGCATGGATCCCCATCTTCCGAGCGATATCCGAGCGCTCGGGGTCG
>JAKIVW010000066.1:729-5894 GCA_022750355.1 Thermoplasmata archaeon
CACTTCGGACACTTCGGCTGGTCGGTGATCGTGCGGCAATTCTTGCACGCCTTCAGATTCATCATGCGGCACCTCCCGCGGGCTTCGCCGCGCCGGCCGGTTTGGCCACGGCGGCGGGCGCGGGCTTCGCGGCCGGCTTCTTGGCGGCAGCGGCCGCCGGCGGGCGCTTGCCGGATTTCTCGTCCGCCTTCTTGTGGGCTTCCTGGATCCACTCCAAGCGGCCGAGGGCCGGCTGTCGCATCGTGAGGCCGATCCGGCTGTCCCGAGGAGAGATTTCAGAAAGGGAGAGCGAGACGACGCGGGCGCGGACCTTGTAGCCGACCTTCAGGTCCCGCTTGGTCTCCACGCCGACCAGTCGCTGGTTGTGTTCGTCGATGTTCACCCGGTCGTCCATGACCTGAGAGACGTGCAGCAGGCCGTCCAAGGGTCCGAATCGTACGAACGCACCGAATTTCCGGATCTCGACGACCGCTCCTTCCACGACCTCCTGGATCTCGGGCCGGAAGAGCAGCGCTTCGTACTCGACCTCTTGGTAGACGCCCCCGTCGCCGTGGATGATGTGACCCTCCCCGATCGACTTCACGTCGCGAATGGTGACCGCGAGGTTCTGCCCGTCCACGAGCTTGCCCTCGAACTGCTGCTGAGCGAGCTCGGTGAGGACGGTGTCGACCTCAGCGCCGAGCCGCTCCGGCGGGATGCGGACGACGTCGCGTCGGTGGTCCAGATAATACATGCTTCGCGCGCGAGCGACGTGGGCTATAAGATTCTTGGGGTGGGCCAAATCTCCGAACAGAACCTCACAAACCGAAACGAATTCCGTTTGGAGACCGTGGTCTCCTCCGGTTGGTTACCGCCGGGCCCGCCGGACGGTAGGCAGGGCCGGGTCCCCTGTGTTTAAGACCGGCCGATCGGTGAGGCCCACCCTAATGACCCCCGGAGAGGCCGAAGCGAAAGGCGGCCCGAATCCATCCGGGGAGGGCCCGCTGATTTCGGTCATCCTCACCGCCTTTTCCCGCCGCGCCTTCATCACGGGGGCGGTCCGGTCCGTGCTCGTTCAGCGTCTGACCTCCGAGGAAGTCGAGGTCATCGTCGTGAAGAACTTTCAGGACGAAAGCATCGACGCATTCCTCCAATCCGAGGGCGTGAAGACCCTCGATTCGGGTTCGGCGACGTACGGCGTCATGCTGGCCATGGGCACCCGAGCAGCTCGGGGCGAAGTGGTGGCCATCTTGGACGACGACGACCTGTTCCAGAACGGGAAGTTGGCTCGACTTCTAGCGGTCTTCCACGTGGGATCTCGACTGGACTTCTACCACAATGACTACGGTGAGATCGACGGACAGGGAAACGCTCCCCCACCGTCGGCCCAACGGAAGGAAATCGACCTCCGAACCCGATCGCGCACTTACGAAATCTTTTCGGACGCAGGCAAAGTCGACTCCTTTGACCGGATGGGAGACTCCTTGGCGGAGGCGCACACGAGCTGCCTCGCCCTGCGACGGAGCTTGCTGATGAAAGTCCTTCCCTACCTGGAACCCATCAACATCGGCCAAGACTTCTTCCTCTACTTTGTCGGCCTCGCCGGTGAGGGCCGAGTGATGATCGATCCCGGCAAGTTCACCCTCTACCGGCGACATCCGGCCAATTCATCTCGGGCCCTGGCCGAGGACCATGGCGCATATCGAGCCTTGGTGGAGGGGTCTCGAATCCTGGGAGAGCAGACTCGAGCCATGCTCCGAAGCCTTGGCGCCGCGCGGTTCCTCCCGCTTCTGGAGCGAGAGCTCTCCGCCCACCGGCTCTATGTGACGATCGCGGCGCCGCAACTCCGGCGACGGGCAATCGCCGCCGCATGGGCGGGGATGTTGAGGCACCCTCGATCTTTTCGGGGAGTGGGGCGACTCGAGCTGTTCGCCCGGTCAACGATCTTCCTCTTGGTGCCCCGGCTGGCCGTCCGACGGTTTCGTTCCTCCCCGCCAGGGTCGGCCTCACCGTGATGGGTTGAGCGCCACCGCGGCGGTGCGGTCGGCGAAGCGCCATCCAGGGAATGCCCTCCGGAGGACTGGTACCCAAGACGCCCAAGCCCAGTCGCCCGTCCACCGAGGAGCGAGTGGCGAGGGGGCATCCCCGTCCGACGCGATGCGGAATCCCCATCGGACCCCCGCGAGGGGTTCGAGCGGTGAGTCGGGTCGCCCATCGACCGGGGAGATCGACGGGACGGTGCACAAGAACAGGTCCGCCTCCCACAGGACCGCCCGACGCTCGGGGCGCGTGGGGGCGTCGAAGTAGCTCGGGGCGTACCCGACCGCGCCGTAGGGGACCTCCTTTCCTCGAAGGAACCAGATCGGGTCGTGTTCGGAGCTGATCGACCCTCCGTCGGGGTTCCGCTCGTTCACGAACTGGATCCACCCGAGCCAATTGTGGTAGCCCCGGCCCTCGGGCTCCACGTGCGCGAGCAGCGCCGGGAATCCGGTGGGAGCCTCGCCCGCAGGAGAGGGGGTGCTCCCCTTGCCCCTCCCGTAGACCGCGTCCCACCCGGCCGCACCGGCTTCGGGGATCCGGGCGAGGGAGACGGTCACGCGGCCTCGGTGGTGGCCGCCTTGGAAACGGGTCTCGAGCACCGGAGGGTCCTCGAACAGAGGACGGAGTTCCGGTGATGGAGTCGGCGAGTTCGGGGTGGGGGATTCCTGCGGAGGTCGGATCGTGGCTTGCATGGTCGCCTGAAGGGACCTAGGCCACCCGAACTCCTTGGACCGGACGCACGGTACGAGTGGACCGCCGGCACTCACCGGGCGTTCGGGTGAGGCTCGGGTCGGTCGGACGGTCGGGGGATTCTACGGCGCGGGGATGCCCAGAGTTCGGTCCGTGATCGCGATCGAGTGGGCCGCATCCGGGGCGAGGTCGAACATCGCCCGGATCGCGTCGATGTTCTCCGGAACGACGATCGATTCCTGGTGGATGGCCTGGAAGAAGTAGGCGTTCTGACCGTCGAGGCGAACGCCGTTCTCCCACAGGACGTTCTCCATCATGTCCTGGTGTCCCACCCCCCGGTCGCGGGCGAACTCCATGACCTGAGGAGTGCCATCGACGCCCTCCCACGGGGCGAAGATGCGGAACCGGGGGGTCCCGCGGAAGCCCGCCAGCATCTCCGCGGCGTCGCGGGGCGGGGTGGTGAATTGGACATGGTTGACGTGGACGTGCATGAGCGTGGTCGGTACCACGACCGCCAGCGTGGCGATTGGGAGCTGGGGGAAGATCGTCCGGACATCGGGACCGTGGTGGGAGGGGAGCTGGAACGTGGGCAGGATGCCGTTGATCGGCCCGCGGTTCGACTCCGCCGGGTCGGCCGCGCGCCGGACGATCGTCGCCTGCCAGTACTCGATGGGCCACCGGGACGTCAGAACCGAAGCGGCTCGCGATAGGCCCGTGGTGTTGCAGGAGACCACCCGAACGGTGTGTTTGCCCCGAGCCGCCTCGTAGTTCGCGAGCGCATTGAACGAGACCTCAGCGACATCCGGCTTCTCCCCACCCTGGAAGATCGCCCGAATGCCAGCCTCCTTGTACAACTTCGCATTTTCCCGTCCGACCTTCTCCGGCGCCGCGTCCACGACGACATCGACCTCGCGGACCAGGTCCTCGATCCGGCCGGCGATCGGAATCCCGGCCGTGTGGAAGGGCTCCAGCGCGCCTCCGCCCGACAAGTAGAGCTTGAATCCCTTCGCCGCGGCGCGGCCCGCCTCGAAGCTGGGACGGGTCTTCGCCACCCCGACCAGCTTCATGTCCGGTTGGAGGGCAACGGCGTCCGCCACGCGCTTTCCGATCGTACCGTACCCGTTCACCGCGACGCGGATTGTCATGGAGGAGGTTCCGACGAATTAGAGCCGGGCCGGGATAAAGGCGTATCCCGCTCGACCCCCGAACGCTATACGCCTCAAGGTCGGTCGGGCTTCGAGAACCATGGATTTCCGACTGACCGACGAGGAGGAAGCGTTCCAAGCCGCCGTGCGGAAGTTCGGGGACAAGGTCCTCCGACCGAACGAGCGGCGGATCGATTCGGAAGGCCGGATCCCGAACGAGGTCCTCGCAGAAATGGCCCACCTCGGGCTGCTCGCGATGCCCGTCCCGGCCGAGTACGGCGGGATGGGGGCTTCGGCGACCCTGACCGAGCTCGCCGCCGAGGAGATCGGACGCGGCGATTTCTCGATGGCCACCGCGGTGTTTTTCCTCCTCGAGGCGGGTTGGGGGTACATCCTCGCCGCCCACGGGACCGAGGAGGCGAAACACGAGGTCCTCCCGCCGGTCTGCGCCGGGAAAGCGTTCCTGGGTGTCGCGACCACCGAGCCGACCGGTGGTAGCGATCTGGCCAACATGCGGACGACGTCCCGGGCCGTTGACGGCGGGTTCACGCTGCGCGGCGAGAAGGCGTTCGTCTCCGGCGTCGAGGAGGCGAAGCAGCTCGGAGGCGGGCATCTCACCCTCTCCAAGGCCGCCGAGGGCGGCTTCCGTTTCACCTACGTACCGACCCGTTCCGCGGGCATCACCACCCAGAAATTCGAGAATCTGGGTCGCATGGGGATCTCGACCGGCGCGCTCACCTACCAGGATGCCCAGGTTCCTTCCAAGTATCTCATCGGCGCCGACGGCAAGGGATTCGACGTCGCGATGGAGGGGTTCTCCGTCGCCCGGACGTTCGTCAGCGCCGCCTGCATCGGGGCGGCTGAACGCGCGCTCGAGACCGGGATGGCGTACATCCGTGAGCGGCAGGTGTTCGGTCAGCCGCTCGGAAAATTCGAGGGGATCCAGTTCGAGCTCGTCGACCTCTGGACGCAGGTGGAGGCGGTCAAGTGGCAGTGCCGACGGGCCGCGTGGTTACTCGACACCTACACGTTGAAGGGGGATGCCTCGCACCGGTCCGAGGTGAATCGGGCGGTCGCCAGCGTGAAATTGATGGCGCCCCAGATCTCGTTCGAATGCGTCAAACGCGTGATGATGTGGTTCGGCGCGGCCGGTTACACCAAGGACGTCGGGCTGGAGCTCGGCTTCCGAGGGATCATGTCGTACCTCGTCGGGGCTGAGGGAGGTCTCAACATCATGCGGATCATCCTCGGGCGCGAACTCCTCGGAAAGGAGTTCATTCCCTACAAGTGAACGTTCGATGCCGCCTTCGC
>JAKIVW010000066.1:5904-9687 GCA_022750355.1 Thermoplasmata archaeon
CTGACCGGCCCGAAACGGGGGCTCCTCCCGCTCGGGGATGACGCGGCGGCGCTGCGGGTTCCGCCGGGCCGGGTGGCCGTCGTTTCGACCGATGCGCTGGTCGAAGGGACCCACTTCCTCCCCGATTCTCCCCCGGCCCGCATCGGCGCGGCCGCCGCGAACGCGAGCCTTTCCGATGTTGCGGCGAAAGGGGCCGAGCCGGCCGCCCTCCTGCTCGCCCTGATCGCTCCTCCCGGGACTCCGCGGTCCTGGGCAGAGGAACTGGTGCGAGGGGCGGATCGGGCCGGGGCGGCGTTCGGCGCACCTCTGGTCGGCGGGGATACGAAACCGGGGCCCGTGCCCACCGTGGTCAGTACGGTACTCGCCTGGGGGCGACGGGGACGACTCGGCCCCCGCAGCGGAGCCCGCGCGGGGGACCTCCTCGTGACTACCGGGGTCGTGGGACGGGGGGGCCTCGCCGCTCACCGGTGGGAGATCTCCCGGGGACGCTCCGCGGCCCGAAAACGAGCCCTGCTCGATCTCCTGGACGTCCGCCCGAGAGTGCGCGAAGGGGTGGTCCTGGGGGAGTGGGTCGATGCCATGCTCGATACCTCGGACGGGCTGGCCGACGCCTGCCGACTTCTCGCGGGGGCGAGCGGCTGCCGGGTCACGGTCGGAGAGGAACTCCTCCCCCTCGTTTCCGGACTCCGCACTTCCCCGTTCCCTCCGAGGGAGCGTCGCGCGATCGCCTTCTACGGGGGGGACTACGAACTCCTCGCGGCCGTACCGAGGACTTATTTTTCTGCGGCTCGCGCGGCGGTCCGAACGGTCGGGGGTCGGCTCACCGCCATCGGAAGGATCGAACGCGGGAGGGGTGCCTGGTTGGAGAACGGAGGGGATACGCACCCGATGCCCGCAGGCGGGTGGCGACCGTTCGCCCGGCGGGGCTCGGGACCGCGTAGATAACCACTTCGTCAGCTGTCGTGCACCGTGACGGACCCTCGCAGGGTCGCGTTAGTATCAAGTAGGCCCCCTCGGGTTCTCGAGTTACCCTAGGTAGTGCACATGCCGAGCAATCCGGCCCCTGTAAATCCGTTCGAGACGGCGAAGCAACAGGTCGACATCGTGGCCGACCTGATCGGCATCACGGACGGCGTCCGGGATGTCCTCAAGCATCCGAAGAGGGAACTCACGGTCAACTTCCCGGTCCGGTTGGACGACGGGTCGTACAAGGTCTTCACCGGCTATCGGGTCCAGTACAACATGGCGCGCGGCCCGTCCAAGGGCGGGATCCGCTACCACCCCGGCGTCACCCTGGACGAGGTCCGGGCGCTGGCCGCGTGGATGACGTGGAAGTGCGCGGTCGTCAACATCCCCTACGGGGGCGCCAAGGGCGGGGTCATTTGCGACCCGAAGAAGATGTCCCAGGGGGAGCTCGAACGCCTCACCCGCCGGTATGCGACCGAGATCGCGCCGATCATCGGCCCGGAGATGGACATTCCGGCGCCGGACGTCTACACCGACAGCCAGACGATGGCCTGGATCATGGACACCTACTCGATGCTGAAGGGCTACTCCGTCCCGGGCGTCGTGACGGGAAAGCCGATCAGCCTCGGCGGCAGCCAGGGCCGCGGCGAAGCGACGGGGCGCGGCTGCGCCTACGTCATTCGCGAAGCCGCACGGGATGTCGGCGTGAAGGTCAAGGGCGGCACGGTCGCCGTCCAGGGGTTCGGGAACGCGGGCAGCATCGCCGCCAAGATCCTCTTCGATGAGCAGGGCGCCAAGATCGTCGCCGCCTCGGACACGAAGGGCGGGATCTGGGCCTCGGATGGGTTCAACCCCCACGCGGTCGAAGCCCACAAGATCAAGACCGGCTCGGTGGTCGGGTTCCCCGGCGCCAAGTCGATCTCCAACGAGGAGATCCTCGAGTCGAAGGTCGATGTCCTGATCCCGGCGGCGCTCGAGAACGTCCTCACGACCAAGAACGCGAACAAGGTCCAGGCGAAGATCGTGGCCGAGGCCGCGAACGGGCCGACCCTCCCTGAGGCGGACAAGATCTTCTTCGAAAAGAAGATCACCGTGCTGCCGGACGTCCTCGCGAACGCGGGCGGCGTCACCGTCAGCTACTTCGAGTGGGCGCAGAACATCCAGGGCTACTTCTGGACGCTCGCCGAGGTCAACCAGCGCCTCGAGCGCACGATGACCGAATCGTACCAGGCGGTCCACAAGGTCGCGATGGAGCGCAAGGTCCACAACCGTACGGCCGCCTACGTGGTCGCGGTCCAGCGCGTCGTCGACGCGATCCGGATCCGCGGCATCTACCCCTAAGGCCGACCGAATGGTCGACCTCCCTCGTTGCCGTCAGGCGACGTGGGCCGAGGTCGACCGCTGGGCGGACCGGCTCGCGGAGCAGGTCCGCTCGGCCCATCGGATCCCCGACACCCTGGTGGGACTGACGCGGGGCGGTTGGGTTCCGGCCCGGATGCTCTCGGACCGTCTCGGCGTGAAGCGACTCGTCTCGGTCCGCGCCCAGCACTGGGGCGTCACGGCCACGCGGGACGGGGTCGCCTCGCTGAGCGAGGGCCTTTCGGGTCCGGTCGCGGGAGAGAAGGTCCTGATCGTCGATGACATCACCGATACCGGCGAGAGCCTGCATCTCGCCCTCGAGCACGTGCGGGCCGCCGGCCCCTCCCGGGTCGAGTCCGCAACGTTTCTCCACATCCCACGTTCGAAGGTCGTCCCGACCTACTTTGCCGAGGAGATCCCGAGGGATGCGTGGGTCTGGGTCGTGTTCCCCTGGAACTACTGGGAGGACCTCGAGGTGCTCGCCCAGAAGGCGGCGGCGATCGCGCCGGGCCTCGCGTCCATCCGTGCCAACCTTCGGGAACGGTGCGGTCTGGACGTGCCGCCCGCCGACCTGGAACGCGTCGCGAAGCACCTCTCGCTCGGACCGGCGTAAGGCGGGGTCCCCTACCCCCGGAACGGGGGCCCACCAACGGCCCTCTCCGATCCGTCGTCGCACAGGAGTTATCTCGAGCTAGGAGTCGAGGTTCCCGTGCCCAAAGTCAAGCTCGAGTTCATCTACGCGGGCCTCCGGGTCCGCAGCCTCACCCGTTCCCTACGGTTCTACCGGAAGCTCGGGTTCCGAATCTTCAAGCGCGGGACGATGGAACACGGCGGCCCGTGGGTCCATCTGAGCTTCCCGGGAGCGGACCATCGGATCGAGCTCAACTTCTACCCCCGTTCCAACCGATTCTACGAGCCCCACCGACGGGGGACCGAGTTCGACCACTTCGGCTTCCGCGTCTCGGACATGGACGCGTGGGTGAAGGAGCTTCGCCGCCGGAAGCTGCCGATCACGGCCCGCGTCCGGGAGACCTACGAGAACCTCGTCTACATCCGTGACCCGGACGGAAACTGGGTCGAGTTCTTCGGCCCGGTCCCCGACTGAACCTCCCGCCGTCCGATCCGGACCCCTGGGCGAACTTCGATTGAGCGACGCCCCAACTTGGGCGCGCGCGTTGAGTCGTGCGACCTCCCGGAGGAAGGACGTTAGGGCCGTGTACGGCCTAGCTCGACGAGCTCGTCTCGAGGGTGGACCGGCGGGCGACCATCTTCCAGTACTGGGAGAGTCCCCCCGCGCCGATGAGCAGGCCGAATCCGACCGCGAGGAGCGCGATCAGGACCGGCAGCTGGCTCGAACCGATCGCGCCCTCGAGGTACCGAACGAGGTAGACGATCCCCGCGCTGAGGACCCCGGTCCCGATGATCGACGTGGTCGCGACCCAGAAGTTTCGCGGGAAG
>JAKIVW010000191.1 GCA_022750355.1 Thermoplasmata archaeon
CGAGGGCGAGTGGGCGCGTTGAAGTAGGACGGAGTCTTATCTCAATTGCTATGGCGAAGAAGACCAGCAAGGCGAAGGCGAAGAAGAAGCGGTAACGCCTCCGCTGCTGCCCCGGCCAATCGGGGGGATTGCGTGCACGGACCTCTCACCTTGGTCCAACGACCGAGGGACGCCCGTGGATCCCCCCGTCGTTGTAGAATTCGAACGCGAGCTCCCCTCTGGGGTAGACGAAAAAATTCGCGGCCCGCCGTGGGGCGCAACTTTCCCTCCCCGCATACGGAAGCCCGAGATCGTCGGGGGGCCCCGGTTGCAGTACCGGAGCCAGGGCATTTCCGAGAGGGCGGCGACGTCGCCCACCCGCAGGGTAGGTTTATGGACGGGGCCACTCATCTCGAACCGATGCCGTCCCTCCGGGCGGGTGACTCCCAACCCGATTTTCGGACCTTGGGTGGGGAAGGGCTTGGGACCTTCTTGTATGGCCCGGACCGTTCTTCTCTGCTCCACGTGGCGTATTCCCTCGCGAAGTTGAGCGATCCAAATCCGTACTGGGTCGAGATTCGTGACGCGGGGCGGTCGGGCGATACGACGGACCCGGTCGGGCGCGGACGAATCCCGGAAGATCACCTGTACATTGTTCTCGAGGGGGACGCCCGGCCCCAGGACGCCGAAGCGAACATGGCCCTGTGGTCGATCGTCCGCTCCGACGAACCCCAGTCGGTCATCGCACAATTCACGGACTTCCTCCGCCTGCCCCTTACCGTGCAGGAGGCTGTCAGCCGCTCCCGGAGCGACGACCTTCGTCCGGTCTTCGTCATCGCGAACGCAGACCGGGTCCGGCCGTACTACCCCACATCCGCGACGGACGTTCGGCCGTACATCGACTCCATGGTTCGGGCGGGTGTGATCCCCATCTTTGCCGCGGTCGGCAAACCCGGCGCGGGCCGATGGGCGTTTGATTTTGTGTTTGAGGTTCGCCCGGACCCGTCGGGCGATCGCCGTCGGGGGACCTTGGAGTGCGAACGCGCTCCTCCCGGGCTCTCTATTTCGGCGGGACAGTCGGTCCCGTTCGAGTCCGTTCCGGGCTTGTTGGAAGCGATCGGCGCGAACTGACCCGCCGACCCGCGTGGGATCTGGACCGTTCCCGCTGGGCTCCCGTAACGAATGGCCGTACGAAACGCGCATATTTCTAGACGGGCGGGGTCCACTCTCCGATGACGCCGGGGGGAAGATCGTGGTTCCGCATGCCCGCTCGGTCGGCCTCTCCCGCCCCGCATCGAGGCGGGTGGGGTCCCCATGCTCGTGAGTTAGGTTTCGCGACGGCCGGGGTGGGCGCGCTCCTCGTGGCGATGGGATTCCTCTCGTCCATTTATCCAGTACCCAATTTTTACAATGACATTTTCGCCGGATACGATCCACCGTTCGACGCGGTCGCCGGGGCGCTCCTTCTCGCGATCTCGTTCCGGATCCCCGACCGAAGCGTGGTCGCCTGGCTGTTCTCCATCCTCGCCCCCGCGCTCACGCTGTTCGCGGCGATCGTCAGCCCGAATCCCTACTCCCTGGCCGCGGCGGTGGCGGCCTGCGGCCTCGTCGCGCTCATCTTTCCCTACTCGGTGGGATTCTTCCGCGGTGCCTCTTCCGGGCCAGAATCGACCCAGCTCTTGGTCGTGGTCGCCGCCCTTCTCTCGCTGTTGCTCGGCATGGTTGGTTCCCGTTGGCTCGGGGATGAGTTCTCCCCGAAGATTCACGGCTGGACCGAGGCCCTCTACTTCACGGTGACCACGATCTCGACGAACGGCTCGGATTATGTGCCGCAGACCGACCACGCGGCCGCGTTCGTGGTGGTCCTCATCCTCCTCGGTGTGGGAACGTTCTTATCCGCCGTGGTCGTCCTTTTCTTGCCCTTCCTCGAGCGTCGGCTCGAGCGGATCGCACAACGTCTGGAACGCGCGCAAATGGATGAACTGGGCGACCACGTCGTCATCTGTGGTGCGTCGGCCGCCGCGCGCGCGACGGCCGCCAGCCTCCGAGAAAACGGCGTCCGTTCCGTGATCCTTTCGCCCCTCAGCGAAGCGGTCGATCTGCTCCGGGGCGAAGGCGAAGCCGCGCATCTGGGCGAGCCCTCCAACGAGGACGACCTTCGCGCGGTGGGGATCGATCGCGCGCGAGCGCTCGTCGCGGCCGACGACTCGGACGCCGAAAACCTCCTGACCGTGATCACGGCGCGGGGGATCGTCGCCGGCCTTCGGATCGTGGCCGTCGCGACCTCGCCCGCGAGCCTGGCGAAGCTTCGGCGGGCTGGGGCCAATGAAGCGATCAGTGCGGTCGCCGTCGCGGCCAAGCTCGTCAGCGCCG
>JAKIVW010000067.1 GCA_022750355.1 Thermoplasmata archaeon
GTTCCAGGACGCCAGCTTTTCATCGAGAGCGGTACGGATTTCGCCGGCGGAGGGGCGTGGAGCTTCGTCCAGCGCTTCGTGAGGGCGCGCTCGTAGAGGAGTTTCATGTACATCGCGTCGTGCTCGAGCAGGGGCGAGCTCGAGATGACGGTCACGTCGTAGTCGCGCTCGGCGAGCAGCTCGGCGAGGGGGTCGAAGCGGACCTGGCCGCGCTTGATCGGGGTAAGGCGGAACTCGCCGGGGCCGTACAGCTCCACTCCGGAAAAGTGGCCGTAGAGAGGACCGTCGGTCGCGTCCACGAACTCCTTGATCACCGGCGCGAGCGTCTCGGTCGAGTCGAACGTCGTCCGCTCCCGGGCGGCGAGGTGCGGGACGTTGAACACCGGCACGGTGCCCTTCACATGACGGCACAGTTCCAGGACCTCCTCGCGGGAGCCGAACACGTCCGGATGGCCGCTCGGTTCGATCCCGAGTCGGACCGCGCCCTTGGAGAACGTGCGGAGCCAGGACGAAAGATCGGTCACGATCTCCGTCAGCTCCTGGACCGAGTCGGCGCGGGGTCCGCCCCCGTAGAACCCGAGGTGGGTCACGGCGAGACGGGCCCCGAGCCCCTGGGCCAGGACGCCCGACCACTGGATCTGGCGGGTCGACTGTTCCCGCGCGTCGCTCGAACCGAAGAAGTCGACGTAGTAGGGTGCGTGCAGCGTGAGGTCGACGTCCAGCGCCCGGGCCAGTTGCTTGGTCTGGTCGAGGTCGTTGTGGTCCTTCGAGAGGCTCCACGTCAGCGTCGTCACTTGGTCCTTGCGCTTCAACGGCGTGGTGAACGCGGGGGCGACCGGGGCCCCGAGGGCGGGGCCACCGGGGCCGACGTTCACGATGAGCTGCAACAGGAGCTCGTTCGGCACCTTGCCGAGCTCCTCGTCGAAGACCATCCGGGTGAGCGGATTGACCTTGATGAACTGAACCTCCATGGCGGTGAGGCCCAGGTGATGGACGTCCGCGATGCCATCGCGAAGCGTCCGCCCTTTGCACGAGAGCGGGATCCCCGCAGGTCCGAACCGAATCACGACTAAACAGACCTCGAAACAGGCGGCGTCGGCGCGGAGTCGGCGTATAATATCAAACTATATAGCGGGGCTCGGGCGCGCCTTGGGAGGCGATTCGGGCTCCGCCGGAGCCCTCCCGAGGAATCCGCGAGCGATGATATACGTCTCGGACGACGCCTCGCGCGACGCCGGAGGTTTCGTACGTCGGACCTCCGAGAACGAACGACCGACCTCCGATTGGAGCGCATCCAGGAGGTCCCCGTCGAACACTTTGGCCACGAACGCGCCGCCGGGAGCGAGCGCTTCCACCGCGAGCGCGAGGGCGTCCCGGACCAGTCCGACCGATCGCGCGTGGTCGGTCGCGTAGGCTCCGCTGATGGACGGCGACATGTCGGAGAGGACGACCTGGAAGGTCCCCAACCCAAGCCGGGCGGGAAGGCGAGGGTCCCCGACCCGGGCCCGAACATACTCGACGCCGCGGATCGGCTCGATCGCACGAGGGTCGACCGCCACGACGGACCCCTTCGGCCCCACCCGGTCGCGGGCCACGATCGACCATCCCCCCGGCGCCGCCCCCAGGTCGAGGACCCGTCCCCCTCGGGGCAGAACGTGGAACCGGGTGTTGAGGTAGTCGAGTTTGAACGCCGCCCGGGACCGCAACCCCTGTTCCTGGGCGGCGTGGTAGTACGGGTCGTGGCGACGGTCCGCGGCGAAGCGTCGGCTCACGGACGTTCCAGACGGGTCGATTACTTAGCGGCCCCCGGAGCGCGCCGCGCTCGAGCCCGGGTTCCCGACGCGGATGGGGCCGTCCGAATTTGAATCGGAGTCTCTTGCACCCCAAGCAAGAAGGATGGTCCAAGCTACCCCACGGCCCCAAACCGCGCCGGCGGCGCGCCGACCCGGCCGTGTTAGATAATGGTTACTCGGGCGAGGGGGTCCGATCGCCTATCGGACGTAGAACCACGCGGCGAGTCCGACGCCGACGATGATCGCCGTGTTGATGAACGCGAGCCAGAAGAACGCCCACAAATCCGCGGTCCCCTCTTCGGGGGTGGTGCTCGCGGCGGGGGTGGGACCCCCCGGATAGTCGGTATAGGGGGTCCGGTACACACCCGTCGGGCTGCTCATCGCTTGTCCCCATGGACCGGGAAGGGGTTCTTATGGGTTCGGTTGGAGCCCCATCAGGCGGCGAACCAGGGAAGGCGGGCCGCGGGGCCGGTCGGCTTGAGGACCAACAGGTGCAGGTTCGCCCCGGGGTCGCCCGGAGCGTAGGAGTCCCGCAGCGCCAGTTGGTAGAGCAGGAAGAGCGCGTCCTCGTCCGACTGGACGCCGAGGGAGTGCTGGACGTCGATCCCGAACCGTCCGCGCAAGTGGACGAGCATCTCCTCAAAGTCCACGGGGGAAGCGCCGTCCGACGATTGGGCGCGCCGGAACAGCCCGACCACGATGCCCGTGGCGAGGCGGAGGACCTCCTTCGGGGGAACCGAACGGAGGTGGAAGTGGGGTGGGGGATCGGCCCGGGCCTCGCTGGGGACGACTAGGATCGACACCTCATGGTCGATCGTCGAACCCGGGGCCCGGGAGAGTCGAGCCCATGCCTGTTCCGCCACGACATCGTTCGGGACGACGAAGATCGCGCGTCGGGTCTGGCGGGTGCCCCGAGCGACCTCGACCCATCGGTCGATGCCGGCGTCCACTTCGCCCCGCGCCCCGGGTACGTAGACCGGGAAGGTCCGTCGGGGGACCCCGGACTCCTGTACCCAGAACGACGGTTCGGTCATCTTCTCGCGTTGGGCGGGGACGACGCGGGAATAACCCAGGCGCTTCAGTACGTTTTCGGCGTCGCGAGTGCGTTCGCTCGCGGCTCCGACCCGGTCGGAGGCAGTCATCGTGTCGGACGAGGGGCGGCCCTCACCTTAAGCTCAACGTCCCAACCTACCCGGTGGTGAGTCGGGGCTAGAACCGGGCAGCGAACCCGAGATGCAGGAGCGGGACGTTCACGACCAGCGCCACCACCACGCCGAGCAGGTAGGGCCCGGAGTAGAGGAATCCGCGACGCGCCCGAACCCGCGTCACCTCCCGCCACAACGGCGCAGTGACGACCACGAAACCCACCGCGAGCGCCACCAACGCGACCCCGACGGGCCAGGCGACCGGTCCGAGCAGCGCGACGAGGAAGGACGGAGGGACGAGCAGCACCGCGGAAACGACGACGACTTTCCCCGAGAACCCCACGTCGTCCATGCGCGGGAGCATCGGGAGACCGGCGCGGGCGTAGTCGTCCTTGAGGAGGAGCGCGAGGCTCCAGAAGTGGGGAGGGGTCCACAGAAAGACGAGGAGCGCGAAGGCGAGGACGCCGGGCGTCCAGTACCCCAAGGCCGCGGCGCCTCCGGCGAGCGCCGGCGCGCTCCCGGCGAACCCGCCGATCACGATGTTCCAGCTCGACCGGGGTTTGAGCCAGGCCGTGTAGACGACGACGTAGGTGAGCGCTCCGAGGAGGATCGAGACGCCGGTCAGCAGGTTCAGGGTCACCGAAGCGCCCCCGACCCCGAGCGCGACCAGCGTGAGGCCGACCGCCGCGGTCGTGGGGGGATGGATCCGGCCGGACGCGAGCGGTCGGCTGGCGGTCCGGCGCATCGCCTTGTCGCGGTCCCGCTCGAGGTAGTGGTTGAGCATCCCGGAACCCGCCGAGGCGAGCGCTCCGAATCCGACGACCAGGCCGAGCCGGACGAGGTCGACCGAGTCCGGGCGGGCGAGGACGAACCCTCCGACCGCGACGAGACAGATGAGGGCCGTGATCCCGGGCTTGGCCAACGTCCACCAGTCTCCCGCCGACGAGCGGGTCGACGGAGCCGGTTCGGGGGCGGACGACACGACGGTAGGTCCTCGTCGCGGGGGAGCCGAGAGGCTCGCTTAGCCTTCCCGGGGGTAGGCGACGGTCCGACCGGGGTCGGAGGGGAACGGATTCGGGGCCGGCTCCGCCGACTCGGTGGCAAGGTCCTCCTCCAGGGCCCGATGGGCCCAGGCGACCCATCGGGTCGGTAATTCCCGGAAGTTGGCGAGCAACGAGAGTACCAACAGGAGGCCGAACAGCGCGGTGGCGATCGCGAGATGCACCAGCACGAGGGTCACCGCGAGCGAGCTCTCGACGACGAGGCCACCCAGCAGCGCTTCCGTGACGACGAGGCCGAGGGCGACCGCGGACATCCGCAACAGCGCGGGACGCCCTCGCTCGAAGGCGACGGCGAGGACGGCCAGGACGAGGACGCTCGATGCGAGGAAGAAGGCCATCACCCGGTGACTCCACTCGATCGCCGCTCCGCCCTGGAAACCGGGCAGGAAGTTGCCGTTCCCGTAGCAGGACGGCCAACTGGGGCAGGCGAGGCCGCTGTCGGAGGCCATGACATTCCCTCCGAGGAGGATGGTCGTGTAGCAGAGGACGACCGCGAACAGCGTCGCGCAGCGGAACAGGTCGTGGCCCTTCATGGTCCGATCAGCGGACCTCGGCCGGGGCGGCGGTGGGCAGCGGGTGGGGGGCGCGGGACGGCAGGGGAGCGACCGTCGGGCCGGTCATCTTGACCGCGAGCTCCTCGCCCCAGGGGTCGGCGGTGGTGACGCGGGCGCCCGCGAAGTAGCTGTAGACCATGTTGAAGAGGAAAATCAGTTGCCCTATACCCAGGATGTACGCACCGATCGTCGAGGCGAAGTTGAGCTCCTGGAAGTTGCCCTGCCACAGGTAGGTGTAGACCCGCCGGGGCATCCCCTCAGCCCCGAGGAGGAACATCGGGAACAGGAGGAGGTTCACGCCGACGTAGGTCATCAGGAAGTGGATCTGGCCGAGACGCTGGTCGTACCAGCGGCGCGTGATGACGGGGTAATAGAAGTAGATCCCGGCGAAGATCGCCATCAGCGTTCCGCCGAGGATGATGTAGTGGAAGTGGGCCACGACGAAGTACGTCCCGTGGTAGAGGTAGTCGATCGGGACGGAGGCGAGGAACAGACCCGAGAGTCCGCCGATGACGAACCCCGTGATGAACGCGAGGCAGAACCACATCGGCACCGCCATCCATATCCGACCCCCCCAGAGGGTCGCGACCCAGTTGAACGTCTTGACCGCCGACGGGACGGCGATCGCCATCGTCGCGAGCATGAACACGAACCGGATGTTCACGTCGATGCCGGTGACGAACATGTGGTGCTCCCAGACGGCGAACGACAGCACCGCGAAGACGCCGAGCGCGATCGCCATCGCCCCGTACCCGAAGATGTCCTTGCGGGCGAGCTTCGGGATGACGGTCGATACGATCCCGAACGCCGGTAGGACCATGATGTAGACCTCGGGGTGCGCGAAGAACCAGAAGATGTTCTGGTAGAGCAGCGCCCCGCCGAGCGGGGTGCCGTTCGCCGCCGCGAGGATATGGGTCCCGAAGGTCCGGTCGGAGAGGACGAAGGTGAGCGCGATCGAGAGCGAGGGGAGCGCGAAGATGAGCAGGACCGAATTGATGAGGGTCGCCCAGACGAAGAGGGGCATGTTCCAGTAGTGGACGCCCGGCGCCCGATGCTTGAGGATCGTGACGAGGAAGTTGATCGCCCCCAGCATCGAGGAGATCGTGAGGATGTGCAGGCCGAGGATCCACAAGCTCGGCCCGTTCGGGTTCGAGGGGAGGCTCTGGAGCGAGAGGGGCACGTAGCCGGTCCACCCGGCGTACGCGTTCGAGAGGATCAGGATCACGCCCGCGGGCGGGATCATCCAGAAGGCGATCGCGTTGATCTTGGGGAGCGCCATCTCCTTCGCGCCGATCATCGAGGGGACGAGGAAATTCCCGAACCCGGCCAGCGTCGGGATGACGAACATGAAGATCATCAGCACCCCGTGCATCGTGAACAGGGTCGAGTAGACGTCCGGCGTGATCCCCAGCGTCGTCTGGGGGTCGTACCCGAGGCCCTGGACGAGCCCGAGGTCGGTGCGGATGATCGTGGCGTAGATCCCGCCGATGAAGAAGAACAGGATCCCGACGCCGATGTACATGAGTCCGATGCGGCGGTGGTCGGTGGTGAAGACCCAGGTCTTCATCATCCGGACCAGCCACGGGCCGTGGTAGCTGAACGCCCAGATCAGGAACGCCGCGAAGCCGATGATGACGCCGATGACGGCCAGGGTCGTGGTGAGATCCATCGTTCGTTCTCTCCTTCAGCTCGTGATGAGGACCCCGAGGAGGTAGGCGAGCGCGGCGGCGGTCAGCAGGACCACGAGCCAGCGGAAGAACCGCGCCAGGTCCCGGTCGGTGACCGGGCCCGGGTCGGTCGGATGGACGGTGCGGCCGAGCGGCCAGACCCGGTACATCCGGTCGACCAGGTGGACCGCGAGCGTCGCCATCAGGAACGCGAGGGCGAGGGCGAGCCCGAACGACTCCTGGGCGCCGGGACTCGTGAGTGGGCCGACCCAGAGGACGATGTACGCGACCAGGATCGCGATCCCGACCAGCATGAGCGTGATCACGCTCGTGTAGACGTCGAGGACCCGGCCCCGGAGACGGGCGAACTCGGCCGGGGTCAGCTCGGCGCTACTCAAACAGCTCGATCCTCCGGCCGGTGACGCCGCGGTACCGGTCGACGCGATACAGGATGCCGGCGATGAACAGGAACGAAAGGCCCGCGACCACGGCTCCGATCGGAATGGCGATCAGTTGCCAGAACTGGCCGGCGAAGGCGCCCGTGATCCCGTAGACCACCCCGGCCGAACCGACCGTGCCGAAGATGAGGAACAGCGCGAGGATCCCCCAGAGCACCCCGGTCGGCCACTTGGGTTTCTCCTCGTCAGTCAACCGCCTTCACCTCCGCGGTGGCGGCGGGCATCGCCGAGCGGGACGACGCTTCCCGAGGATAACTGCCGGCAAACTTCGAGCCCCGGGCGGCCAATCGCCGCTGGTAGCTCCGGTGATACCGGTAATGGAATGCCGCCACCACCACGGCGTTCACCGCGAAGATCGGACCGAGCGTCAGTGCGATCGTCGGGTCGGTGATCTGGATGCCAGGCGTTTCCCCGCCCCAGACCGTCATGAGAATGAACAGCGCGAGGAGGCTCGTGGCGAGGTAGATGAACACCGGCCGGTCCCGCGGGTGCGTCCGTTTCGAGCGGTCGAGGAACGGCAGGAGCAGGAAGTAGACCAGGATCACGTTCGTTACCCCGATCGCGATGACGGGGGTGACGCCGGCGAAGTCGACGAGCTTGAACACCCAGAGGAAGTACCAATCGGGTTCCGTCACGACGGCGGCCGCGGCGGTGTTGCCGACGTACGTCGGTAGGTTCCACGGCCAGAGGGCGGCGATTCCGAAAAGCACCCCGGTGTAGAGGAGCCCCCACTTCACCGTGTAGAGGAGGACGTGCGGGATGAACGGGACGTGTTTCTTCTCCTCCGGTTCGTTGAATCGGCGGCGTTGGAGCGGGTCCGAGGTGGCGGGGGGCGCGATCCCGTGCGACTCGAACAGGGCAAAATGGGCGTAGAACAGGCCCGCGAGCGCGAGCGGAAGAAGGATGACGTGGGCGTCGAACATCCGCGAGAGGAGACCTTGGGAGGTCCCATCGGCGAGAATGAACGGACCGAGGAGCGGACCGACCGTCGGGAGACGGAGCGCGAGGACGATACCGACGTTGGTGGCGTTGTAGGAGATCTGGGTGTACGGGAGCAGGTAACCGGTGAAGCCCATCCCCATGGTGACGACCATGAGGAGGGTCCCGACCATCCAGGAGAATTCGCGCGGCGACTTGTAGACCCCGACGTAGTAGCCGCGGAAGAAGTGGACGAACATGAGGAAAATCATGGCGTAGGCGCCGTAGAGATGGCTCGAGAGGAGTAACTGGCCCATCGGGACCGAGTGAATGATGTAGTAGGTCGAGCACCAGGCGGCGGGACCGGAGGAGAGCGTGCCGGCCGCCTGGCCGCACGCGGTCAGAGTGGGGTTGGTGCTCGGCTCGTAGTAGAGCAGGAGCAGCGCCCCCGAGATGATCTGGTAGGAGAGCGCGACCGCGACGAACGAGCCGGTCCAATAGGACGGCTTGAACGTGAACGCCGGCTGGGGCTTGAGCGCCCATTTGCGCATCGCGGTGCGGTCTTCGACGAACCCCCAGATCTGGTTGAGGGTACGGTTGAACCATTGGGAAGTTGACAACCTGCCTCCTACGGGAACGTCGAACAGGCCTGGACCGGGCTCTCGCGCGAGAGTTGACTAGTGCTCCCCACGCCGTAGTCGCCCTGCAACGAGTCGAGGTGACCGTTCACCGGGGGGCCGGTGAGACTGGTCGCGAAGATGTTGCCGTCGGCATCGGTGACGAGGGTCACCTGCGGGAGGGGCAGCACGGCCGGACCGGTGAGGTTGTTCGCGGCGTTCGCCGGGTCATAGGTCGACCCGTGGCAGGAGCAGTGGATGTAGAAGGGTTGGGCGCTCGAACTCGGAGTGGAGAATGTATTCGGGCATGTCCCGGGGGGATAGTACGCGATGGCCGGGGCGGGACAACCCAGGTGCTGACAGATGGCGCTGAAGGCGACGATCGACCCGTTGGTCCCGACCCCCCCGGGGGCGTTCCACATTCCGGGATTCGAGGCCGTCGGCTTCTGACCGTTGATGGGGGCGAGGTTGAGCAGGAAATTGGGCTCGTTCCGTAGCGGGTAATTGAAAAGGAACAGATCGTTCGTCCCGACGTTGTACTCGGCCTCGACACCCTTGACGGTGAGCGGTTTCCCGTCCGCGTCGATCAGCTGGGTCTTGGGGTAACTCGTGAGTCCGACGGTCGGCGGTTGGACGTACTGGATGGACGCCGCACCGAGGCCCCCTCCGGCGAGAATGATGGCGCCGACCCCCGCCAGCTTCAGGACGTTGCGACGGGTCTCGTCCACGTCGTCCGAACCGCCCTTGGGAACCTGGGCGACCCGACGAACCTGACCGATCGGAAACTCCAGCGCCCCGGCCCGACCGGGGAGGTACGGACAACTGGCCGCGCAGCCAGGTAGTTCGAACGTCACAACGACCTCCCGGACATATCCGGGCGGGCGTCGTCGACTTCTCCGGGTTCCGGGATCGTCGCGTCCCCCGGAAGCTCGGCGTTCTCGCTTCCGTAGTAAACGGCATACGTGATCCCGATCCCCATGAGGATCACGAGGACCTCGGTGAGGGTCACGATCTGGTCCGGGGTGAAGCTCATCGGGCCACCTCGCTCGGTTCGGCCGTCGCGGGGATCGTCGTCGTCCAGGAGGGCGTGGGGTAGCCGCCGGTCCATGGGGTCGGGGCCGAAGGAGCGAGAGGAGCGGTGGGGAGGACGGAGGGCGTGGGCATGGGCGCGGTCGACACCGCCGCCGGGATGCCGCTGACGTGGGAAACCGGGGGGTCGAGGCCCAACAACGCCCCGCGGAAGGAGACCTGACCGGGTGTTCCCGGGGCCGGCAG
>JAKIVW010000068.1 GCA_022750355.1 Thermoplasmata archaeon
AGGGCGTCCGAGGTCAGCAGCACCGGCAGGTTGATCAGGTTCACGACCGCGAAGTATACTTGCGGCACGTCCAGGAGGATCCCGATCGTCAGGAAGACGGTCGCGAACATCAACGACAGAAGGACGATCGCGAGCACGATGTCGATCGCTCCGAACGCATCGATCGGAGCGGTGACCCGTAGGCCGCTCAGCCCGGGCACGTGCGCGAACAGGACCGCGAGCCCGAGGACGAAGAACGCGAGGAGGACCGGTTGCGCGGCGCCCGCGATCAGTCGGGACCCGAACACCGCAGCCGACGGCGCCGGGGTTCCCCGCGTGCGCTTGAAGATCCCAAACAGCTTGTCGAAGATGACGTTCGCCCCGATGAACAGGGTCGAGGTGACGCAGACGAACCCGACCATCCCTCCGGCGAAATAGGAGTAGTAGTTGGGGGCCCCACGGAAGTAGGCGTCCAGCACCTGCTGCGCCGTCTCTCCGGGAGGACGGGGGAACGCGAGCGGGTTGATGTTGAACCCTTGGCCGAACAGCAGCAGGTAGAGGAGGGGCAGGAGGAGCGACGTGAAGATCGCCTGCGGGTTGCGGGCGAGCTTCAGGAACTCCCGGCGGGTGAGGGCGGTGAGTTCGCGCAGCATCAACGCCTCCCCTGGAGGGCGCCGCGGACCCGTTGCATCATCACGGCCCTGTCGGTCGCGGTCGGGCCCTCTTCCTCCCGGTACTCGCGCCCGGTGAATTCGAGGAACACTTCGTCCAGGCTCGGGCGTTTGACGACGATCCCGGTCACTGCCGCGCCGCCCCGGTAGCATCCCTCCACGGCAATGGGCACCAAGGTTTCGCCGCTGGTGCACTTGATCCGGTACGAGTCGCCCTGTCGCTGGACCGAACTCACGCCGGCCAGAGGTCGAAGGACCTCGGTCATGTCCGGGGCTCCGGCGGCGGTCTTCACCGTGACCACGTCGCCTCCCAGCTTGTCCTTCAACTCGTTGGGCGTGCCTTCGGCGACGATCTTGCCGTGGTCGATGATCGCGATCCGGTCGCACATCGTGTCGGCTTCGTCGAGGTAGTGGGTCGTGACGAACACCGTCATACCGGTCTCCTTCCGCAGCGTTTGGACGAATCCCCAGAATCCGGCCCGTCCTTGCGGGTCGAGCCCCAGGGTGGGCTCGTCCAAGAACAGGACCTTCGGGCGATGGACCAGGCCCACCGCGAGCTCGAGCCGCCGGCGCATCCCGCCGGAGTAGGTCTTGGAGTAGCGGTCGGCCGCATCGGTGAGATGCATTTCTGCGATGAGGGCATTGGCCCGGCTACGGCCCTCGGAACGAGAGACCCCGTAGGTCCCGGCGGCGACCTCCAGATTCTCCCGACCGGTCAGGTCACCGTCGGCCGTCGACTCTTGGAAGATCACGCCGATCCGGCGTTTCACTTCTTCCGGGTGTTGGCTCACTTCGAGGCCGCCGACCACGGCGCGCCCCGAAGTGGGACGCAATCCGGCCGAGAGCATCGAGACGGTCGTGGTCTTTCCGGCGCCGTTGGGTCCGAGGAAACCGAAGATCTCACCGGGGGCCACGTTGAAGCTCACTCCGTCGACCGCGCGCACTTTCCCCTTATAGACCTTGACGAGGTCCTCGGCGACGATCGCTCCGGTGGTTTGCATGATGGTTCTCTCCTCAGTTCTTGAGCCGTCGTAGTCGCTCGGCGACCGCGTCGAGCTCCGTTTGGATCGGTCGGGTGGCGGTGGGTTCGGACCTCTTGAGGTCTTCGAGGTAGGCGGTGAGGCCGGACAGCTCGCGCAGGACGTCTGCGGGAGTCCGAGGACTCGAGGGACCGGGCCACCCCCATACGCGCTCGCCCCCCTCCACCACGAGATATCGGCCGTCCTCGCGTTTCCGGAGCGAGCCCTCCTGCACCATCTCCTCGAGCAGCGGATACACCGACCCCGGGGAAGGCCTCCACCAACCGTGGGTCATCACCTCCATGTCGTCCATGATCTCCGCGCCGTTGCGCGGGGTCCGTTGGAGGATCATGAGGACCCAGTTGCGGAGTCCTCGCTTCTTGCGCATGTGCCACATGAGTCGTATTTCCGATATCGGAATACCGATAATCCCATTTAGCGTTAACTCACCATCAGTGCGCCGGTTGCTTGCGCGCGCCCTTTCCGCTCCCTCCCACTCGGAAGCCCCGAGTCGCGGGTGCTCCCTGGCAACCCGTCGCAGTCAGGAAACCTCAGCGGAGGAAGAGCCAGACCAGGTTCGCGGTGGCGAGACATGCGATCATGATCGGGAAGGACCGCCGAACGAACTGGCTCCATGAGATCGTCACTCCGAGTCGACGGGCGACGCCGAGACCTACGATGTTGCCCGAGGCACCGATCGGGGTTCCGTTCCCGCCGATGTCGTTCCCCAGCGCCACCGCGTAGACCAGGGACGAGGTCGACATTCCCGTGCCCGCCCCGAGGCGAGCGATGAGGGGGGCGGCGGCCGCGGCCAACGGCACACTGTTCACCACGGCGGAGAGGAGGCCAAACGTCCACAACAGCAGAGAACCCGTCACGAGCAGGTTCCCACCGCCCGCCGTGCCGAAACCTCCCGAAAGTGATGCGATGACTCCCGTCGTCACCAGCCCGCCCACGAGAATGAAGAGGAATGTGAAAAACGCGAGGGTCTCGAAGTCGACCGACCGGAACAGCGCGCGGATCCGGGCCGGCCCCGCCAGCGCGAATCCGGCGAACGCGGCCGCGAGGCCGATCGCCCAGACCGGGACTCCGAGCGGCGCTTGGACGGCCAGGACGACCATCAGACCGCCAAACACGGCGAGGGAGGCGGCCACCGGGCTCCGGTCCAAGACGGCCGGCGCGACATGGTCGAGGTTCGGCGGAGCGTGGGTTCGCTCGACGCTCCGTGAGAAGAGAAGGAGGGCTACGGCGAGACCCGCTACCGCCGGCAGGCCGGTATGGAGCAGGAAATCGAAGAAGGAGAGATGGAAGTACGTTCCGAGGATCAAGTTCGGCGGGTCGCCCACCAGGGTGGCCGCTCCTCCGAGATTCGCCGCGGAGATCTCCGCGATCAACAACGGGATCGGGTCCTGGCCCACCCTCCTCGCCGTCTCGATCGTGATCGCGGAGAGGACCAGGACGACGACGATCGAGTCGAGGAAGGCCGAGAGGACGAAGGCCAGCCCCGTCAATCCCAGGAAGAGGAGGACCGCACGGCCCTGGGTCCGTTGGGCGAGGCGAAACCCGGCCCAGCGAAAGAATCCCAGAAGGCTCAACAGGGTGGCGAAGACGAACAGCCCGAGAAGGAGGGCGAGGGTGTTCCATTGGAGAAGCCCGCCCTGCCCGTCCCATCCGGTGGGCCACAGGGCGCTGATGGGGACGAGACCGCTCCCGAGCATCACGGCTGCGCCTCCGGCGGCGAGAAGCAGACGGTACCGTTCCTTCCAAACGACCAAAACGTAGGTGACGACGACGATCGCGGTGGCGGCGGACATCGCCGCGCTCCACATACCGGCGTCCTAGCGGCCTTGGTGGGTGCCGAACCACCTGTGGAAGCGGCGAAGATTCTCCAGGGACCCGATGAGCAAGATCGCATCCCCCGGCTGGAATCGGAAAGTGGAGGGCGGGTTGAGGACCGTCTTGAACTCACCCTCCCCGTCGGGCCGCGCGTACCCGATGACGAGGCAATCGGTCTGACGTCGGACCAGGGTCTCGGCGTCGGGCAGCGTTTGGGTGGAGACGGGAGTTCGGTCGGTAAGGAGATACTCGGTCATGTCCGCCGCAAAGCTGGCCTCGGTGAGGTCTTCGACCGCATTGGCGACATCGGGACGGAACGCCGCGTCCGCGCACAGACGGCCCCCCATGTCCTGGGGGGAGGCGACGTAGGTCACACCGGCCGTCTTCAGCGTCGCCTTTAGTTCCGGGCGAGCGACCGATACCACGATTCGAATCTTGGGTGCGATCGACCGCACGTTGAGGGCCGCGACGAGATTCACCGTGTCGTCCGGGCTGCAGACCACGACCGAATGCGCCGCGGGAATGTTGACGCGTTTGAGGATCTCGAGGTCGGCGGGGGGCCCGACCGTCACGAACAGTTGATGCTCGGGGGCGAGCGAGCGGATGTAGGACACCTCGTCGGCCTTCTCGGTCACGATGGCGACCTTCTCCTCGGCCACCAACAGTTCCCGGACGGCGGCTCGTCCCACGCCCCCGTACCCGAGCACAACGATGTGCCCTGAGAAATTGGTGCCCAGAGTTCCGAGGGCGCGGTGCTGGGCTTCCTCGGACACGACCCCGAGGACGACCGAGACGAGATAAGCGCTCAGGAAGACCTCGGTCGCGATGATCCCGAGCGTGAAGATCTTCGCGTTGGCGGTGGTGGGAACAATGTCCCCATACCCGACGGTCGCGATGGTCACCATCGCCCAATAGAACGAGTTGAGGAGCCCGGGGCGGGGGGTCTCGAGCTCGTAGAACCCGAAAACCGCCACTAGGTAAACGGCGGCGTACGCTGCGAGGAACTTCCACAACCGTCGGAAGAGGAGGGCGGCGTAGCCGATCGTGGGGGACCGCACGGTTTCCGGATGAGGTGGCGGCCCTAAGGATTTCGTACGGGCCCGCCACCGCCCATTTTGGACCCCGTCGACCTTTCCTTTACCAAAAGGGATGGCGCAATGACGGGGGCCCGTCTAGAAATTCGGCCACCTGCCCAAAAACTACCGCACAGAAAATGGTGTTTGGCGAGGCCGGGCCTTGAGGTTTCGTCCGAAAAGGGCCGCTTGCTCGCAAACCCCCCCTTTTGCCCGACAACTCAGGCCACCCGCCCCCCGGTCGGTCGATGCTCAGGTCAGCGTCAGGGGACGGGGCCGGCATTGTACCGCAGCGAACGGAGGCCCGGCAGAGCCAGAAGGACGACACCGTTCCCCAGGAGCCCGACTGCCGCCACTGCGTATACGAACAGAATCCCATGGGACGATGCGAGTAGTCCCCCGACGATCAACCCGGCCGGAATCGCGACGAACGCCCCAACCGAATCGATGCTCAAGACCCGGGCAAGGATCTCGTTCGGCACAATCGCCTGCATCGTCGAGTAGTAGACCGTGTTGATGAGACCGATGGTGATCCCCGCGCCGAGGGCGCCGGCGAGCGAAACGGGGAGGCTCCGCCCCACATACAAGAGGATGACCGTACCGCCCTGTGCGAGGACGCCGGCCCCCATCAGGAGCCCGGCAAACCTGCGGGCGCGCATGCGAGGGACGGCGAGGGCCCCGAACACCGCGCCCGCCGCGAGCGCAGCCACGATGTACCCGTACGCCGCCACGTCGCCCCCGTAGACCGTGGCCGCATAGACGACGAAGAAGCTGATGACCATCGTAAGGAGGAAGTTGGCCGGCAAGAACCCGAAGGTGGCCTCGAGGACCGGCCGGTGGGCCCGCATGTACTGGACTCCCTCCCCGAACTCCCTGCGGAACGACCGGACGGCGACCCCGGCCTCCGCGATCGGCCGCCCGTACGAGGTCGCGATCTGGAACAGGAAGATTGCCGAGAGGGCGTAGGTGGCCGCATTGATCCCGAACCCCGTGACCGCCCCGGCAAAGACGATGACAAGCCCGGCGGCCCCGGCGCCCACCGTATAGCCGGTTTGGGTGAGCGCAGACAGCAGCCCGTTCGCTCCCTCTAACTGCCCGGTCGGAACGATGCGCGGGAGGATGGCTTGGCTCGCGGGCGTGAAGAGGGCGGAGAAGCTGTAGACGAGTGTCATCGCACCGAGAACGAGGAGGAGGGAGAACCCGACGAAAAAGAGGGAAGCGGCGAGCACTGCCATCACGACAAACCGGACGAGGTCCGCGGTGATCATGATACGACGGCGGTCGTATCGGTCGGCGAGGACACCCGCGAAAAGGCCGAGGGCTATTCCGGGTAAAATTCCGGTGAGACCGACGTACGCGACATCCAACGTGCTCCCGGTGTAATGGTACACGAGCCAGTTGACCGACACACTCGACACCGCCCCGCCGATCGAGGAGGCGACCGACGAGCCGAGGAGGGAGCCAAACCCTCCTATGCGCAGCGAGGGGCTAGAGTCCGCCATTTTCCCGGGCCGTACCCCGCCTTGAGGCACGCGCGCTCGTTCTTGAGCGTGCACGTCGGAGAAAACTACAACGCCGACTCGGTCCATAACACTGGACGAAAGGTCTGAGGCGAGTCCGAAACTCCTCTCCTGATACGCCTATTCGAACAAGGCGGAGCCTAGAGGCTTCGCCCATAAACGCCTCCCTGCACAGAAGCGAGCACCCCTGCACAGAAATGGAGCGCCCCGCGCAGTGAGTCCGACCCAGGATCTAGTTCTCGGGCAAAGCCGTCGGCACCCGGGGCCGCTTCGCGGCCGCGCCCGGAGACCCGGCTTAAGACGTCCCACCGGTGTCCCGGCCCATGCCCGAACGGGGCCACCGGATCTACGGGACCACTACGGTGCGTCTCTCCCTAGTGATTCACGCCCCGTCGCGCTACGTGTATGATTGGTGCACGGACTACCGGAGCGACGACGGACGATTTTCGAAGAGGCGTCCCCGCGCAAGGTTTCGTGTGATCGGAATTTCGCCTCGCCGCGTGCTCCGGATTCGCCTTTCCCGGGGGTCCGGTCGGGATCCCTCGATTGCGGTTGATCTAGTTCGCCTCAATCCCCCGCACTCCTGGCACCTCGACCAGATCGACGAGACCGACCGGCAGTCCTTGGACTACAGGGTCAGCACCGTCGGCCGCGCGCGGACGCGACTTCAACTGTTGGTCACCGAACGCTGGGTCACCCCGGAATTCCCGACCCGCGAAGCCCTCCGCGCACAGGTCGCGAGGACGTGGGCTCGGTTCGCCGCCGCCATCGAGGAGGACTATCGCGCCAAACGGCCCGCTCGGGGCCGGTGAACGGTCCTCGACGCAACGAGCGCGTGTCGTCCGACTCATGCGCACCTATCCACATACATCCCCGTCTGTGTCCATCAATGTCCCCCGGCACAGAAACCGAGCGCCCTGCACATCAAGTCCTTCACAGAATCTAGTTCTTGGGCAAAGCCGGCCCTTGAGGCTTTGTCCGTAAAGAGGTCGCTGTCCGAAAACTCGGACTCCAGTCCGAAAACCCTGACTGAACGTGGGGCCTGAGCCGGTGCCCGAGGGGAACGGGATACCACCCGGTGGTGTGGCCCTAATCAGGGCCATTCTAATTGTTGCTGGCGAAATCGGGGCAGGGTTGGTCGCCACGTCTTTCGAGTTATCAACTATCTGGGTCGGTGTATCGATTGTCTTGGGTGGCACCACAATCTATGGCCTCAGCGTTTGGATTTCGACCGGGTCAGCCAGCGGACGTACGCGCCGACAGTCCCCATAGGAAGAAGTGAAATGAGCGCCACTCCTGTAAAGCGCGAATAGATTCCGAGTGGGCTGGTCCGCGACTCGATGAGGCCCGGCGCATAAGAAATCGCGACAGCGATGACTGGGGCAACGATGAGCATGAAGATGATCAAGACGTAGAATCCCACTCCCCGTGCGGTGTAAAGGTGACTTGTGAAGACGTTGATTCGCCTTGGTCCGGTCCGAATGAAGCCTGTAAGTACTACGTCCGTCGCCACAAACGTGGTGGTTGCCAGGAATGAATAAATTAGGATTTCTGGTAAATAGAGTCCGATCAACAGAAGCACGACTGATGTCGCGAAGACGGCCGCGGGGAGGTGACGCAAAGGCGTGTCGCCAGCGTCCTGATTGGGCTCCGCCGCCCGATTCGGCCGAGATGAAGTTCGCGGCATTTTTAGGATGTCTCCATGTTAGGTTGCCCTGCCAGCGAGACTCTGGCTACTCATTCTACTGGTGACGCATCAATTCCGTAAGTTCGGAGCTATACAGGCTCAACTTCAGCGAGTCCTTTCTCGACAATATCCTGCAGTGAGAAATCTCAATCCTGATCGGTTCCAGTTCCCTCAACTTAAGACTGATGAATTCCTTATCCCGAAAGACCCTAGCAAACGTCGTCTCCCAGTTTCGCGCATCAGTGATAATCTTCGCGTAGTCCTTGAAATCGACAAAGTGAATCAAGTCAGTATCTTCCGAGGTCGACCAGGGCCACTGTCGTTCGCGCTGGGACCGTCGATGTTCAGCTTGATCCCTTACCGGTTTCGGTACTAAATCGTTCCACCAAGTGGGAGATTGCCGCGCTAGTTCCTGACTGATATGTTGCCTGAGTCTACGTTCAAAGGAGCGTAGAATGGCCGCTACACTTCCAACGAGATCGGAATTCTCTAGGGAAGCAGCTTCAGGGTCAGCAACTTCGGATGGCTCAAGGTAACTAAGTCGGTCGATCACTGCTAGGCATCGATTGGCCATGGTTTGGGGACGCACGGAGCCTCGGGCTGTGGCAACTGCTTGAAGCAGTCGGCGCCGATCGCCGCTCTTGATAGCCCCTTCCAAGCCGCGAATCTCGGTCTCAACCTGGCCAAGCATCGCTTGAGCCTGATTTCTCGCCTCGGAGAGTTGTCTTTGACGCATCGCTTCCTGATTGTTCCGCGCCATGCTCCGGACAATCGACTGACCCGGCCTCTTGCGGCCAATCAGAGTCTGGGTTAGCGCTCCGCCCAGTTCTGCCATTGCGTAGTTCGTCAATGGCGAATTGGGCAGGGCGACCTGGCGACGCGCAGGAGTCACTTCCACGAGTCTCTGCGCTTGATATCTGAGCGAGGTCAACCGTGATCGGGCAGCAGCCAGTCGGTCTGCGGACTCAGACATCGGATTCTACCATTCCCAGGGCGCTGCCCCATGCATTTCGATTCGCAGGGGTGCAATGAGAGGTAGCAAATACGCTGTAACCCTCTCCCCATACATGGCAGCCAGGAAGAAGCGCGTTAGCTTCATCGCGAAGGTCAAGCGACCACAGAAGGTGAGAGTGACGTTTAAGGCGAAGGGCAAGAGAGTTAGGTTTGGTGCTACGGTAAAGAAGAAGAAGAAAGTTCGAGTCTCGTTCCGAGCAAGGCGCGGCTAACGTAGGTTCGAACACCGGATCATGTTTGATCCAGCTCTTGAATCCAACTGCCAAGATCTGGCTCAAAGGGGATCATTGTCGCAATCGATTACCGCTTCGGTTCAGAGGGACCACGAACGAACTGGACGCTGGTGAGACTGCCCTTTTTGCGGCCCAGCCCCGCTACGAACTTGCAGAACTCGCATCTCCCGTCGGTGTGCTTGAGACTTTCGTCGACCCTTTCCAAGCCTTCCAGAGTGCCGTTTGAGCAATTGAATCGAACGCCGAAAATCGCATTTTCGAATATTGATCCCACGGCACCGGAGGCGGCCGGGCGACGACCCTGGCGAACTCCTGATTGAAAGGGTTACCCGGCGACTCCAAAGAGCCGCCGGTAGTTGGGAGTGCGAAGTGTGGTTACCGACCCGCTCCTCAGCCATCCACCGAATCGGTGGAAACATACCCGGTTTCTGCAGTTGATAATGTACCACC
>JAKIVW010000192.1 GCA_022750355.1 Thermoplasmata archaeon
GCGATCATGGCCTACTTCGGGCTCAAGCTGGAGTATGCGGGTCTCTTCGCGCTCATCGCGGGGATCACCACCGCGTGGTACGGCTACTGGGGGTACACGACCCTTGTCTCCCCCGGCGATCTTGGGCTGACCAAGGACCCGCTCGAGACGTTCTTGCTGTACCTCGCGTTCGCCGCCGCGGGCTTCTTCGCCTTCCCGGCGACCCTCGCGGTCGACTGGTACCTGGAGCACCCAGGATCCACTTGGACGCCGTTCAGCTTCGCCCTGCGGCCGGCCGCGGCGAGCGACACGCCGCACTCGGGGGACGGGACGGGCACCTTCCGCCTCCCGGTCAGCTTCTACCTTGTGACGGTGTGGTTCCCGATCTTCGTGTTTCTCGCGTTTGTCGCAGCGTGGCTCTACATGGGGGCGATCCTGCCCGGCCACCTCACTAGTGCCCCCTGAACACATTCCCGGAGCCGGTAGGCTCCGGAGGACGCCGGGCCCCGCGGAGGGGGCCCGGCCTCAACTGGAGAGCCTCGCACCCGAAAGGACCATATCTCGAGCGAACCTCCTACGCTTGTGCGGCTCCTTGTAGTGGATGACGACGCAGACTTCCGAACCGAGCTGCGAGAGTTGTTGGAAACGGACGGGCACATTGCGGCAATGGCCTCCTCGGTCCCCAAGGCAATCGAGCACCTCGAGCACGACGAAGTCGATGTACTCATCACCGACCTGAAGATGCCTCGACACAGCGGCCTCGAACTTCTGAAGGAGGTCCGCAAGCGGTGGCCCAGGACCTACGTCGTCCTACTGACCGGATACGCCTCCGTGGACACAGCGATCGATGCGATGAAGGAGGGTGCTTTCGACTATCTCCGCAAGCCGGTCCGTATGGACCGGGTTCGCGAAGTCTTGCGCTTGGTCGTGCAAGAGCGAGAGTTCGAAGGTCAGCCAGGTTCCGCGCGCGATCCGCGGGCCGAGGCTGCCGAGCTCGCGTCGTCCGGAGAATATCAAGTGCTCTTCCTAGGACCGAACCCTCCTGTAGACGGTCCCCACCTGAAGTCGGCCCCCTTCGACCCTCGGCGACTCGACGCACTTCGGGCCTTCGCCGACTCGTTCCTGTCAGAGTTCCCCCACCCCGCCCTCGTGTTTGCCGGTGTCGAGGAATTGATGGCGTGTCACCGGCTCGAGGAGGTTGTGGAGATAATCGAAGGACGCGGACCGCTCCGAGTGGCTTTCGATCCGCACCGCATGCCTACGGCCGCCGCGGTTGCCCTCGGCAGTGTCGTGGCTGTCGAGGAGATTCACCGCACGTTCGAAGCACTTGCGAGCCCAATCCGGCGGAAGGTCCTCGCCCGACTCGAGCAGGGACCTGTCGGATTCAGCGATTTGCTTCGGGTCACCGGGATTCGCGACGAGGATTCCTCCAAGCTGGCGTTCCACTTGCACAAACTGACCGAAACGCAGCTGGTGGGGCACGAGGGCGACCAATATCGGCTGACTTCCCGAGGTTCGGCCAGCGCCCGGCTCCTCGCGGATGCAGTGTTCCTTCCGTCTCAGGGTCCCGGTGCGAGCCGGGCGTTCCCTGCAGCCCCAAGCCGTTAGGCGCCGAGTCTCCCGGAGGCGCCGAGCGGAACCCGGCTACATTCGAGTTGAGAAGCCGCGTATCTAGTCCATCCGGAGTCTGGTCAACGAGAACGATCATGGACGACCAGAGATTCTTCAACCTGATAGCAGCCACCTCGGTGATTGTGGTCCTCGCAGCGTTTGGCGCAGGCGCTCTGGGTGCTCAGTTCGGCGGCGGCGCTGCCGCGAGCGCGGCACCGGCGACGACCACGAGCAACCTGTACCTCACAATCGAGATCAATCCCGTGACCGGCTGGCCCCAATACAGCCCGGCGAACTTCACCGTGAGCCGGGGGATTGTCCACGTCACATTGATCGACCTCGATGCTCCTGGCGCATGGGCGGGGTGCTCGTGCAACGTCACGGGGACCGTGGGGGACGTGGAGACGGTGAACGGCACGACGGTATCGTCGCTTTCAAGCACCAACATCGCCCATTCGTTCGATATCCCGTCCCTCGGCATCAACGTCGTGAGCCCGGGAATGTCCACGACGGAATTCACCCTGGATCTGAACGAGAGTGGGACGTTCAACTGGATGTGCCTCGCCCCGTGCCAGTACCCGCCCAACGGCCCGATGGGCGAAACCGGGTACATGATTGGGGCCATGACGGTCACCTGACGCACCTCCACACGATCGGCAGCCGGCTACAACCCCTTCCCCGTCCAACCAGCCGCCCTGTTCGAGATTGACTTCGGCCCCCCACCGTGGGTTG
>JAKIVW010000193.1 GCA_022750355.1 Thermoplasmata archaeon
CATCGCGACCTGGCCCCGAACCTTGATCGAGACGCTCAGGCCCACCTGGTCTCCGATCTGTCCGAGGATGTGGCAGGCCCGCTCCACCATGGCGGCCGCCTCGTCCAACCGGCCCGCTTCGCGGAGGAGCTCGGTGGTCTTGTACAGCGCCCAACCGACACGTCGGGGGTCTTTCGCCGTTTCCGCGAACCGAACCGCCGCCGCAAATTCGCCGATCGCGTCCTGGCGATCGGAGGGCGGGGACCGGGCGTCGGCCAGAATGTCGCCAAGGAAGAGATGCGCCTGGGCAGATTCGCGCACGGAACCCAACCGATCGCGCGCGGCCGTCACCTCCCGTGCCTCGGCGATGGCCTGCGCCGTCTCGCCCAACATGGACAGGGCGGCCACGCGCCAGATCTGGGCGCGCGCCAGGATCATCGGGTTACCAACCCGCTGGGCGAGTCCGATCTCTGCCGTGTGGTGTTCCAGCGCCTCCGGGTAGTGGCCCTGGTAGTAGAGGACCTGGCCAAGTTGGTGGTGGGCACCGACCCCGACGAGCGGCTGGTCGTCCAAGCCGGGGGTCTCGAGTACTTTCTTCGCCAGCTCGGCCGCGGCGGGCAGTTCCCCCCGATCCGTCAGGACGCGAGCGAGGAATATCTCGAGGGTGGCCCGGCGGAGCGGGGAAAGGGGTCGACCGTCCTTCGCCCGGTCGAAAAACTCCCGGAGCAACCCCTCGGCGTCCTGGAGCGCTCCGAGCTCTTCCGTGAGTCGTGCCAGCTCGAGGACGAGGTCCGCTTCGGAATCCCAATCGTCCGCGTCCTGCTCGCGTTGACTCTCCAGGGCCCGGGCGAGGTGGTCCCAAGCGACGTCCGGCGCCAGGGCCAACTCGGCGATCCGAGCCGCGGCGCGGTTGTAATGAACCGATTTCGGCCCGGCCCGGCCCAAATAGAAGTGGTGGGCCAGGGCGTAGATTTGAGTGCGGTCCGCGCCGGCCATTCCTTCCAGGGCCTCCCCGGACCGACGGTGAAGAATACGACGGCGTTTCTCGCTCAGGAGGTTGTACACCTCCTCCCGTCGCCGGTCCTCCGGAAATTCGAGCAGTTCCCCCGGTCGTTCGAAGAGGAGCCCCCGGCCGACCAATCCTTCGACCACTTCGGCCAGATGCTCCTCTCCATCCTCGGTCGCGCGGAGCAGTAGGGCGAAATCAAACTGGGGGCCGAGCACCGCCGCCGAGTCGAGCGTGCGGGCGCTGTCCGCGTCGAGCGGCGGAGCCGTTTCCGACCCGCCCTCCGGAATGCGAGCCCCCGGATCGGTCCGGTGGTCGAGTTGCTGGAGGAGGAACGGGTTCCCGCCCGTCTCGGTAAATCGCCGCGTGACCTCCGCCGAGGTCATCTCCCGAGAGGGGTCGCCCTGCCGGAGGTACATGGCGGTCTCGTCCGAGGTCATCGGCCGAAGGAGCACCCGTCCCGCTCGCGTCGCGGTTTCGAACGCTTCCGTTCGGGCTCGTCCGAGGGTCGAGAGCGACGCGCCCGGACGAAGGGTGGCCAGGATCCAGAAGGGGCGGGTCTGCAGTTCGTTCGCAAAGAATTCCACCGCGGCGAGCGACGACGTGTCGGCGCGCTGGATGTCCTCGAGGACCAGGACCGTCGGTCCATGACGAGTGAACTCGAGCAACCGATCGGTGATCCCCGAGAGGACCTGGTCGCGAGAGGTCGTTCCCCGCGCGCCGGTCCCTCCGAGGAGCTGGAGCAGCCGCCCCTCGATGCCGAGCGGTGTCGGGAAGGCGTCCTCGCCCAGCCCCGGGGCAAAGCCGATCAACATCGGACCGCCCCCTAGGGTCGGGTCTTCGTCCGACTGGAGGAGGGGATCCTCGCGGGCGCTCTCGATCGCGGACTGGAGGAGCGAGAACGGCGGTGGGTCGTCGAGCGCGGGGGCTCGTCCGACCAGTACGCGGACCCCGCGCGTCCGTACTTCCTGGACGAATTCCGAGATGAGGGCCGACTTCCCAATGCCGGCGTCACCGACGAGGAGGGTGACCCCGCCGGCGCCCCCGCGGACCTCCTCGAACCGGAGGTGAAGCGCTTCGACGGCCTCCCCCCGACCGATGAAGGAGCGCGCGACCTCCCCTTCTTCCGCCATGGCGTTAGGGAAGGTTCAGGTCCGGTTCCCACTATCTACGTGCGCTTCGAACGACGGGGGGGACAGAGACCCGCCCTCGACCCCGCGAACCCGAGGTGCTCGGCGAATCGGGGGGAGCACGGCCCCGCCCGCGTCCCTTTCTCGAGAAATCCTCCGA
>JAKIVW010000069.1 GCA_022750355.1 Thermoplasmata archaeon
TCCTCCAGAAAGTTTCGGTCGGACGAAAAGAAGAACGAGAGTCGGGGAAGGAATTCGTCCAGGTCGAGGCCCCGTTCCTGGACGGCCCGGACGTACGCGACCGCGTTGGCGAGCGTGAAGGCGACCTCCTGCGGGGCGGTGGCGCCGGCCTCGCGGATGTGGTACCCGGAGACCGAGATGTAGTTCCATTGGGGCATTTCGCGGGTCGCGAACTCGATGAGGTCGATCGCCAGGCGCAGGGACGCCGCGGGCGGGTAGACGTAGGTCCCGCGGGCGATGTACTCCTTCAGGATGTCGTTCTGGACCGTCCCACCCAGTCGCGCCCGGGGCACTCCGTTCTCCTCGGCGACCGCGACCAGGAGGGCGGTGAGGATCGGGGCGGTCGCGTTGATCGTCATGGAGACGGTCGCGCGGTCGAGCGGGAGGCCGGCGAACAGCGTCCGCATGTCGCCGAGGGTCGAGACGGGGACTCCGCACCGACCGACCTCTCCGCGCGAGCGCACGTGGTCCGAATCGTACCCGTTCTGGGTCGGAAGGTCGAACGCGACCGACAACCCGGTTTGCCCCCCTTCGAGGAGGAAGCGGAATCGTCGATTGGTGGCCGACGCGCTGCCAAATCCGGAGTATTGGCGGTACGTCCAAAGGCGTCCGCGGTACATCGTCGGTTGGATGCCTCGTGTGAAGGGAGGCTCTCCGGGAAAACCCACATTCTCCAAGTACTCCGAATCAGGGTGTTCCGGGGGACCCGAAAGAAGCGGGACCGACCCCCCTTCGACCTTGGCCCCGATCGCTTTTCGCGCGTCGGCTCCCCACCGGGTTCGGCGAAGATCGGCTGCCGGACGGGACCGGGCGCGTACCATCGCTTGAGAACCGGGAGAGCGTATTAATGCGCTTCGTGGCGCCGGACGAGCGTCCAGAGACCGGTGAGGTCGATCTCGGCCCAAGCGGCCGGGACCGGGACTCCGAGTCCCTCGAGGATTCGCGGATGGATCTCCCCCATTTCGGCGATGGGTTCCCCGGCGATGCGCGCGCGGGCGCTGCGACCGGGGATCAGGAACGGGAGGTCCGTGGGCTCCCGGACCGCCAGGACGTCCACGGTGCGGAGGACGTAATCGACCCACGAAGCCCCGTCGGCGAACCCCGCCGAGTCGGCGGCGAGGATCGCACTCGCATGGTACCTCGTTTCCCCTCCGCTCTCGGCCTTCTCCGAGCGGACGATCACCGGACCCACTTCGGCGAACCGTTGAGGGTAGGCGACGCGGGTGTTCCGGCGCAGCACGTCCAGGTGCGAAAGCAGCATTCGGTCCCGCAACACCGAGAACTCCGCCGAAACCGGATTGCGGAGTCGGAGGGCCGCGACGCTCCCCGCGCGTTCGGTGGTCTCGGCGGAAACCAGGAGCGGGGTGTGGGGTTCCGCGTAACCGAGCCCGGTGAGCAGGGAACGGATCCGCAGTCGGAAGTGGGTCTCCGCAAGGCGGCGGCCACGAGTACGACTCGGCAGCAGGATCCCGTCCTGGGGGCGGACCCCGTCGGTCAGGACGACGTCCTCGATGAGGTCGACCGGAGTGAGGAGGTCGGGCCTCCACGGGGGGACCTCGACGGTCCAGCCACCGGGGTGGGGTCGCGCGGAAAGTCGAGCCCGCCCCAATCGGCGTTCGACCTCGCCGCCGAGTAGGGAATCACCGGAGACGGCGCGAAGGTCCGCCGATGGGAGGACGACGGAGCGGGGTCGGTACACGTCCGTCCCTTCCGAGCCTGGCTTTCCGACCCGGTGGACCGCCACGGGAGCGGCCGACCAACCCCGTACGGCAAACACCACCAACAGCATTCCGAGGGCCTCCTGAACGGCACGGATCCGGGTGCCGGTCGCCTCGAGGACGAGCGCACGATCCCCCACACGGGCCTCCCCGGCCGTTCGTCCGTTCAGCACGGGGGGGAGGCTCAGGATCGTCCCATCTCGGTCGCGGAGCGTCAGGCACCGCGCTTCGTCTCGGCCCAACGCACCGTAGCGCGTCGCCATCGGATGGTCCTGCCAGAACCGTTCCGCCCCGAGCTCTTCGTCCCCGTCCAGGGGGACGAACCGGACGTCCGACATCGGTTCGAGCGCGTACCGCAACGGGAAATTGAGCCGGTCCAGAGGATAGATCCCGAGACTCGCGGCCCGTCGGTCGCGCCCGATCGTCGCATGAAGGAGCTCCTGGAAACGGATCGCCTCCGCGAGCGTGCCGTCGTCCAAGCCCCGCGACCCCGGGGGGGCGTGGAGGACCGTCGCCGACAAGAAGGGGCGAAGAACGCTCACGGACGGGTCGACGTTCACTTCGTACGACGGCGGGCTCGCCACTTCCGATACGTGCAGGAGCCCGACAGCCGCGTCGGTGACGCCCGCGATGTGAAGGGAGAGTCCGGCCTCGCTGAGGAGGTCGAGGCGGTCGGGGGTCACGGAGAGGGTGAGGTCGTCACCGTCCCGGGTCTCGATCTCCGCTTTGGAGGCGAACAGGATGTCGTCCAGCGCGAGGTCGGAAGGAGGGTGGTCCAGGAGGGACCGCAAACGCTCGGCCGAGAGCGTCGCGACGGGCATCTACGGTCCTCCGCGGGTCAGCGCATCGAGGTCGTCGCAGAACAGCTCTCGAATGTCGTTCTTGCCGAGGGCGATCATCGCGAGGCGGGTGACCCCGATCCCCCACGCGGCCACGGGAACCTCGATACCGAGGGGGCGGAGCACTTCGGGTCGGAAGAGACCCCCGGGCAGGACCTCGATCCAACCGAGTCGAGGGTGGCGCACGTAGCCCTCGATGGAGGGCTCGGTGAACGGGAAGTAACTCGGACGGATCTTCAGCTCCGGGATTCCGATCGCCTCCGTGAGTTCACGGAAGATCCCGATCAGGTGCCGGAGGGTCACGCCGTCCTCCCCGACGATCCCCTCGCACTGCTGGAACTCGAGGTGGTGACGCGCGTCGACCGACTCGACGCGGAAGTTCCGGTCGATCGAGAAGGTCCGGAACGGGGGGGAAGGGCGTCGGGCAAGATACCTCGCGCTCACGGCCGTCGTCTGGGACCGGAGGACGGGCCGGCTGGCGATCGAGACGTCGTAGAGTCCGCCCCATCCCGGTCCCATCGGAAGTTTCTCGCCGGGAAGGGCACGGCCCTCGTGGGCGGCGGCGACCCGCCCGAGCAGGTCCTCGGGCGGAAGGTGCCCCTCGACCCCCTCCGGCCAGAAGGCATCGTGGATCGACCGTGCGGGATGGTCCTGGGGCATGAACAGAACATCGTTGTTCCAGAACTCCGTCTCGAGCAACGGCCCGAGGGTCTCCTCGAATCCGAGGCCCACGAGGATGTCGGCGAAGTCGTTGAGCCAGGCGACATACGGATTTTCCCGGGCGCCCCGGGCATAGGGCACCGCCGCGCGAACATCGTACGGCCGGTAGGTGCGACCCTTCCAAGCCCCGGAAGTAAGGTCCGCCGGTGTGAGGGCCCCCCACAACGGTTGGTTCGAGCCTTCCAACGCGAGTCGGCGTCCCTCCTCGGACGGCCCCCAACGTTTGATCGAGCGCCGCTCGACCTGCACCAGGCCCCGGCGTTCGAGGGCGGAAAGGATCGCTTCATCGAGGTCCTCCTCGTCATTGGCGACCTGTTTGAGAACGACCTCCTCAGGGAGGAGCCGATCGTCCGCGCCCTCCGCGTCCCGCAGTTGAAACGGAAACCCGTCGGCCAACAGCTGTCTCCGCCGCAGGATCCCGATCGCGGCCGACCGTTCGTCGGCCGAGAGTCCCTCCGCGGTCGCTTGCTCCACCGTGAGGCGACCTCCGTGGCGTCGGAGCGCCTGAAGGAACCGACGCTCGGGGAGTCCGTCGCGGGCCGCGGCGAGCCCCCGGGTCGTCAGGGTTCGGACGGTGAGATGCTCCTCCTCCACCACGGCCAGGTGTTTCGAACGCAGGCGCTGCAGGCTGCCCCGAACGGTGTCCGGGGGAAGGCCCGAGAGGTTCGCGACCTGTTCCTCCTCCATCGGAAGCTCCGTGGGATTGCGCAAGGCCGTGAGCACCGTGTGCTCCTGTGGAGACAGCGAGATCGGGGTCGCCCCGTCCGCGTTCTCCTCGGACGGGTCGGACACGGTCCGCCCAGACAGGGTGCGGATTAAGTCATTTCCGTGAGCGACCCGCGAGTCTCGACCGGCTCACGAGGAGGGAGGCGGAGCATCCGGGCCGGGCGGTGGGTTGGGGGACGAGGGCGGTGCGAGCGGACGTACGACCCAAGAAGCCGAGGAGGGACCGATGCTCGGTGGCGGGGGTACGGGCGGGGGCGCGGGCGGGGTCGCGGGGGGAGCCGATGCCACGCGGATCGGTGGAGGGGCAGGGGCCCGAACGCGCGTCGGACGGCCCGGCGGGCCGGTTCCCAACAGGAACCCGATGGCGATCGCGGCCCCCATGATGAGCGCGTAGACTCCAATGTCCGCCGGGTACGTGCTGACCGGGCCCAAGAACCCGAGGTAACCCAGCAGATTCACGCCCACTTGGGTCTGGTTCGTCCCGAACAGCCCGTCGGACATCACCGATACGGAAGCGATGGCGCGCGAGCCCAGGTAGCACGCGGGCACCGGGATCATGACGGACATTCGGCCGCTGGCGTTGGTCTCGGAGGTCGCCGTTCCGAACGTCCCGTCGCAGGGGCCGAAGGTGGTGTCGGCGGTCAGGGTAACGAGCACGGAGACTCCGGGGATCGGGTTTCCGGTACTCGCATTCGTGAGGCGGGCCCCGATCGTGAGCGAGCCGCCCGGTCCCACCGGAGCCGGCGTCACGTCGATCGAGAGGTTGACGAAGGTGGACGTGAGGTCGGCATAGAGGTCGAGCGCCCGAGGGGAACCCCAGCCGGTGGACGTGTCCCACCCGACCGTGGCCGGGCCGAGGCAGTTCGATCCGGACGTGACATCCACCAGCCCGTCGGCGACGGTGCCGTACGGTTCCGACGACCCGATGTAGTAGAGCCGGGGCGTCACGAATCCCAGGGGAGTTCCGTGCAAGGCATCCATCTCGGTGATCAGTCCCGCCCAGAGCGGCGTCGCGAAGCTCGTCCCGGCTCCGGTCTGTTCTTGCCCGTCATAGTAGACGAAATTGTCGGCGGCCGCCGCCGAGAGATCGGGCATCCCCCGGAAGCCATTCGCCTCGATGGGAGCGCGGGCGCTGCCGACCTCCTGCCAGCTGGGCGCTGGGAACGACAACGAGAATCCTCCCCCGCTCCCGGACCACGCCGATTCGGCCGCGATGCCCGTGACCTGTCCCACCACATTTCGGGCCAGGCTCGGGTCGGTCCCCCCGACCGCCAACACGCCCGGATCCGAGGCGGGGTAGTTCGGCTGCGGCACTCCGGTGCACGTCGGTTTGAGGCTGGTGTCTCCGCCCGTGTCGCCCGTCGCCGCGAGGAGCGTGATCTTCTCCTGGGCCGCTTCCGCAAGGTCGGTCGTCCACGCGGACTCGAGTCCGGAGGCCGTGCTCTCGGCCGTGCCGAAGGACATCGATATCGCATCGACGCCCGAGATCCCCGTTACCGCGTAATGGAGGGCGTCCGCCATCGAGACGTCGGTCGGCGAGTAGCCGTCGGAGCTCGGGCCGTCGGGGGCGTACACCGGGTCCAACGTCGCTCCCGGGGCGAGGGAACCGGACCACTCGAGATCGAGCGTGAGTTCTTCGGGAGCGCCGCTCGGGTCGTTCACAGCGCCCGGGCCCGGCAACGGTGCCCCGTCGATCGGGGCGGGGTGGATCACGACGGTCGGAAAGATCCCGCTGGGGTAATCGCTCGAAAAGAAGGTCGTGAGGTCGTCCGGGCTGTACCCATCTCCCCAGAGGAGGAGGACGATTCCCTGCCCGGAGGAATACGTCGGAGTGCCCGTGAAATTGTAGAGCTGGGATGCCTCGTAAATTTGGCGAGCGATCGCCGGGGAGACCAGGTCCGCGGGACCCTGGCTCGGAGTCGCCGATCCCGCCCCGACCGTCTTCGAGAGCGGCAGGGAGAACTGATCCCAGCCGGTCGACAGCCCGGCCACCCCCGACACTTCCGACTCGAGGGGTCCGGGTAGGGCGGGGGCGGTGGCCGGGAATTGAACCGCTCGACCCTGGTAGTTCCCATCGATCAACGAGGTCGAGAACGCCCGATCCATCGCCCCAGCCGAACCCTCTACCGTGAGCGAGAGACGGTCGGGGCCAGCGTGCTCGATCGAAAGGCCTTGGGAAACGAAGTACTGCTTGGCCGAGGCGTACGCGGCCGGCGAAAGGCCGAAACGGGCGCCAATGTCAGTTGGGCTCAGGGGGGCCGCTTGGGTGGAAGGCGCGTCGAACAGACCCGGACGGGTCGGACTGAAGGTGACCACCGCGCTGGTCGTCCCTTCGGCGAGGGTAGGTTCGGAGACGCCTCGGAGCAGGTTGGGCGCGAAGCCGGACCTGGTCGCAAAGGTCGCCGTGTCGACCGATGCGGGGGAGGAATGCGATGGTGCGGCGCCCCCAGCCCCGCCCGGGAGGAGGTAGACGGCCATGAGGAGGACCGGCAGAGCCAAGGCGAGGAACGGGGGGGCCCCCCGAATGCGCCTCCCGTCGGAGTACATGGGTTTAGACAAGTCGTAGTGCTGGGGAAATACATTCCCTCGCGGCCCGGTTCACACCCGGATGGCCGCGGTGTAGCCCGCCGGCTTCACGAACGTCTCCGGGCCACCGAATGGGTCGGGGCGAGGGCCGGTGGCTTCTCCCCGTTTGGCAGAGAGGTACAGGTCGATGGCATCGGCCGCTTCGGTGGCCGTTCCCATGGCATACACCACCGAACGTCCCCCGGCCGCAAAGATCCCGGGTACGGCGGTCTCGAATCCTTTCAGCTTGCCCTCGGGCCAGCCTTGGGAGGAGAGCTTCAAGTCGAGTTGAGGGCCGAACCCTTCCAGGTCCGCTTTCTGCCCGACGGCGACGATGACCGTGTCGCATGGGATCGTTTCCTCCGACCCTGGAACCGGAACGGGGCTACGACGGCCGCCCGCGTCGGGAGGTCCCAGCTCGATCGACTGGACGACGATCCCTTCGACGTGATCGGTCCCGACGATTCGGAGCGGGGCTTTCTGGAACACGAAACGGATTCCCTCCTGCTCGGCGCCGTGTACCTCCTCGGGATCCGCCGGCATCTCCTGCCGGCTTCGCCGATACGCCAGCGTCACGTGACCTCCGTGGGCCTTGCGCAGCGCGGAACGCACCGAATCCATTGCGACATCTCCGCCCCCGACGACGACGATCTCGTGGCCGATCGGCACGTCGATGCCGCGGTTGAGGGTCTTCAGGAATTTCAAGGCCGGGACGACTCCCGGCAGGTCCTCCCCCGGAACACCGAGGGTGCGGTGGGTCGAAGTCCCGATCGAGATGAATACGGCCTGGTACCCGTCCTTCTCCATCAGCTGGTTGACCGGGAAGTCATGACCGACCTTCGTGCCCTTCACAAAGGTGACATCGAGGTCCCGGTACCGCGCTCGATCGGTCTCGACGTCCGCGTCGGTCATCCGGTAGGCCGGGATCGTCTGCATCAGCCCTCCGTAGCGCTCCTCCTCCTCGAAGACGGTCACGCTGTACCCCCGGACCCCGAGTTCCCAGGCCGCCATCATCCCCGCCGGGCCGGCCCCTACCACCGCCACTCGCTGGTTCTTCGGCTTGGACGGCACGTAGGCGAGGTCGCTCTTTCCGTACTCCAGGGACGCCCGCTTCAGGTGACGGATCGCGATGGGGACCCCCTTCTTCTTCACGACACACGCGTCTTCGCAGTAGTGGTAGCAGACCTTGCAGAGGCTGGTGGCGAGGGGGTTCTCGTCGAGGGTCACTTTCGCGGCACCGTCAAAATCGCCGGTCGCGACCAGGCGAATGTACTCCCGGGCATCCTGAGTGATGGGGCAGGCCTCCACGCACCAGGGCCGGCGGCACTGGATGCATCGTTTGGCTTCCAGGATCGAGTCCTCCTTCGAGTAGGCGTGCAGTACCTCCCGGAAATCGGTCGTGCGCGACTCCACCCCTTCTTCCACGATGGGAACCCGGACCGGATTCAGCTTCGGAGGAGGGGGTTTCGGGGCGGCGGGGCTCGGTGCGGCGGCCGCGTCGGCGCTCATGGAAACCACCGTTATCAGCCCACTCCCCCGTTAAGAGGCTTACGCGGCCGGCGGCCCGGGCGGAAGGTCCCTGACATATACAGGCGCCCATCTTTGGGGTATACCGACCTTCGGTCGGCGGTGGATCCATGGTCCTTGATTCCCTCGGAAAGTCCCTCCGCGGGGTGCTGCAGAAGATCGCCCGGGGCTCGGTGGTCGACGAGGCCCTTCTGGGCGAGGTCGTCCGCGACATCCAGCGGGCCCTCCTGCAGGCGGACGTCAACGTCCAACTGAGCCTCGACCTGACCAAACGGGTGCGACAGCGAGCGACCCAGGAGAAACCCCCGGCGGGAGCGAGTCTCCGGGATTTCCTCGTCCGGATCATCTACGAAGAGATCCGGGGAATCCTCGGCAAGGACCGCCCATTCGAACTCAAACCCAAGCGGATCCTTTTGGCCGGGCTTTTCGGACAAGGGAAGACCACCACGGCGGGTAAGCTCGCCCGGTTCTTCCAAAAAAAGGGGGTCCGGGTCGGCCTCGTCGCGGCCGACGTGCATCGACCTGCGGCCGTCGACCAGTTGGAGCAACTGGCCCAGAAGGTGGGCTGTGAGTTCTACGCCAACCGGGGCGAACCCCGGGCCGAGGTCATCGTCCGCGAGGCGCTCGCGCACTTCCCCCCGCATCTGGCGGTCATCGTAGATACGGCGGGAAGGAGCGGGATCGACCCCGAGCTCATCGAGGAGTTGAAGCGCGTGCGCGCCGTCCTCCAGCCGGACGAGACGCTCCTCGTGTTGGACGCCGCCATGGGCCAGACAGCCGGCCGGAGCGCCCAGGCGTTCCATGAGGCGGTCGGCCTCACCGGCGTGATCCTCACCAAGCTGGACGGGTCGGCGAAGGGAGGCGGGGCCCTCTCGGCGGTCGCCGCCAGTGGTGCTCCGATCCTGTTCATCGGGACGGGAGAGCACATGGACGAGTTCGAGCGATTCGATCCGACCCGATTCGTCTCCCGCCTGCTCGGGATGGGCGACATCCAGACCCTACTCGAACGATTCGAGGAACTCACCGACAAGGAGGCGGCGGAAAAGGCGGCCCAGAACCTCATGTCGGGTCGTTTCACGCTGCGCGATATGCGCTCGC
>JAKIVW010000070.1:0-4499 GCA_022750355.1 Thermoplasmata archaeon
AGACGAGGCGAATGATCCCCTCCTCGCTGACGTAGACCTGGGGCGGGAAGAACTTCGAATAGATCGTCGCGAGCGGTTTCGCGGGTAGCTGGTCGCGGAGGTAGTCGGCCGCGAGCTTGCCGACATTGCCCACGCCGGGGAGCCCTTCGATCAGGACGGGGTCGCGCAGCGCGACCTTCTCGAGCGTACGGATGACGACGTCTTCCACAAGTCCCCTCGCCCGAGCAGCGGTGCGGCGGCGATAAAGGTTAGGTTACGGGAGGGTAGGCGGCTATCCCGGGACGTCCGGCATGTCGCTGATGGACCAGCCGCTCGCCCCAATATTCGCGCGCGCGATCCGTTGCAGGTCGGGGCGGTTGCGTACTTTCTCGATGTAGAGGGTGGTTTCGTAGCGGGATCCCTTCGGTTCGGCCTTCAGGTCGAAGACGACGTCGGCGAGATCCTCGAGGGCCCCGGTGAAGGCCCGGTCGTGCCCCCGCGAATGCATCGCCAGCAACGCCTGACCCCCGACCGTTTGGCACCGGTAGCGGATCTGTCGTGCGACGGTCGTCACTTCGGAGGCCTGAAGGACCTCGAAGAAGAAGTCGACCGAGTCGAGCACGAGGCGGAACGGCGTGTCGATCGCCGCCAGGTCCGAAAGCATTCGGCTCGTCAGGCTGAATCGGGAGGCCACTCGGTCCTTGGGGTGTTCGGCCGTCATCTGGTCCAGCCGCAGGCCGCCCTCCCGGGCCTGGGCGATCTCGAGACCGCGGACGAGTACCCGGTCGTAGTACTCGTCGGCGAGGTTGACGATCTTGATCGCGGACGGGTCCCAACCGAAGGCTTCGAACGCCTCTTCGACGTCCAGCGTTCGCTCGTAGGTGGTGTAGAACAAGACGGGAGTGCTGCCGACGCCGGCGTTGGCGAACTGCTTCGCGAGCAGGGGGGCTCCGGACCCGCTCGGGCCGGTAAGGACGGCCATCCATCCCGGCGGGAGCGCGGTCGACAAGGCCCCGTCGATCTCGGGGATCCCCAAGATCCGGCCGTCATCGTGCCCCATTACGGTCCCTCCCGCGCGACGTCGATCGTCTCGTCCACGACCAGGTTGAGCATCGTCTCGACCGCACTCGCTTCTTCGTCGCTCACTTCGAGGACGACGGTGAGGACCTGGCGGCTTTTCAGCATGTTCAGCAGGATATGGAAGAACTCGGTGAGCAGCTCGGGCGGGTTGTGAATGGCGAGGGAGTTGACGGAGTCGATCACGACGATCGAGCGGGGGTGGGGGTTCCTCCGAAGCAAGTACTCCACCCGGAGCATGATCGCTTCCAAAGCGCGCGGGCTCTCGATGTACGTGGCGTTCGGGAGCGGGTTGCGATAGTCCATCATGATGTGGCTGATCGCGTCCACGAACGAGATCCGGTCCTGGGCCACGTCCAGCGCCTGGGCCAGTCCCCAAACGAAGGAAGCGGGGTTGGTCACGGTGACGTAGATCGTGTGGGCATCGGTCTCGGTGCCCACGTCGCGGAGAGTGGCGTTCAGGACGGCGAAATAGTGGTCCGCGTACTCCCGTGGGTCAAGTTTGAGGGTGACCGCACTGCCGCCCGGCAGAGCCCGAAGCCGTTCGCCGATGTCGACCGGCGCCACTCCTTACTGTCCCTCTCCTTGGCCGCCCTTCAAGTGGGGAGCCATGAGGAGTCCGATGGGCGTGAGTTCCACGACGTATTGAGCCTGAGAGTGGGAGGTCCCCCGCATCTTGATGATCTGAAGCACCCGAAGGATGTCGCCCTGTCGGCGGGCGTTCCAGAGGAGGATGACCCCGTCGACGATAGCTTCCTCCACTCCGTGGAGGGAGTACCGGCTGGGGGTCGGGCCGATCTCGGAGACCAGCAGCGCCGTGCAGCCCGCGTCGCTCAGTTCGAGGCCGAGCCTCAGCATGAAATCGCGAATCCGCTCGTCCCGTCGGATACGGTACCCCACCGAAGTGAGGCTGTCCAGAACGAGCCGTTTGACCCCGAGTTGTCGAACGAGGTCGCGGATCGTGCGGATGAGGATCCCGATCTCCTCCTCCGTGAGCTCCTCGTGTTCGAGCCCCAGTCGATCGTAGAGCACGGGGAGGTCGACGAACACGAGCGAGCCGTTCGTCACCAGCTCTGCGCGAAAGAATTCGAAGGTCGAGAGGTTCTGGATCAGCTTGTCCGAAGCCTCGGTGACCGAGAGGAAGAGTGAGCGTTCGCCTCGTTCCGCGCCGCGGACCAGGAACTCGAGGCAGAGGGTGGTCTTGCCGGTCCCTACGCTCCCCGCAACGAGGACCATGTTACCCCGCGGAATCCCTCCGGAAAGGATGTTGTCCAAGCCCTCGATCCCTGTGACGCAGCGCTCGAGCTGGGTCGCGGGCGCCATCAGCCCACCCCCGACGGGGGCTGGGCGTACTCCGGCGTTCTCCGGGGGCGCCTCCATCAGAAGAAATGAGCCGACGCCCCCCTAAGAGGGTTGTGGCAATCACGAAGCCCCTTCAGGAGCAGGGGCCTCGGTCGGTCGCGACACCACCTCGCGCAGTCGTCGCCGGTCGATGACCCAGCGATGCCCACCTTGGGAGCGGTCCACGCGAGAAAGGGCGCCGAATTTCGATAGCAACGAACCGGCCCGACGGACCATCTCCCCGCCGGGGTCGACTCGCTGCCGGAGATCGCTCAGGTCCACCGCGAACGATGTTGCTTCTCCCGCGTCGGCGCCGACTCGGACCAGCTCTTCGAGGACCCGATCGACGGGCAGCTCCGGCGGGCCCGAAAATTCGTCCGTGACCTCCTCGACGAGTCCCGCGCAGCGGTCGGAGCGAATCGGAGCCTCGGCCTCCACGGGTTTCTGACGGCCGGGCAAGCGAACCGTGCGCACCCATCGGACCGATTCTCCTTTGCCCATCAGGACGGCGGCCTCCCCCCGCGGGAGGGAGAGAAGGGCGCTCGCCGGAACACCGGGGGCGAGCCGCGCGAATTCGCGGGCTTCCTCAGGAGATCCCCGGAACGCAACAAAATCCGATACGTTCGTCCAGACCGCGTCGCCGACGGACTCCGGTAGCGACGCGATCGCCTGGGTGGCGACCACGACGTGAACGTTTTTCCGACGCCCGAGTCGCAGCATTTCGGCCAAACTGTCGTGGGAGAACCATTGCGCTTCGTCGAGGATGACGAACGTCTTGGGGGTCTCTTGGCGCGACAAGAGCTCGGACCAGACTAGCGCGAGGAGCACGGAGAGGAGGTAGCGCGCCGTCGACTCCCCGACGCGGCCCGCGTCCCCGGAGATAAGGACGATCCGTCCGGCCGAAACCAGATCCCGGGTTCGCAGCGTCGGACGCGGCGCGCACAGCATCCGGGCGAGGACGGGACTACGGACGACCTCGTGGAGGAGGCGTCGGGCTCCGTCCGCGTCGTCCGGTCGGTCTCGGATCCGGTCGGCGAGTTCCCGCACCGCCTCCGACGCGGGAGGGGGGATGGGTCGGCCCAGTCTCGTCGACGTCGCGAGCAGTGTGTAGGCGTCCGAGAGCGTACCCTCCGGGAGAGCCGCGGCCGCCCGCAGAGCCCGCGTGACCATTTCCTCGAGTCGGGGCCCCCAATACGCCGAGTCGGTGTAGCGCCCCGCGCGGACCCGGCGTAGGGCGTGCACGAGGTCGTTGAGCCGGCGTTCCGAGCGGACCGGGTCGTCGAACTCTCCAATGCCCTCCAGCGCGTTCAATCCGATTTCCAATCCATCCGGCCCCACCCAAAGGCATCGGCGCCGCTCCTCGCGACCGAGCTCGTCCCGGAGAACGCGCACCGTTTCCCCGAGGGGGTCGAACACGACGCCGCCCGATTCTCGGAGCTCGCGACGAGCGAGTGCGACAAGAAGGGAGCTCTTGCCCATACCGGTTTCGCCGAGGACGGCGAGGTGTCGACCCTGATGTGGCTCGATGAAGGGACCCGTGACGATCCCGTCGGTCGTTCGACCGAGGGGCAGAATTCGCCGGGGATCGAGCGGTCCGGTTTCTGCCGTTCCTACCGAGCACTCCGGGCTCGGCCACAATGAAACCAGCTCTTCCAGAGCGATCGCCATCCAACCGCCGCCGACCGACCCTCGCCATGCGGGTCGGCCCAGGTGCCGGAACGTCAGTCCATTACCCTGAGGTGTTCGGCTCGCGGAGGTGAGGCCCGAACGAACCTCCGACCCTCGATGTGAGGCGGGAGCCCCAGGGTCGAATTCGAGCCCGACCTCGACTCGCCAGAACAAGGGGTGCGCCCCCGACCCGCCCGCGGACCATACTCCGGGTTCGAGCGTCATCTCGCCACTCCGACGCGGGCCTCCCAACGGCGTTCGTGCGACGGGAGGAGGCGACGGGGTCCACCAGCCGAGATTTCTTGCGGGGAGCGGTCGTCCCCGTACGAACAACCGCGAGCCCGCCGGGGCGGCCCGGAGGGCGGCCGCCATCGAGTCGAACAACCCGCCAGCTCCCGGGAAAACGAGGGGTTCGGGCCATGCGTGCGCGCGTC
>JAKIVW010000070.1:4509-9123 GCA_022750355.1 Thermoplasmata archaeon
GCGTCGGGCGACCCAGTGATCGGCCGGGACTTTGTCGCCGTCCCCAACGACGACCCTCGGTTCCCATTGGTGGGCGGCGTACACCGGGGCAGCGATGCGGGTGAACCAACGCGAACTCATTGAGTCGGACGTCCGCAACGACACGGCCAGGTGCGGCCCCGAGGTGACCGCCAGTTCGAACGACGAGTTGAGTCCGTGGCCGGAACGAAAGGCGTTCATCAAGCTCGCTCGGAACGGGCTCGGCTCGTGGCTTCGAACTTCCCGCGCGACCGTCGGGTGAAATGTCCATGCGGCGATGGGAGGGGCCGAAGGGCGGGCGGAACGCAGCACGTTGGGAGATGGTAAACCACGCCGTAGAGGCGACCCCACGCATTGAACGGTGAAACATGCCCGGCGGAGTCAGTCTCAAGTAATCGCCCGCCCACCGGCGAGCGGAAGTCCCTGCGCCGATGTCGTCCCTCGAAGAGCACATCACCGAGGTCGAGGACGAGATCCACCGGACCAAGTACAACAAGGCGACCCAGCTCCACATCGGACGTCTCAAGGCCAAACTCGCGGTCCTTCGCCTGGAGCGTGAAACCCGCGCCAAGGGGAAGGGCGGCGGAGTCGGGTACAGCGTCCGGAAGAGCGGGCACGCGACCGTCGGTCTCGTCGGGTACCCGTCGGTCGGCAAGTCGACGCTTCTGAACCGGCTCACCGCCGCGGAGAGCGAGACCGGGGCGTATGATTTCACGACGCTGACGATCATACCGGGAATGCTCCGCTGGGGAGGAGCTTCCATCCAGATCCTGGATATGCCCGGATTGGTACCGGGGGCCTCGAAAGGGAAGGGGCGCGGCCGGGAGGTCATCTCGGTCGTCCGTTCGACCGACCTCATCATGTTCCTGATCGATCCGGAGCATTCGAACCTGCGGGCGTTGCAAGAGGAGCTCGAAGGGGCGGGCGTGCGGATCAACCAGAAACCTCCGCGCATCGTGGTTCAGCGCGGCGACCGGGGAGGTCTCACCGTCTCCTCCACGGTCCGACTCTCCCACCTCGCCGGAGGGCTCGCTTCCCAGATCGCGCGGGAGTTCGGGGTCCATAACGGCTCGATCGTTCTCCGCGAGGATGCGACCGCCGACCAGTTGATCGACGTCCTCGCCGGCAATCGGGTCTACGTCACCGCCCTCACGGCGGTGAACAAATCGGAAGGACTCACGGCCGACCAGCGCGCCAAACTCGTGGTCGACCTCGCTCCCGCCGAACCGATCTTCATCTCGGCGCGGGACAAGCTCGGATTGGACGGGCTCGTCGACCGGATGGGCGGGGCCCTCAAGTTCATCCGGATCTACATGAAACCGCCCGGCCTCCCTCCGGACAAGGAAGAGCCCCTCATCCTACGGCACGGCGACACGATCACGGAGCTCCTCCGCCGGCTACCGGGCGATCTGCACCGCACCTTCCGGGCCGCCCAGATCTGGGGGCCGAGCGCTCGCTTCCCCGGTCAGACGGTCGGGCGGGACCACGTCCTGTCGGACGAGGACATCGTCACCGTCGTCGTCGCTCGCGGGACCGCTCGCGCAGTGGCGGAGGCCCCGTAGGTACCGCCCCCGGTAGCCGACCGGCGCGCACCGTCCCGCCCAAGAAATAGTGACCCCGGTGGAACGGGTCGAGTCGCACGCTCGGCTCGAGGTCGAGGAACTGCGCCATCTCCTCCTCCGCGCGTCGCACGTGCTGCACGGCGGTCGCGTCGCGGCCCATGCTCGCGGTCTTCAGGGCCAGCAGCACGCATCCGTCGTTCCCCTCGAGAAAGTGGGCGGCGTTGGTGAGCGCGATCTCCACTTGATCCGCTTGGGCGATGTCCGCGTAGACCCCACGGACCGGCGGCACGAGCGCTCCGTACGTGGTGGGCTCCCGCGCATCCCCGAGGATCGGGATCAGATTCGGCCAACGTTCGGCCAACGACAGCAGGCGCGAGAACGGTCGCAGACTCCGCTCGAGGGCGTAGACCCGGCCGGTCGGTCCCGCCAGGTCCGCGACGTGGGACGCGGTCGTTCCGCTCGCCGCGCCGAGGTAGAGCCAGGCTTCTCCCGGTGCCGGGACTGGGCCGCTCCACTCCTTCACGATCGCGGCGGAGAGCTTGCTGCGCGTCGGTTCGAACGAGCGGTAGGGGCGACCGTCGGATTCGGTCCAGCGCTCCCCGTAGACCGAAGGCTCGCGGCCCACGGTCTCGGTCCACAGCTCGGTGCGGTCCGATCGTCGCAGCAGGGCGAGTCGGGGGCTGTCGGGCGCCGGGCGGAACGATCGGGTGGGCCTCATCGCTTCCTCCCCCGCAACGCTTCGACCCGCCGGTCCCGTCGCCCCACCAAAATCGAGGCGAGGGGCCGACCGGTGGTGGCATCGGCCCGGGCGGCGATCACCCCGAGAGCTGCGAGGCTACGGGCGTAGGCCCCTCGGCGGGCCACAGGGACTTCGTCCATACGTACCGCCCGATAGATGATCCCGAACCGGGGACCTCGTTCGGGAGAAGGGCGCCGCCTCGTGCCCAGGAGCTGGAGGCGGGACGCGCTCATCCGGCCGAGCGGAGGGACCCCGCCCGCCGCAGCGACCAGCCGGGCGGCCACCTTTTCGCCGAGCACCGCGGAGAGGTTGGGGACGAGGACGCGGGCACTGTGCTCGAGCATCTGTTCGAGGCCCGCGTGATGCCCCCGCAGGGTCTCCCGGGTCGCCTCCCAGGCGACCCGATACTCCGCGAGCGGAGTTCCGGCGACGGGCAGGAACGCCGCGGCCGCGCGCTCCTCGCGACCGAGGGCTCGTTCCAACCGCTCTTCCTCTCGCGCGAGTGAAATCAGGACCTCCTCGGGGGATCGGAGTGCCCGTTCGAGCATCAGTCGGGCGAGGGCGACGGCGAACGGACGATCCTCTCGCGGAGGACCTCGCGTGACGATCGCTCGAGAGGCCCGGAACTCCTCGAGCGAGGCCCGGGGTACGGGGCGGCCGGCCCGCACGGTGATCGACCGTGCGAGCGCGGCGTCACCCGCCACGACCCGGGTGCTGGTCGGGATTCGAACGAGCAACTCGATCAGGCCCGGCGGCAGGTCCGCGGGCCGAAGCTCGAGAAGGCGCTCGGCCGCTCGGAGCAGGTCGCGATCGAGGAGGAACGACTCGAAGGCGCCGCCGGCGGAGAGGTCGACGAGGTCGATGCGCGGCCCGTCCGCGACGACGACCGTCGTTCCCACGCGCTAGAACTCCGCGAGCGACTTTTGGAATCGGTGCCGCTCTTCCGGGACGTCGACCGGATACTTTCCGGTGAGGCAACCGAGGCACAGGCTCTCCGAGGAGTGCCCGATGGACTCGACCAGCCCCGCCATCGAGAGGTAGTGGACGCTGTCGGCCCCGATCAATTGGGCCACTTCCTCCTCGTTGCGCTCGTGGGCGATGAGCTCTCGCCGCTCCTTCATGTCGATCCCGAAGTAGCACGGTGCGACGATGGGCGGGCACCCGACTCGGACGTCGACCTTCGCGGCCCCCGCGTGACGGACCATCCCCACGATCTCGCGCAGGGTGGTCCCGCGCACGATGGAATCGTCGACGAGGGCCACTCGTTTCCCCTTGAGGAGACCCGGCACCGGATGGAGCTTGACGCGGACCTCCAGTTCCCGGCGTTTCTGGTCCGGGATGATGAACGTCCGCTCGACGAAGCGGTTCTTGATGAGCGCTTCCGCGTAGGGGACGCCCGTCCCCTCCGAGAACCCGAGCGCCTGGGGACGGGCCGAATCCGGGACCGGGACGACCAGATCGACGTCCGCCGGGCTCTCCTTTGCGAGGCGGAGCCCGATCCGGTGACGAACGTCGTAGACGCTCTGACCCTCGACGATCGAGTCGGGTCGGGAGAAGTAGACCCATTCGAACATGCAGTGGGCGCGGCCGCCCGAGTTCGGAACACGGGACGTGCGGGCGAGCTGGCCCTTCTCGAGGACGAGGACCTCCCCCGGGAGGACGTCCCGAACGGCGGTGCCCCCCATGAGTTCGAGGGCGACCGATTCGCTGGCCACGGCCACTCCTCCCTCCACGGTCCCGAAGACGAGCGGGCGCATCCCGAGCGGGTCGCGGAAGGCGTACACCCGGTTCCCGACGAGCATGACGACCGAATAGCCGCCAACCAGTTCGACCGAGGCGCGTCGGATCGCGGCCTCGATGTCGCGGGTCCGATGGTACTCGAGGGCGATCGTCTGCGCCATCGTCTCCGTGTCGGCGTTCCCGAGCAGGTCGATCCCCTGAGCCTGGAGGCGATGGCGGATCCGTTCGAAATTGACGAGGTCCCCGTTGGCCCCGAGGGCAGCCTCCTCCGCGCCGAGCTTGAACACGATCGGCTGGACGTTCTCGATGTCCGACGACCCCGTGGTCGGGTATCGGTTGTGGCCGATGCCGGCCGTACCGCGCAACGAGTCCAGAAGGTCCTGGCTGAACACCTCGTGGACGAGGCCGCTCCCCTTGCGAACGTAGAGGACCCCGTGGCTGGTGGTCGCCATCCCGCTGGCCTCTTGGCCGCGGTGTTGGAGGGCCCGAAGCCCTCGGAAGAGGTAGGGGGCCGCCCCTTTTCCCTGAAGCGAGACCCCGACGATGCCACAGAAC
>JAKIVW010000194.1 GCA_022750355.1 Thermoplasmata archaeon
TCCGGTTCGGGTTGGCTTCCTGCCGCCCTGCGATTTTCGGAGCGACGGCGCTTCGGTAGTGGAGAGCGAGACGTTCGGGAGGTCTTCGGCGCTTGAAGGTGAAATCGGCGTCGTGGGCCGGGTCGCAGGAGGTTGGGCGGGGGTCCCGACTCGCCCCGCCCAGGGCCGGCGGGAAGAGCGCTCCGCTGAGGAGTCCGAGGGTCTTTTCAGCCGCTGGGGCTCCTTCCTCGGCCTCTGCATGGATCTCTTCACCCACGTCCTCATCGCTTACCTGCTGACGTTCGGACTGTTTGGACCCGGAGGGCTTCAATACATCGCGGCCGGCGCTCTCGCCGGGGGGCTACCGGACGCCGACGCGTTGTTCTCGTTTCCCCCTCCTCCGGCATCACGGCATCACCCACTCGATCTTCGGCGTTACCGTGATCGCCGGTGTTGGAACGTTCGTGGTCCCGATCGTCTTGGCCCATGTGGTCGGACCCGCCTTTGCTGCCGGCTCTCCACTGCTGTATTTCCTCGCGATGGAGGGAGGCGGCCTCAGCCACGTCTTCCTCGACGGGTTCACGCATTACTCGGTGCCGCCCCTGGCCCCTTTCTCCGAGTGGGAGTTCCATCTCGATGCCGATCGCGCGATCAACCTCGGAACCCTCGCGTTCACCGGCTTTTCCTTTTGGCTGATGCTCTACGAACGAGGACGCGTCCCGGTTTCAGTCTGGGAAGCGACGGCCTGGCTACTGCTCGTCGGCTACGGGGGGTACCTCGCGATCCGGGGCGTGGGTCGATGGCGCGCGGGACGGGTCCGAGTGCGGGGAGGGTATTCTGCCGTGGTCCCCCAGTCGAATCCGCTCGTCTTCCTGCTCGTGGAGGAGCGCACCGAGGGCGGCCGGATGAAGCTCCGGTTCGCCGAGTGGCATCTGTTCGGAGGGGAACGAGGGCCGGCGCGCTCGTTGGACGTCGCGAAATCCGCCCCACCCCCTGGGCCCGTCGCCGACGCCCGAGACGCCCTCGAACGCAGCTACGCCCCCGCGATCAGCCACGGCGGGATTCTCGCAATGACCTACCACTTTGCCGAGGTCCGCGAGGCGTTGGATCACTTCACCATCTTTTGGTATTCGCTCGAGGTCACGATGCTGGGGCGTGCCGCCGGCGTCATCGCTCGCGTCGACCGGGCAACCGGCGGCGTGCAAACGAAATCCGCGTGGATCGCTCCAAGACGCCTTGTGGCGTGATCTGCGGACTGAAACCCACGCCGGGACTTTCCACCTGCGATCGAACTCCGGTGGGGCGATGCGACGGCCGGCCCGCCCTTTCGACCCCTCGCCACACGGGCCGAACTCCTCCTTCCTCACCCATTAAATCCCCGAACTTCCCTCCCGGGCCCCGTCGAGGGTGTGGGGGGTCGAATGAAGTTCGTGACCGTCCTATATCCGGGCGGTGCCGCGGCGAAGGGCCATCCGGAAATTCTCGGTGCCTCCGAGAACGCGCTGGGGCTGAGAACCTTCCTAGAGTCGGGGGGCCACGAACTTGTCGCCTTGATCGATAAGGAGAAGCAACTCGACCAGCACCTCCCCACCACCGACGTACTGATCACGACGCCGTTCTGGCCCGCCTACGTCACCAAGGAGCGCATCGCGAAAGCGAAGAAGCTCCGGCTGATCTTGACCGCGGGGGTCGGCTCCGACCACATCGACCTCGCCGCCGCGGCCGCGGGTGGAATCACGGTGGCGGAGATTACCGGCTCGAACGTCGTCAGCGTCGCCGAGCACACGATCATGCAAATCCTCGCCCTGGTCCGCAATTATCTGCCGGCCTACCAGCAGGTCTTGGACGGGCGGTGGGACATCGCCGAGGCTGCCGGACGCTCGCACGATCTCGAGGGGAAAGTCGTCGGGATCGTTGGATTGGGTCGGATTGGTCAGCGGGTGGCTCTTCGACTCCGACCGTTCGGGGTGTCGGTTCTGTACTACGACTACCGCCGTCTATCGACCGTCGAAGAGGAGGTGCTTGGGGTCCGGTATGCCCCTCTCGACGCCCTCCTGGCGCAATGCGATGTCGTGACGATCCATAGCCCGCTTACGCCGGAAACGGACGGCCTGTTCAACCGCGCCCGCCTCTTCTCGATGAAGCCCGGCGCCTACCTCGTGAACACCGCCCGAGGACGAATCGTCCAGACCGAGGCGCTCGTGGAGGCGATGGAAAAGGGTCAGCTGGCGGGGTACGCCGGCGACGTGTGGTATCCT
>JAKIVW010000195.1:0-1072 GCA_022750355.1 Thermoplasmata archaeon
GAGCTCCGTACTCGACCTCGAGGTCCAAGTAGGCTCCGCCTCCTGGCAGCTCTCCTATCTCACGCCCGCCACCTCGTCGGTCGCCGGGGTGTACACGAACGGTGGGGTCTGGGCCATCTCGGCGCTTGTGGCGATCGTCACGCTCCTCTCCCTCCTCGTCGCCTTGGTCGCTGCCGCTCGGCTCGCGCGGCGGATCGGCCGATCGCCCCCAGTGCCCGTTCTCTGGCCGGCGGCGTGGGTCGCCGTCCCCGTGACCTGGTTCTTCTTCGGCTTCGTCTCGTTCAACCAGACCCTCGGTGCAGCGTCTCCGGCGATCCTGCCGGTGCCGATGGTGCTTGCCGCGTTCCCCTACCTTCCGCGGCTCTTCACGAGAAGCTTCGAGATGGCCGAGATCGAAGGACTCGAACCCCTCACTCTGGACGAGGCCGCGAATCCGAAGGCGATCCTCCCTCTCGTGAAGTCCCAGGGGGGCCTGAAGTGCGCGCCCCAGACGTGGCGTGAGGCGTTTCTGTCCCACTGGGTAGGGTTGCCCGAGGTGAGAGGATACGAAGTCAAGATGCTCGGAGATTTTGCCCGCGTTCAGCCGCGCTTGGTACCCGTCTCGAACCCGCTGACTTCCTACTACCAGGCCGAGGCGACTGCGTCCTGCTGGTTCGACGCGCGCAAGGGGCTCAAGCGGCCCCGTCACCGCATCCAATGGACTCGGGATGAAGCCCGACCGGTGCCCGGCCCCGACGGCGCGACGCCGGTCGGAACGCGCAACCGCCGCCATTTCTCCCCTCACATCGTTCCGGGGTTCCTCGAGGGGGTGTTCCCGCCGAAGCGCGCGGTCGCCGAGGAGCTCGCGGGTGTGCGGTCCGCGGAGATCCGGGAGCACGACCACGAGATCGAGCGGATCATGAACGCCGATCTCAGGGGTACGCTGGACCACCTAGCCCGTCAGTACGCGGATCAGGAGATCGCGGCCCACGAGGAGGCGCGCCAGCGGCAGGATCGCCCGCGCACCCGCGAGGAGATCGAACGGGCCCTGGAGCGGTTCCGTCGGTCCCGGGAGGGACGCAGGGTCGATGCC
>JAKIVW010000195.1:1082-2235 GCA_022750355.1 Thermoplasmata archaeon
CGGGCACACCTCTGCGCGTGCCTGGACCCTACCCGCCACGTCGAGCTCCGGTCGACGCTCGGGACGTCCTACGTGGCGATCCGGAGGCCGGTGCTCCGCTCGGTGCTCTCCCTGCTGAAGAAGGCCGCCGCCACGAACCAGAGTTTCGAGTCCGACAACGTGGCGCTCGCGCGCGAGAACGCGAACCTGCGGGCCGCGCTGAAGAAGACCCTCGACCTGTCGGTAGAGTCGCCGGTTTTCAAAGGTGGCCTCGGGGGCCGGACGGCGATCGAGGCCTACCGGGGAAACGCAGGGCGGTTCGTCCAGTTGATGAACGAGGTCGGGGTCCGCGCCCAGGTCTTGGGCGAGGAGAACGCCGAGTTCTTCCTGATGGGTCCCGTCAAGCTCGACCTCGAAGCCCTCTGGGCCGCGCCCGCCTCCACTGAAGAGGAGGGCCTCCGAAGGGACGACCTGAGGCACAAGCTCACGGTCTCCCACGAGCGGAGGCTTCTCATTCGGCCCGACGGGGTGGGCGAGCGCTGCCGTCAGCAGTTCATCTCGGACGTCGCCAGCTCGGGCATCGACACGTCGGTCCAGGAGCTCGTGCGCCGATCGGGCGAATTCGTGCACGGGAGCGTCGGCCGCGTTTCCGATGACGACTGAGAATCTGTTCGCCCGGTTCTACGGGACGGACGAGGAGAAGGGCCCCTCCCTTCGGGATAACTTCGAAACGTTCATCGGGGCGATGCAGCGCCGCCGGCTTCGCCACGAACCCGTGGTGATCGTCATCGACGGTCGCGAGACCGGGGTCGGGAAGTCCACGCTCGCCATGCACATCTGCCGGCGGCTTGACGCGGGGTTCGGTCTCGAGAAGATCACCTACTCCGCCCGGGAGACGCTGGAACTGTACGCGTCCGCCCCGCCCGGGAGCATGGTCGATTGGGATGAGTCGGTGCTTGGGCTCCTCACCCGCAAGGGGACCCGCGATGAGGAGCTCACGGGGATCATCAGCGCCCTCTCGATCGTGCGGAAGAACGAGATCGGGACGGTTCTCACGGTCCCGAAGATCCGGATGCTGGACACCCTCGTCTACAACGGACTCGCGCCGATCTGGCTGTTCGTCGAGGCACGCGGCCGGGTGCGGGTCCACCGGGCCTACAAGGGCGCCCAGTAC
>JAKIVW010000196.1 GCA_022750355.1 Thermoplasmata archaeon
TGGTTGCCCGCCATCACGTACGACCCGGCGATCCGAGGGGTGCTCCTCTACGGCGGCGCCAGCGACGTGGGCATCGGGCCCGATACCTGGTCGTTCGCCAACGGGAGTTGGTCGAACATCACGGCCACCTCCGGTGCGAGTCCTCCGAACGTGGCCGCCCTGGTCTACGACCCCGCCCTCGGGGTCGTGGTCGGGTTCGGGGATGTCAACGGATACGGGGTAACTTTCGAATTCGTGAACGGTGGTTGGCTCAACGTCACTGCCCCGGGCGGGCCCGATGGACGGACCCGGGTGATGATGACCTACGATCCCGCCGACTCGGCGGTGCTCCTCTGTGGCGGGGACAACGGAAGCGGCACCCAATCCTTCAACGATACTTGGGAGTTCGGCTCGACGGGCTGGAAGCAACTCGTGACCGCGGTCGCCCCGTCGACGCGCGCCCGGGGGGATTTTGCCTGGGACCCTGCCCTCAATGCGGCGGTCCTGTTCGGTGGCTTTCCGGTGTACGGACAACCCGATTTCAACCAAACGTGGGAATTCTCCCATGATACCTGGACCCAGCTCGCCCTCCCGGTGGCTCCGTCGGCCCGGGACGGTTCCTCCTTCGTGTACGACCCCAACGTGGGAGCGATCGTCCTGTATGGTGGATTCTACACGAACACCCTGTTCCAACAGGGCATTCTCGGAGACACGTGGTACTTCAACGGGACATGGACGCAGGTCTACCCCACCCAGACCCCGTTGTCGCGCGCGCTCTCCGGTACGGTCTTCGACCCGGACCTCAACGCGATCTTCCTTTTCGGCGGGTACGACTTTCCGACCCCTCTCGGAGATGACTGGGCGTGGGTGCAGAACCTGACGGCGCCGACCATCCGGGCCAGCACGGTAGAGGGGGAGGTCGGAGTTCCGGTTCAATTCAACGTCTCCATCGCCGGCGGGCTCGGTCCGTTCACGGAGAATTGGACGTTCGGGGACGGGGGTTCCGCTTCGGGTCTCGCCGTGGTCCACATCTTCCTCTCGCTGAGAAACTACGATGTCAACGTGACCGTCCGAGACGTCAACAACACGTCGGCGGAAGCGACTCTCGTGTTTGGGGTGGGCGCCAGCGTCCTTCAGATAGGTCCGGTCACCGCCTCGGTCACCGAAGCTGTCGTGGGCGTGAGCGACTCCTTCGCGGCCTCCCCGACCGGAGGATTGAGTCCGTACAACTGGAGCTGGTCGTTCGGCGACGGGGGCTCCGCGTTTGGGCCGTCCCCGGTCCACACCTTTGACGCCCCGGCCTCGTGGAACGTGACCGCCATCGTCCGGGATGCCGACGGCGCCCAAGTCTCGAGTTCGCTCGTTCTTCCGGTCGCGGCGTCGGCGTTGCACGCGGACGCCCCGACGGTCCTCGCCCCTCCGATCCAGGGGACCGCCGCCCAATTCTCCGTCAGCGTCACGGGCGGAACCGCACCCTACAACCTGACGTGGAGCTTTGGAGACGGCACGGTCGGGTACGGGGCTTCGCCGACCCACACCTATCAGACCGTCGGTACGTTCCCGGTCCGCGTGACGGCACGGGACGCCTACGGGTTGGAAACGAACGCCTCCGCCAACGTCTCGGTTCAGGCCTCCTCCACGACCACCCCCGGCGGCGGGTCGACCGGCTCCGGTCTGCCGTGGTGGGTCTGGGTCGGTGTCGTGGTCGTCGGAGTCGCGGCCGGGCTCGCGGGGGTCCTGTACTATCGAAAGGGGCGCTCCGGCCCTCCGTCCACCGCCCCGCCGCCGAAGGACGGGACCTAGTTCAGACCGGGCCGCCGTCCAGCCCGCGGTCGGTGATCCGGAACTCGGCCAACCCTTCCGGCCGGTCCCGGTGTTTCATGAGGACGACCCGCCGTCGCGGGCCGGACAATCGTTCGAAGGAGAGGATCGTTTTCGCCGCGTGGTTCAGGAAGGAGCCGCCCACCGGCTCGAGGCGGCCGTCGCGGATGTTCCGCCAGACCTGGTTCGAGATCAGGACGGGCACGTGCGCGCGCATCGAGGTGAGCACCAGGTCGGCGATCTCGAGAGAGAGGGATTGACGGGCGTCGTCCTCGTCGGGCCCGGAGAGGGAGAGGCGGTAGTAGGCGGTCGCGGAGTCGACGACGAGGAGGCCGACGGGACGTCGTCCGTCCCGGGCCGGGGCCCAGGCGGGGCGCACCGCCGCGGTCTGCTCGTCGAGGTCCTTGGGGGTGGAGAGGAGGTATTTC
>JAKIVW010000197.1 GCA_022750355.1 Thermoplasmata archaeon
TGGAGATCTGGTGCAGGTCCTCGAACCGGAGGATCTCGGCCAGCCGGACCGTCCCCTTGTTGCCGGCCAGTGCGCCGGCCTCGTCCTCGAACGACATGGCGCCGAGGTCGAGGAACGTTCCCTCTTCGAGTGTGTCCGAGCCGTGGTGCCGCCGGAGAATACCGCTCTTTTTCATCATGGACGCGAGCCCCGTTTCCGAGGGCATCGAGGAGGGGTCGGCTCTTAAGACTACTGTTCCACGGACGGCGCGGGAGCCTTGGGAGGGCGGGGGAACCGGAGACAGAAGGTGACCCGATAGACGTCGCGTCCGTCCTTCCGCCCGAACAGGGTCGCCGACTCCTTCAACGAGGCCCCGTACCGCTGCTTCCCCAGGCGGGCCATCGCCCGGGCGGCGAGGGTGTCGGTGAAGAAGCAATCAAACCCCTCGGGGAGCGGCTCCAGCCAGGAAACCGCCCTCTTCCAGTCCGGGCGGGCCTCGTTGAGCATCCGGTTCCACTGCGTCTCAAGACGGTCCCGCAGGGCAGGCGATTTCTCGAACGGGCCCTCGGCCGGGCCCCGAAGCTGGAGCGTGGCCGTGAAGTATTTTCCACTTTTCCGACTGCAATCCGGACAGGTGCGGTGGTCGATCCGGACCGACATCGGCACCCGGACCGTTCGCTCGGCCCCCCGGAACCCGACCAGGGCGATCCCCTCGAACTCGCGGACCGTGGGCGTGGTCGAGACCTCCTCCCAGTCGATCTTTCGCAACCCCGCTTCGGGATGGACCGTGACGTGGGGGGTCAGGTCGGTCGCGGTGAGGATCGAGCTCGAACCCGCGCCCTCCCAACGCATCGCGACCGGTCGAGCACCGCACGTTGGACAGATCGTGACGATCACCCGCTGCGGGGCGGAGACCAGCTTAGTTCGGTCCGCTGCGCATTCCGCGCAGACCCCGTCGACCAGCGGCCGCCCCGTGGCCCCGCAGACGACGCAGAACTCGGAATCCTCCATTTCCCGCTCCGCTCACCCGAGCATGGCGAAGATCTCGGCGTGCGGAACCCCGCCCAGCTCGCCGGTCCCGCCGGGCTCGAGGTACCCTTCCTCTTCGGCGAGCCGGATGACCCGGGCCCCAAGGAGATTCGCGATCGTGGCCCGCTGGAGGGCCCAGAGGAGCTCCTCCCTCGTCACGCGTCGTTCACCGTAGAAGTGGGACGTGACGCTCACTTTCCCACCCGCGTCCCCGATGGGAAGCTCCCGACCGACCAGTTCCGCGTCGCAGGCGGCGAGCACGAACTCGGTGCGAACGCGATGGACCCGCATGACGAAACCGGGGTCCGTGACTTCCGATGGCATCCGTTCCCTCCTTCCGAAAGGGCGACGAGCAGGGATATAGGACGGTTTCCCCGCCGGACCGCCTAGAAGCGGACCAGTTGGTACTGGTTGGCGCGCGGTTCGATGACCTCTCCCTGGTTGCGCAGGGAGAGGAGGAGCGCTTCCGCCTTGGGGCCGGCGATGCCCGCCCGTTCGGTGGCCGCTCGGAACATCTCCATCGTGAAGGTGCCCCCTCCCTCCTCCTGAAGTTCCCGCATCACGCGCATCACGATGTCGAGGCGTTCCCGCTGGCTGTGACTGACGCCGGACTGGGCGAGGTCGATGTCGAGCTTCCCGTCCTCCGAGGTCGAGACCCGCTTGAGGAAGTTCTCCATGATCTGGATCGCGCGGCGGGCGTCCTCGACGTCGGCGTCGGGGGACAGGCGGGCCCGGGCCGCTGCCTCGGTCAGGCGCACGAGCGCCTCGAGCTGGCGGGCGGTGATCGGGACCGGCGAATTCGGTTCCTCCCCCTGCCGTCGGATGCGCACGTAGAAGTCTTCGAGCTCGGCGAGCGCGCCCGAAGTAAGGACCGGGCGGACCGTCCGGCGGGCGTAGGCGATGTACTTCTTCAGCAGCTCCGTCGGGAACGGGGCGGTCTCCGCGAGCGGAACCCCTCCGGGGAGGCCGGAGACCTCGCCTTCTCGGTGGGAGGCGAGGATCCGGTTCGCCAATCGACGGTCCTTCTCCGCATTCGGGCGGTCCTGGATGGAAAAGATGACGTCGAACCGGGAGAGGAGGGTCGGAGGCAGGTCGATCTGCTCGGCGATCGTCCGGTCCGGGCTGAACCGTCCCCACTTCGGGTTGGCCGCGGCGAGCACGGGACATCGCGCGTTGAGGGTCGACACGATGCCGGCCTTCGAAATCGACACCGA
>JAKIVW010000071.1 GCA_022750355.1 Thermoplasmata archaeon
CCGGATCCTCTGGTCGATGTGGGAATCGGGGGCCACCCACGACCGGGCCTACCGAAAGAGTGCGCGGACGGTCGGGGATGTCCTCGGCAAGTACCACCCGCACGGGGACCTCGCGGTCTACGACGCGTTGGTCCGCATGGCCCAGCCGTTCAGCCTCCGCTACCCGCTCATCGACGGTCAGGGAAACTTCGGCTCGATCGACGGGGACTCCCCCGCCGCGATGCGGTACACCGAGGCTCGACTGAGCGCGCTCGTTGAGGAGATCCTCACAGACCTCGAGAAAGAGACGGTCGAGTGGGGGGACAACTTTGACGGCACGCTGAAGGAACCGCTCGTCCTTCCCTCGATGGTCCCCAATCTGCTCGTCAACGGCTCGGCCGGGATCGCGGTCGGGATGGCGACCAACATGCCGCCCCACCGCCTCAACGAGATCGTCGACGGCCTCCTCCTGCTGATCGAACGCCCCGACGCGGACCTGGACGACCTCATGAAGGTCATCCCCGGCCCCGACTTCCCCGGCGGCGGCTATCTATCCTCGGAAGGGATCCGGGAAGCGTACGCCACTGGGCGAGGGACGCTCCACCTCCGCGGCACGGCCGAGATCCGCGACCGGGACGGCAAGGACGAGATCGTCATCACCGAGATCCCGTACGAGGTGAACAAGTCCTCTCTCCTCCAACTCATCGCCGACCTCGTCAAGAACAAGCGCCTGGACGGCGTCACTGACCTGCGCGACGAGTCCGACCGGGACGGGACGCGGGTCGTCCTCGAGCTCCGGCGGGATGTCCCGGCCGAGATCCTGCTGAACCGGATCTACGAGCACACCCCCCTCGAGACGAGCTTCGGCGTGATCAACCTCTGCCTCGTCGACAACCGTCCGCGCGTGCTCCCGCTGAAGTCGCTCCTCGAGCTCCACCTCGCCCACCGGCGGTTGATGCTCACCCGGCGAACGACGTTCGACCTGCGCAAGGCGACGGAGCGGCTCCACCTGCTCGAAGGATTCCTCACCGCGATCGACCACATCGACGAGGTGATCAAGATCATTCGGCGCTCCAAGGACGTCGCGGTCGCCGAGACGAGCCTCATGGGCCGGTTCCTCCTCTCGACCGAGCAGGCGAAGGCGATCCTCGACATGCGCCTCTCCCGGCTCACCGCGCTCGAGCGCGAGTCGGTCGAGACCGAGAAGGCCGAGAAAGAGGCGCTCACCCGCCACCTGCAATCGATCCTCGCGGACGCGAAACTCCTCGACGGCCTCATCGTCGCCGAACTGAACGACCTCAAGACCCGGTACGGCGACACGCGCCGCACCCGCATCGTGCCCGAGTTCACGGAGCGCACGCTCGAGGACCTCATCCCGGACGCGGACATCGTCGTCCTCGTCACGCGCGACGGCTACGTGAAACGCCTCCCGCTCGAGCAGTACCGCCGGCAGCGCCGGGGGGGCCGCGGGCTCGGCCAGATCGAGACGAAGGAGGAGGACTTCGTCATCCGCACGTTCGTGACGCGAACCCACGATGACGTCCTGTTCCTGACCACGCTCGGACGGGTCTACCGGCTCGTCGCCTACGAACTCCCGGAAGGGAGCCGGCAGTCCAAAGGCAAGGCGCTCATCAACCTCCTGCCGAAGTTGAAGGACGGCGAGCGGGTCCAGACCCTCCTCCCGATGCACGACATGGGGGCCGAGGGTTCGCTGTTCTTCGCGACCCAGCGGGGCCTCGTCAAGCGGACGACCCTCGACCAGTACCAGAACATCCGGACCAACGGGATCCAGGCGATCCTCCTCGAAGAGGGCGACGAGCTGGTCGACGTCGCGCTCGTCCCGGACGAGGCGACCGAGATCCTCCTCGCGACGCGCGCGGGCCAACTGGTCCGCTTCGCGCTCGGCGAGGTCCGCCCGATGGGCCGCGCGACGTACGGGGTGATCGGGGTCCGTCTTTCGGAGGAGAAGGACGACCATGTGGTCGCGATGGCGCCCGTGAGTTCCAAGTTCCCCACGCTCCTTTCCCTCACCACCACCGGCTTCGGCAAGCGGAGCCCGACCGCGGACTACCGGAAGACCGCCCGTGGTGCCAAGGGCGTCCGCACGATCAAGACCGGTGGGCGCAACGGTTCGGTGGTCGCGGTCCTGCCGACCACCGACTCCTCCGAGATCCTCGTCACGACGAAGAACGGGATCACGATCCGAATGGCCGTCAAGGGCATCCGCTCCCAGGCCCGGAACACGCTCGGGGTCCGCGTCATCCGCCTGGACGAGGGGGACGAGGTCCGGGACGCCGTCGTCCTGCCCGTGTCCGACGAGACCGCCGTTCCCGATGCCCCGGTCGAACCCACCGACGCACCGCCGGCGGATCCGGAACCGATCGGCGACGAGTACTCCGAGACGGCGGACGGGGACGCGGACCCACCGGAGGACGACGATGCGCCGCCGACCGCGAGGTAAGCGGATCCTCGTCTGTCCGCAGTGTCAGTCGGGCAATATCGTCCAGGAGGCCGGCTCGATCACCGGCGCGGTCTACCACTGCCGCAACTGCCAGTACATCGGCGCACTCGTGCTCGAGATCGAGGTCGACGAAGACGGCCAGCCGCTCCGGTGAACCGGGCGGGTCTCAACCGTCCCGCGAACGGCGTCCGGCGTGGGCGGCCGCAACGAGGGCGAGCCCCCGGACGGTCGGCGCGACGTCGTGGGTGCGCACGAGCTCCACGCCCTGGAGGCCGGCGATCACGGCGGCCGCCAGCCCCGCTTCTCGGCGGTCCCCGGGGTCGTCCGTCGCGGTCGCCCAGCCGAGGAACGACTTGCGGGAGGCGCCGACCAGGACGGGGTATCCAAGGTGACGGAACTCCCCCGCGTGGACGAGCAGCTCGAGGCTCTGTTCGGGCGACTTGCCGAACCCGAGCCCGGGGTCGATCACGATCCGTTCGGCGCCGATCCCTTCCGCGAGGGCCGCGTCGATCCTCCGGGCGAGCCACTCCGTGACCTCGCCCCGGAGGTCCTCGTAGACGACGTCGTCCTGCATCGTTGCCGGTGTCCCCCGCATGTGCATGATCACGGTCGCCGCCCCGGTGCGCGCGACCACCCGGCGCATCGCCTCGGAGCGGAGCCCTTCGATATCGTTGATGATGTCGGCGCCGGCGTCCACGGCGCGAGCGGCGACGTCGGCGTGCCGGGTATCGATCGAGAGGGGGACCGTGACCCGACCCGCGAGGCCGCGGAGCACCGGTTCGACCCGGCCCCACTCGACCTCCGAGGAGACCGGCGCGGAGTGCGGCCGCGTCGATTCGCCACCGATGTCGATCACGTCGGCCCCCTCCCCCGCGAGCCCCTCCGCGTGCGCGACCGCCTCCTTCGGAGCGAGGAACCGTCCGCCGTCCGAGAACGAGTCGGGAGTGACGTTCACCACGCCCATCACCCGAGTGCGACCTCCGACCCGCAGGATCCGGTGGGCGCCGGGGAGGTCCCGCTCGGGAGAAGGGGTCGGAGGTCGTTCGGCGCCGCCCTTCCGAGCCATGAGTCTCGGAGCGACGCCCCCGATAAAAGACGCCGGACGCGCGGGACCGACCGCTAAAGGCCTTCGCGACCTCCGGCGGGTCAGCATGCCCGGATGGCTCGTCGCGGTGGAAGGTCCGTCCGGGGCCGGCAAGACGAGCGCGGTGCACGCGCTCGCGCGACGGACCGGCCGTCCGATGCTCGCCGAGGCCGTCGACCGGATCCGCCCCGTGCCCCGCCTGACCTGGTCGAGCGACGCGGAGCTCCTCCGGCTCGAAAGCCGTTTGCTGGCCGAGGACGCCGCCCGGTATCGCGAGGGACGGCGGCTCGCCAGATCCGGCGCGACCGTGCTGGCCGACACCGGCTTCCTCGGCCCGCTGACGTACACGGCCGGACTCATCCGAGAACATCTCGCTCCCCCGGAACTGCTCGGCGCTCTCCTGCGGACGGCCGCGGAGTGGGCTCGAGAGGGCCGCTGGGGACTTCCCGACGCGGTGCTCTATGTTCGGACGTCGGACGCCACCCGACACCGTCGGGCGACCGCCGACCCGGCGGGGCACCCCCCGTCGCTCCAACTGCGTCACCAGCGAGTCGCCGCCGTTGAATTCGAGCTCTACCGCACCGTCGTGCGCCCCACCCTCGGCCCGCGCCTCCGCTTCGTCTCCGGCGAAGGGACCGTGGAGGAGGTGGTCCCACGGCTGGATCGGGCGCTCTCCCGGACTCGCTCGGTGGCAGGGCGTCGCCCTTCGTCGGGAACTCTCCTGGGGGCCCTCGCGCGGTCCGAAGGCGTTTCATGACGTCCCCCGCCCGGCCTTAACCGGGAGGCCGCCTTTCGGAAGACGGGCGTCCGTGGGCGAGATCCTTCTCGGTACGAGCGGGTGGGATTACCCCGAGTGGGTCGGCCGCGTCTACCCCAAGCACGGCACGTCGGACAAGCTCCGATTCTATGCGGGCCTCTTCCAGATCGTCGAAGTGAATTCCACGTTCTACCGGCTTCCCTCTCCGGCCGTCGCGGCGACGTGGGTCCGCCGGACCCCAGCGGGATTCAAGTTCGCCGCAAAGTTCCCCCAGACGATCACCCACGACCTCCGGTTGGTGGGAACGGACGACGAGCTGCGTCGGTTCCTCGCCGTCCTCGAGCCGATCCGCCGAGCCGGAAAGTTCGCCGCGGCCCTCCTGCAACTCCCGCCCTCGCTCGCGTTCGAGCCCGCGACGGTGCGGGGGTTCTACGAGACGCTGCCCCGGGACCTCCCGGTCGCGGTGGAATTTCGCGAGCGGTCGTGGGTGACGCCGGCGTCGTTCGAGCTCCTCCGCGAGTTCGGCCTTGCGTACGTCGTGGCGGACGAACCCCACCTGCCCGCCCAGCTCGAGATCACCGCGCCGTTCGCCTACGTCCGCTGGCACGGGCACGGCTCGCCGCTTTGGTACGACTACACGTACTCTCCCTCCCAGCTCGAGGCCTGGGTGCCGCAGGTGCGGACGCTGGCCGACCGGGTCGACGTCCTGTACGGGTTCTTCAACAACCACTTTCGCGGCGACGCGGCCGTCAACGGCCGGACGCTCTCGGAGATGCTTGGTCTGCCGCTCCCGCCCGGGCGGGCCCGCCTCGACTGACAAGTCCGTTCGGCCGGACCGGCGGGAGGAGCGTGGTCGGGCGAGAGGTTGATGCCCCCCCGACCCCTGGGCCGACCGCGAGGGGCTCGGATGACCGCGGAGGAGATCCGACAGCGGATCCGTGACCGCCTGGAGGAGGACGGGGAAGGCGCGGTCGAGTTGTTCGAGGTGGGAGCGCCGGACCCCGCGGGGCGGCGCCGGGTCACCTTCTACCGGCACGTGGGGGGCGAATCTCGACGCTGGAAGATCACCGTTCACATCGGCCCCGACGGGGCGGTGACAGAATGCGAAGGGCCGTCGCTCGCTCCCTGAGACCGTAGGCTCGGTCGTCGCACCGCTGGGCGGGTTCTTCGGGGGCGACCCCATTCTCGCGGGGTCCCGCCGACCGAAAATTTTCGCGCTCGGGATCGCCGCGTTTCGCCCGGGAACGCGGGCGCTAGCGGTAGATGGTCTCCGCGTCGGCAGGGGGCTCGGGCGACTCCCCAGCGGAGGAGGGCGCGCCGGGGGCGGAAGAACCGCCGCGCCGGCGCCCGACGAGCCAGACGGCGGCGAGGGCGACCACGGCGACCCCCGCGCCGACCCCGACCCAGATGTAGACCGTAGGCGCGGCGGACGGCACGGAGGTCCCGGTGGTCGTGTTCGGCGCGAGCGAGACGTTCAGGGTCGTGGTCCGACCCGCCGTCACCGTGGCGGTCGTCGTGAACGCGACATATCCGGCCGCGCTCGCCGCCAGCGCGTAGTGGCCGGGCGTTAAGCTCACGTTGTAACGGCCGCCGCTCGTGGCGGTCACCGTCCCGTTGATCGTGAGGCGAACGGAAGCGGGGTCCACCGTGCCGGCCAGGAACCCGTGCGGGCCGGGGCCGACGGCGGTGAAGGCGACAGTGCGGGTGATGTCCGCCCCGGCGACCGTGATGTTCCCTGCGACCGGAACCGCGACGTACCCGGCCGCGGAGAGGAGGAACGGGTAAGTGCCGTTCACCGCGAGGAAGGGGATCGACGTGTTGGCGGAAGTTCGGAGGGTCCCGTCGAACGATACGGTCCAGTTCGCGCCCGGGCCGAGGCCCGTCTCGTTGAACGTGACCGTGTACGATTTGCTGACGAGCGAAGGCTCGACCGCCAATTCCGTGGAGGCGGTTCCCGAGAGGCCCGAGCCGTCGGTCAGTACGACCATGATGGTGTAGTTCCCGACGCGGTTGGGAGTGCAATTCAGCACCCGCACGTCCGCCGACCCGCACCCCGGGGGCAATGACAAGTACGCGAACGAGAGCGGCGGCGTGGCGAACAGCTCCGAGGTGGAGACCAGGGTCGAGTTCCCCAGAACGAAGGCCGAGGGGGACGCCGCGACGAACGTCCCGTCCGGACCGAGCGCGACGATCGCGACCGTCCCGTTGGAAAGGTCGGGGGCGAAGAACAGGCTGTGGGCCGGATCGACCGCGCCCTGGCCGTAGCTCCACAAGGGCACCGCGACGATCACGGAGCTCCCCGGCGAGTAGAGCTCGAGCCCGTTGTAGTCCATCACCCCCACCGCACCGGTGGTTCCATCCGCAAGGAGGTCCCCTCCGCCGGATCCGTTGAGGGTGAATTCTAGGTCGAGGCTCCCCGGGCTCAGCACATCGGTCACTGCGCCGGTTCCGACGTAGAGGGAGCCGTCCGCCGGGTCGAACCCAATCGAAAACAAGTTGGGGTCCGAGGGAAGGTCCGCGGCCCCCGTTACGTCGAACGAGGTCAGACTGACCGCGGCCACGTAGGGACGGTTGCCACTGAGCGGACCGCCAATCCCACTCGCGAAGACGGTCCCGAGTCCGGGGTTGAGCGCGAGTCCCTCGGCGTAGTCGAACGGGGTCGTCGCGACCAAGGCACCGTTCGACGCGTTCAGGAACGTCAGGTTCGTCCCGTCCGCCTCGGCCACGACGAGGAGGCCCGAACTGGCATCGTAGGCGAGTTCGGTCGGCTGTCCGACGAGGGGGAAGGTCGACTCGACGCGGAGCGTGCTGGCGTTCAGGACCGAGATCTGGTTCGGGAGCTGGTCGGCGACGAAGATGCGGTCGGTCGCGGCATCGACGAGCAGGTACATTGGGGTCGTGGCCAGTTGGACCCGGGCCGGAGAGGTCCACGGGCCCTCTGAGTAGGCGACCAACGAATCGGTCTGCCCGTCCGCGACCAGGACCGCATCAATCCGTGGGTCGTACGCGACGGCGAGCGGGTACGCCCCCAGGGTCGTGTGCGCCTTCGGTAGTGCCGTGAGGTCGTCGAGCGCGACGAGGCTCGCATTCCCGTCGACGAGGACTACCATGCTCGAGCCGTTCGGGTCGAACAGGACCGCCCCCGGCGCCGGCCCTACCGCTTCCAGGCCCTCCACGGTGAAATTGAACGGATTCACGATCGTCATATTGGCGCTCCCCGCGTTGGCGATGAACACCTCGTCCCCGACCGGGTCCCACGCGACACCGTCGGGCTGCGCGCCGGTCGGGACCACGCCCACGACCGTGTGCGACGAGGCGTTGAGGACCGTGACGTTGCTGGCGTTGGAGATCGTCACGAAGACCTCGTTCTCCACCGGGTCGTAGGCGAGGGCCCCGACGTTTCCGGGGACCGGAACGACGGCGCCGAACACTTGGCTCGAGAGGTTCAGGACGTCGACCTCGTCCTGGGCCGAGAGACCGACGTACATCCAATTGCTGGTCGGGTCGATGACGGTGGCGCCCACCGCGACGGAGCTCTGCAGGGAGACCGACACGACCGGCGAGCCGGTGGCCGGGTCGTACCCGTTGATCGTGTCCGAGTACGTCGCCGCCTCGTACAGCAACTGGTCCGTCGGGTCGTACTCCAGAGCTCCGACGACCCCGCCGGCCGGCCAGGTCGGCCCCCACGACCCCGTCGAGAGGTTGTAGCCGGTGAGGTTGGAGTAGATGTGCAGCCCGACGAGCGCCTGCGTCCCGATGTAGATGCAGTTCGTCCCGGGGTCGAAGGCGATCCCCCCGACCTCGGAGCCGTTGGCGGTCGGGATGGAGATGACCCCGTCCAGAGCGTACGTGGACGCGTTGATTTCGAGGATCTGCTCGTAGTTCCCGCAGCTCACGAAGAGCTGGCCGTCGCCCTCCGTCAGGCCGCCCGTCACGGGACAGTTCGTCTCGCTCGGCAATCCCGGGACCACTGTGTCGTTGCGGAGGACGAGGGAGCGGACCAGCGTCGGCGCCTGCGGAGGAGGCGGACCGTGCAGCGCGGCGGCTTCCCCCGGTGTGATCGGCACGCGGACCGGGGTCATCCGGGGAGCGGCGAGCGTGGGGGACAACCTCGCGGGACCCACGGACGAGATCGCCGCGGTCACCACCACGAGGAGGACGACCGTGAGAACGACGGCCGCCGACACGGGGGCGATTCCGACCCGGCAGTCCGGGAAGGAGCGCCGGCGGGGTGGGTCGCTGTGGGAGCGCATCGTGTCGGGCCGGCAACGAGAATTGCTATTTACGCTCGGGAGACGGGACCGGAACGGACGGGTCGCCGGGAGGTTCCGGTGACCCTCGCGGGGGAAACGCTCCGTTCCCGACCTGTTTCAACGCCCCCCGAGCGGTCGCTTTAGAGGCGCCCCGGCCGTCGAACGGTTCCGGTCGTTCGATGCTCGATGTCTTCGCGATCCCCGAAAATCTCCTCGGAGAGGAGACGCTCCCGGCCCCGTTCGCTCCGCCGGAGGAGACCCGGATCCGTCCGCCGCGACTCCCTCCCCGGTTCCGTCTCGCGCCCCGCCTCCATCGGGCCCGTACGACGGCGGGGTTGCCGTCCTCCCCGGCGCTGTTTCCCTGGCTCGCGCGCCGCTTCGCCCCGGGGCAGCTCACGCTCTGGACCGGCGCCCGCGCCGCCCTCGACCCGGTCCTCGAGCTCCTCTACGCGGGGAACGCGCTCGGCCGCGGCCGCAT
>JAKIVW010000198.1 GCA_022750355.1 Thermoplasmata archaeon
CCGGACTCTTGCCTTGGTACGCCGGGAGCGGCGCGGGGTCGAGGAACGTGCGGTGATCGACCCAACCGCGGGCCAGCATGCGGCGCTGGGCATACGGGAGTCCGAAGGGACCGACCAAATGCGGCCCCTTGCCTTCTCCTTCGCCCGTGAACGGGCGGCGGAGGAGTTCGCCGATGGCCCAGGCCCGATGCGAGGTCAACAACGGGACCTCCCCCTCTTTGTCGTCGGAAGGACGCGCGCCTCCGAGGCCGTGAGGGTAAGCTAACGTTCCCGCGATGCCTGCCAGGTGACACCAAAGGCCCTCGAAGTCGAAGTACACGGGGACGGTGGGGCCGTCGGCCCCGACCGTAACGACCGTGGGGGCGGCCCCGAGCTTCTGTTCTACTACTCGAGCGGCCCACCGCCGTCCGTCCTCCGGTTTTCGGTGGAAGAAGATCGCGAGGGCCACTTGGGCCCCCGTCCAAAGGAATACGTTCCCTGAGTCGGCCGCGGCAGCCGCGTTGAATTCCTCGAACCGGTCGGCGAACGGCCGACCGAGCAGAAATGTCACAAACGGGAATCCGAGGGGACTCGGGTGGGGGACGTACCGGTCGCGCAACCAGAGTTCCTCGAATGCGCGTCGACGGACGGCGTGGTACGTGGAACGAGGGACTTTGACCTGTCGGAGTCGTTCACGCTCCCGGTCGGGACGGGCGGCCAGCAGGACCGCGATGACCCTCGCCTCGGAGTCTGTCAGCGCCCGCAACGGAAGCCCTCCGTTCGAAAGCGAAGGTCTAGCACGCGGTCCAAGCCTCAGGGGGAGGTTCGGCACACCCCCTTAAGACCCGTTGCCCGCATTTTTGCCCACGGACCAGGGCCGATGACGAATATGAGTACGACCGGACGGCAACACACGATCTCGATGGCGGCGGCGATCGGATTGGCCGCCCTGATGGTGCTGGTCCTGCCGGTCGGTCTTGCGGGCGCCGCATCGGCTCCATCGACTTCACCGACGAATACCCTGTGGGCCTACGGCGCAGTCGAGAGTGCCACCTTCCAGGGCTCCTCGCACGGCTGGCAGTACTCGGGGAACGCCACTTACGGTTATTCCGTCATTCTGAATCAGACCAACACCAGCGCGACCTCCTTCGAGTTGACCGCCAACCGGACGATGGGCGTACTGTTCGAGGTGCACTATTGCTACCCGACCTGCCACCTGCCCGCCTATTTTGGCAACGTCTCCTACCACGTCTATGAGACCATCGACGCGAGCGCGAATCTGAGCATGACCGGGACGGTCGATGAGAACGGTACCGCCGTACCGGCCCTCGCGCTCAACAACTCCGAATCGCACCTCCACGCGAACGCGACCGAGTCGTCGAACTCCTACCTGCCGTTGGACCGGGTCGGGAGCAGCCGTTCCCACTACGCGAGCGCGAACGTTCTCTCGACCACCTCCGTCCACTTCACCCCCGGACTCGGACTCTTTCCGACGGGACTCGACTCGGCCCAGTCTTGGAACTCATCGAGCCAATTCGTGGCGCATGCGTCGGCCGATTTCAGTTATTTCGCGAACAACATGGGTCCCCGAGGCTCCGCTCGGGTCGGCCCGGTCACGGGGAACTTCTCTCTCCCGGCCAACGGGACCGTCTCCGTGTATGGTAGCTACTCCCCGTCCGACACGGTCGTCCTCGCGGGAGTGTCGTACCCCGAGGTGGCCCTGCGGATCGTCGGCCCCTTCAACGTGCGGGAGGGATTCCTGCTCCTGCCGAGTGCGACCGATATGTTCGACGGGGGCTCTCAACCGTGGGTCGCACAGCAGAACGGGTCGGCCAGCGCCTCGATGACGTACCTCGACGCGCGGGCTTCGGAGGGAGGTCACGTCGGGATCGGGGCTTCGGCGTGGGTCTACGACTCGAGCACGATCAACCCGAACTCCACCACGACGGCGGTCCCGGGTGGGACCGGGATCGTCGCGAGCTCGGTCGGTTCGGGCGACTCGGCACCGGCGACGGACATCCAAGGCCTTCCCGAGACGGTCGGGGCGGCTCAAACACAGCAAGGTTGCCTGCTCACCGGCGCGGGTTGCCCCGCCGGAGGTCCGGCCGGCACCGGCTCGCTCCGGGGACTCGCAGGGCTGGTCGGGATCGCCGTGGTGGTCCTCGTGGTCGCCGCGGTCGTGGTCGTGATCGCCGAGCGCCGACGGATGCCGCCCCCCGTGTATCCA
>JAKIVW010000072.1:0-4453 GCA_022750355.1 Thermoplasmata archaeon
CGGTAGACCTCGGGGGCACCCTCTCCCTCGGGTTGTTGTGAAATCTCCTCGAAGAACCTCTCCATTCCCGCAGGGGCGAACATCTCCAGGTAGCGGGCAGGACCATCCCCGATGTTCTGTAAGCAATGGGGCGTACCCCGAGGAACGAAGACAAAGGAACCGGCGGGAGCCAGGAAAATCGCATCGTCCGCTTTGAACCGGAGATTCCCGTCGAGAATGAACCACATTTCGTCCTCCCGGCCATGGATGTGGAGCGGGGGTCCACTCTTAGGCGGTACGGTGTGTTCGAGAAGGGCGAAAGTCCCGCCGGTGGTTTCGGCTCTTGCTTTGATTAGACTCGGTAGTCCGTCCGGCCACCGAATCGGTTGGCCCCCGTCGGGCGTGACCAGAAACGCACGTCGGGGCTCGGTCATTGGTCCGGACCCCCACCCGACTGCCCTCCCGCTACTTGAGTCCCCGCATTCGCGAATCTTTCGTTGTCACCGCAGGTCTCCAGTAATCGGGGCTCCAGACTCGTCTCCCCGGAACCGGCCTCTCCCGTGGTCGGTCTCCAATCGAATGCCGCTGCATCGCAATCTCCCTGACGCCCACCACGGTCGGTGATCGCACCGTCTCGCCCCGCGCCGGGGTCCGGGCCATAGAGAACGCCGGGACCAATCCCACCTTCTCGGCGCGTCCGTTGGTAAAGCCGAAGGGCCCCCGTCGCCCGCTGCGGGGGGAGTACGTCGAAAAGCCGCGTTCTCGCCGGATAAAAATGAGGCGGGATTGAACGAATCGTCAAACCCCTCTGGCGGCTGCAGGGTGGCAGGGGCGGACGCCCGGCCGTTGGAGTCAGGTCCCTTCTGAGAGGCCGAGTTCCGCCGCCGTAGGGCTGACCCTTCTCAAAGCCGGAGATTGTCAAAAGGGCCCAAAGAGAACCCCCTGGTTGGGAATTGGCCAAAGCCAGCGCGGAAGGACTGGTCCCTCCACAAAGAGCCGGTTTCGAACCAGTAGAAACTTATCTCAACCCATCGCGTCGCGAACGTTGCCCCGAAAGGTCCTCTCTCGGCGAATGATGGCACAAACGTGCTCGAGGATGGCAAGCTCGGCCGGAAGTAAGACGGACCGCACTCGACGTGCGGTGAGAGCATAGAGATTCAGTGCGGCCTCGACGCTCTGCTCGAGCGTCTCGCCATCCAGGGCGAGGGCTCGCCGCTGAGCGTTCCACCAGAGCGAGCCTTCTTCTCGGCCAAGTCGATTCCAGAGGCCGTTGTCTGTCACCCAAGCTATCCTCCGATGAACTGCCACTACGAACACCAGGGAGTCGGCAAGCAGGTTTCGCTGGACCGCGGCGGTATCCTGCTCGCCGCGTGCCATCGAGTTGACGATCTTGACTGCCTCCTCTCCCCAGGCTACCATGGAGCGTGCAACCCAGCGGTCACACTTCCGGTTGACCTGTTCCCAACGAAAATTACGGGCCTCGTCACGGAGGCGGCGAGCTTCCCCGTGCGGGTCGTAAAGTGTGATCGCGGTACGCCAGGCGCCAAGGAGTTCGCCAGTCTGCGGCGGCTCCAGTAACTTACGACGCTCCGCACTCGAGCTGATTCGACTTACCGACACCATGAACGGTTCTCGCCACGAATGCGAGGGCGCGCCCGCCTTGCCCAATACCCAGATGTCAAGGTCAGAGGAGCGCCTAGCATCCCTCCGAGCCCAGCTCCCCGACAGCAAGACAGCACGCGCGCCCTTCTTGGCGAACTGGCGGGCGAGCTCACGCGCGACCTGGCGTGCACGCGCATAGTCGGCACGCAGAGCGGGAGGGCCAAGGCGGCGCCAAGCGTCCACAGTCAACGACCTCGCCTCCCGATTGGGCAGAGGCGATTCCCAGCCCCGACCCAAACCCCATGGGCTGATTAGGGAGTCCCGTCCGCCCGGGATGGTCCAAGGGTCCCGTGGGCCCGACTTTACCCGGGGAGTTTTCGTACGCCCCTGCCCACTCGTTGCCGGGCCGGGACAACGTACTGCCTTGACGCAGGTATCGCGTTTTTCGGGATCGCCATTTGTACTCGACCCACGAGCTCAATCCCAACCGCCCGCACGAGCGTCTCCGGGTCGAGCCGACGCGGTTCCCCTGCCGCCGCGTCAGGACCCGCTGCTGGACGGGAGGCCGCATCCCAGGGCGTTGATCACTCCCGCTTCATTGACCGAGGCTCCGGCGGTGGCGTGCACGGAGAGGGTGAGGATCAACAAGTTGTCCTCCTCGAGCGTGGCCACCATGGGGAAGGTGGGGTTCGTGCTGACGATGTAGAGAGGGGGGGCGATCGAGGCCCCACAAATGTACACGTTCCGCGGTTCGTCATTCACGATCACCAAGGAGTCGTTGAACGAGCCCCCTGCGCGAATCTGGAAAGGGAACCCCCACACCGGTCCGGATTGATTGATCCAGAGTTCGGCAAATTCGGGGGTGCCATTCACGGGCGGAGTCTGGGCGATCTGCCAATCGATCGATTCGATGGTGACCGGCGGTGGGGGAGCGGCCGACGGAATGAAAAAAAGAATGACGACCAAGATCGCAAGGGCGGTCGCACAACCTCCGGCCACGAACCAAATCCCGTGACGCGACATCGTGGCCATTGGAAACCCTGGATCGATTCGCCACGACTTACGGGGAGCGGGTCAGGATCGACATCGAGAGCGGTCCGGTATACGGTTCGGAGGGAACGGTGAGATTGACGAAGAGGCGGGCCGACCCGCCGGGGGCGACGGTCACCGGGGCGTTCGTGCTCTGGATGATGAAGCCGCGGGTAAGGGTCCCGACCGACTCCGCCGTACAGGTCGGTCCGCTCGAACCGGCCGGAGACACCAGCGACACCGACGTATTGAAAGTGCCGTTGAGCAGGACCGTTCCTCCATTGCTGAAGACCGGCGACTGCCAGCAGGTTGCGGGGCCGGAAAACGACCAGGTAGTGAGGTTCATGAAGACGAAGCTCTCTGACGCGGGTTGAGGTTGGACCGGGCCGAGCGATCGCTCCCACTCCGGGGCGGTGACCCACACGACGGCGAAGAGGGCTACCACGACGGCGCAGCCGACGATCAGGATACGATTCGGCCCCGGGTCCGAGCGGGGCGGCCGGCCTGGGGGGCCACGAATATCCTCGATGGGACCCTCCCGCGGGTACCAGGCGCGGCTCAGGTAGTTAATGCTTCCAACCCCGAGCGGAGCGGCGTCCGTTTCGGTGGCTCACCATCGAACAGCGAATGTTACTCCCACAAAGTTGATAACCCACACCCCGGCATGTTTACCTCGATGGGGCGTCTGACCAGCGGGCGGCGACGCCGTAATCGCGCCGTCTCCAATACCATCGCCACGATCCTGCTCGTCGCCATCACGGTCATCGCCGGCGTCTTTCTGTGGACCTTCAAGATCAACACCCCCTCGCCGGCGCCCGTGATCTCGTTCTCGATCCGTTCCGGAACGAGCAATCCGGTCTGGGGAGACCCCACCGACTGCCTCCCGTGGTTCCCGGCGTGGCTCAACTACAATACCCAGGTTTCGAGCTCGACGACCAACGTCACCGACGATTACTACGTGAACGGGGGGAATTACGCGATCGCCGGGACCTTTGCGGCGGGCCCGGTCATCGCAGAGAACGGAAAGCACTATGGCAACAATTTCACCGCATGGTGGAACGGCGGACTCTCCAATGTGACCGGGGGCGTCACGGGCAGTAATGTCCACAACACCGAGTGCAGTGGCACACCACCCACGGGTGACTTTTCGCAGATGAATTCGACGCAGTTCATCGTATCGGCCCACAGCCCCGACGTGATCCCGCTCAGCGACGTGGAGATCATTTTCCTTTGCAACAACACGGTGTTCGTGAACGGAACCTTGGACACCATGACCTGGTACCCCGGTAGCTCCACGGGACCGGCCCCCAACGCGCCACACCTCAACAAGTGCGGCTCGTTCGTGCCGAGCGGCTCCTACAGCACCCTCTACAACCGCTTCGGGATCTTCGTCCCGATCGACCCGAACCAAGCGGGGTTCCTCGAGAACGGGGACACCTTCATCATGTATGTCCACACCTCCTCGCCGTTCGACCCGGACGTGGCGGGCGAGAACGACGGGTCCCACGGGGACTGCGGGCCGGGTCCGGACTGTGACGACTATCACGGGGCCCCGTCCTGGTGCTTCCAGGTCCCGGGCGCCTGCTCCCTCTCCTTCGTCTATGTCGGTCAGCCCAACAGCCTGCTGACGACCCTGAGCCTGTACAATATCATCCGCGGCTGAAGTCGCCCGCCGGCCCGCCTGCGACGCCCCTCGAGTATCGTCCCGAGCGGGCCGTCACGACTCGAGATTCCGATCGGACCGTTCCAGGTCCCAGCGCTCACGGGGGGGTGGGCGGTTTGGAAGGATTCGAGACCGAGGGCCGTCCGATCCGTTCGAGGGCGCGTTTGACGTGGGGATTCG
>JAKIVW010000072.1:4463-8964 GCA_022750355.1 Thermoplasmata archaeon
CAAGAAAAAGGTCACGCGGCGAGCAAACCCCAGGAACCCGAGTACCCCGTAGGACTTGGCGATCGATTTGTCCCCGTCCGAGACCAAGGGAAAGGCGACGTCACACTTGGTCGCGAACAGTTTCTGGGCGGACAAGGGGTCCACGCTCACGCCGACGACGGAAACCCCGGCCGCCTGGAACTCGGAAAAATGGTCCGCGAAGGCGCGGGTCTCGATCGTACACCCGAGCGAGTTGGCGCGGGGGAAGAAGAAGAGGATCACGGGCTGTCCCCGTAGGGAGGAGAGCTGGAACATCGTCCCACCGGCCGATGGGGCGGTGAAGTCCGGAGCGGTGTCCCCTACGTTGAGCACGAGAATGCGAGTCGAGGCGTCTATAAGAGACAACGCGCCGACTAGGGACGCTCCGGATGCGACGCCCCACCCGGCGGACTCACCCGGGCCATCTCGGCCGCCGAGATCGCGGGAGCGTCGAAGCTCGCGAGCACCTCCCCGATCCGATCCGAGGTCGGCAAAGGAACGATAACCGACTTGACCCACGGCCAATGAGCGGCATACCGAACGGCGGCTTGGGCCATCGTTCGACGTCGGTCCTCGGTGAGGAAGGAGAGCCGGAGCAGCGGCGCAAATTCGGCTTCCAGTTCTCGAAGACGGATCGGGCCCGCCGAGGGTCCCCGTTCCACACCCGTCCCCGAGGCCCGGGTTCCGTCGAGCCGACCGCCGGCGAAGGAATCTCGAGCGAGGAAGCCGACGCCCCCGTGTTCCGCCCGGCCGCTCCACCGAGTGACCCATTTCGTCTCGAGGAGGGAGAGGTCACCGGATAAGAGCTCGGAACGTGAAGCGCCCCGAGACGCGAGCGGGGCTCGCTCATCCCCCGAATTCAATCGACGACAGAGGTACGGTTCCGATGGTCCCTGAGGCCCGAGCCCAGCCCAGGTTTGTTCGGAGAGGGGGAAGTTGGCGTCGTCGGTCCATTCCAGGATTCCCGGTCGATGCGGCCGGAGGCGACGGGTCGTAACCTCCAGGGAGAGGCGGAGTCGTTCCTCCACGCCATCTCGAGAGTCCGCCGAGTGAAGGCCCGGCTCATCCCTCCGGACCAGGTCTTCGATCCGCCGCCCGACGATCACCACCAGTGCCGGGTCGGGGCTCGGGAACGCCTCACGGAATAGCCGTTCCGATCGGGCGGAGTCCGTGCTATCGGCGAGGTCGAAGGTGGTCACCCCGGCACGCCGGGCCTGACGCAGTCGCTCCACGACGCTGCGGTCGGCGGCCTCCGCCGGAACTTGCGAGGGGGTTACCGTGAAAGCGAGAAGGGAAAGGCTCGGACGGTTCCGGGCGAATTCGCGCTGCGGGATGGCCGCCCCCGACGGTGCCGGCATGTCGAACATATTCCGGGCCGGTAGAGAACGGTGCTGGATGCGAGGACCGCTTCGGGGGCGGACGAGGGCCGACAAAGAAAGCGCGCGCGGCATCGCACGGCCGTCTCCTCATATAGGGCCGGTCGGTTCGTCCGGGGCCAAACGTGGGAAAAGCCATGCCTGCATCCCATCATGAAGCCGGAAGGCCTGCCGAACTCCGCGCCTACCTCACCGAAGATTGGCAGCGCTGGATCGGGGAGTACCCCGAGCTGGGGACGGGGTTCGGGATTCCTGGGTGCAACGACCGCTGGACCGATGACTCGACCGAAGGCGTGTCGAGACGGCGCGCCCACCTCACGGAAAGCCATGCCCGATTGCTGGGGCTGGACCAGAATCAACTCTCTCCGGTCGACCGGCTCAATTTCGACCTCTACCGCGGGCTTTTGGAGACGGCCGAAGTGGGAGCCCGCATCGGATACGATCCTCTTCCGTTCGACCTGGGGGAACCCCACGACCTGCGGATGCCGATGAACCAACTCGAGGGGATTCACATCACGGCCACCGACATGATGGACATGGCACCTCGGGAGCGAGTCGCCGACTTTGAAGATCGACTGACCCGCTTGCGCTCGCTGCACCGGGCCATCCGAGACCAACAGAACCTGCTGGAGGCGGGCCGGAGGGCGGGGTTTACACCACCGAAGATTTCGGTCCTCGGGCTGCCGGACCAGGTCCAGAACCTGCTCAACCCCGACCCGATGGGGAGCGCCCTCCTCGCCCCGTTCGGGGAGCTTCCCACTCGATTCGGACCCTCCGAGACGAGCCGACTGAGGTCCGAAGCACGGGCAGCGTACGCCGATGAGGTCGCTCCCGCCTTGACCTCGCTCCGGGACTATCTCGTGAACCAATATCTCCCCGAGTGCCGGGAGGAGGTCGGAGCCTCGGCGCTTGCCGGTGGCCCGGCCACCTACGCCTACCTGGTCCGGAGAATGACCACCACCGCCCTGACTCCGGAACAGATCCACGAGATCGGTCTTCGCGAAGTCCGGCGGGTTCGTTCGGAGATGGAGGCGATCAAGGTGAGTTCTGGATTTTCGGGAACGTTCGAACAGTTCACTTCCTTCCTCGCCACCGACCCTCGCTTCTTCTGGAGCCGGGGCGAGGATCTGGTCGATGGCTATCGGGTGCTGGGAAAGACGACCGACCCGCAGTTGGGGCGTCTCTTCGGTCGACTCCCGAGGCTTCCGTATGGCGTTATGGCCGTCCCGAGCTATCGCGAACGGACGTCCCCCGCGGCGTACTACATGTCCGGGGCTCCGGCCACGGGTCGGGCCGGCTACTTTTACGCCAACACCTACGACGTCGGGAGTCGTCGCCGTTGGCAGATGGAGGCGCTATCGCTCCACGAGGCGGTGCCCGGCCACCACCTTCAGATCGCTCTCGCCCAGGAGCTCGAGCACCTGCCCGAATTCCGGCGCTGGAGCGGCCCGACCGCCTTCATCGAAGGTTGGGGACTCTACGCGGAAAGCCTGGGCGAGGAGTTAGGGTTCTACACGGACCCTTATTCGAAGTACGGACAGCTCGTCTTCGACGCCTGGCGTTCCACGCGCCTCGTGGTCGATACGGGAATGCATGCCATGGGATGGACCCGCGAGCAGGCCATTCAATTCTTCCGGGAAAGCACGGGGATGGACGACCCGTCCATCGTCGTCGAGGTCGACCGGTACATCGTTTGGCCGGGCCAGGCCCTGGCCTACAAGATGGGACAGTTGAAGATCCGGGAGATGCGGACCCTCGGCGAGACCCGCCTCGGAGAACGGTTTGACGTCCGCGCCTTCCACGACCTGGTGCTGGGAGAAGGTGCGCTTCCGCTCGACCAGTTGGAACTCCGGGTTCGAAGCTGGGTGGACGCGCGCGCCGCGACCTAGCGGCCGACCGGGCGTCCCGCGGGCGCCGAGCCATTAAGTTCCCGCAGGCGTCCCACGGTCGATGGTCACGGAGAGCACTCCCCGGTTGCCGTTGTCGGAACGGCATCGGCCGCACCGACTGGACGACGTCGTCGGCGGGGGGAAGGGGAAGTCGGAACTCCGCGCCTGGGCCGAGCAATGGTCGACCGGCCAGACGCCCGCGCGTCGGGCCGTCGTTCTCGCGGGTCCTCCCGGGACCGGGAAGACGTCCACGGCGCTCGCCCTCGCCGAGGAGTACGGTTGGACGCTCGTGGAGATGAATGCGTCCGACGCCCGGAACGAGTCCGCGATCGAGCAGGTCGCCGGCCGGGCGTCAATCACGCACACCCTCACGTCCCGGGTCGCGAAGGGTCGAAGTTCGCACGCCCTCATTCTTCTGGACGAAGCGGATTGCCTGACCGGACGCCTCACCGAGGCGGCGAAATCCGCGCCCGCGCCGACCGGCCTGCGTGAATTCCTTCGAGGACGGTACGGCACGGTCGAGGCGCTCAACTCCGCGTGGGGTCTGGTCGTGGGGGGAAAGCCTCCCGCGTTCAAGGAGTGGGAGGACGTCCCGCGGACCGCGGGTCGGGGCGCCTGGACCAAGCTCTCCCCGGCGCAACGCGACCTCGGGGATTGGAAAGGGGGCACTCGTCCCCGCGACCTGTCGGACCGGGGGGGGTTGGCGGCGATCGCGCGATTGGTGAAGGAGACCCGCCAACCCCTCGTCCTCACCGTGAACGACGAGCAGACGTTGACCCGATATTCGGCGGTCTTTCGGACCGGAGTGGTCCGGCTCAAGTTCTTCCCGATCCGGGACGCCGAGGTGTCGGCCCACCTGACCCGCATTGCCCAGCTGGAGGGGATTGCCCTCGGTTCCGGGGCGATCGACGCGATCGTGCGGAAGGCCCACGGGGATCTTCGGGCGGCGATGAACGACCTGGAAGCGATCGCACCCCTCCCCCCGGGCCCGGCACAACTGACGGTACTCGGGGTCCGCGACCTGACCTCGGACTTTGAGCGTCTCGTTGAGGAGGCCCTCAGCGCCCGACGCTACTTTCGAGGGGTGGAGGTGCAGGATCGACTGGACGCACCCCCCGACGAGCTCCTCCCCTGGATCGAAGAGAACGTCGCGCACTTCGCGCCCGATGCGGCCCATCGCGACGCTGCTTTCCGAGTCCTGGCCCAGGCCGACCTGTT
>JAKIVW010000073.1 GCA_022750355.1 Thermoplasmata archaeon
GCCCTGCTGCAGATCGATTCGATCTTCCTCCACCTGCAGGGCCGGAACGCCCTCGCCGAGGTCTGTCGGTTCTTGGTCCACGAGTTTTCCCATTACCCGTGGGTCGGCATCTACCGGTTGGACGGTTCGACCCTAGTCCTGGATGCCTACAATGGCCCCGAGGCCACCGAGCACACTCGCATCCCCCTCGACCGGGGGATCTGTGGTCAGGCGGCGCGCGAAAACCGGACGGTCATCGTCGATGACGTCCGAGCCTCCCCCGACTACCTCGCGTGCTTCCTATCCACCCGGTCCGAGATCGTCGTCCCGATCCGGGCCGGGCCAACCGTCCTCGGGGAGATCGATATAGACGGCAACCAGGTCAAGGCGTTCGACGAGAGCGACCGCCGGTTCCTCGAGCGGGTCGCCGCAAAGCTACTCCCCGCCGTCCGCCAGAGCGCGGCCGAGCCGACGCCGCCCGCTTGAGATTTCGCCCGATCGTACCGAGCGCATCGGCGAGCGCCGCACGGCGGTCAAACCGCGGGAAGCGACCGGTGCGCGCGACGGATCTCCCCCGCTCCAGGTCGTCGGCGATGTGGGAGAGTGCCCGACGGAGCTCGTCCACGATCGGCAGGTTGGCTTCCTGGCTCGTGCGGGAGAGCGGATTGAGGTCGATCGAGATCACTTTCTTTCCCAGGGCTCGAAGGGCCGTGGTCCGGTCCCCATCTTCCAGGGGGACGACACAAAGGTCGGCGATGAGGATCCCCTGCCGGTCGACCAGCGCGCGATCGGAAGGAAGTCCCGAGAGGCGCCCGGTCGGCCGAACCCCGAGGATCTCGCGGACACCGGCCGCTCGAAGTCGGGCGGCCACCGCCCGAGCCCGCGCCGGGGTGCGGTGGAAAAGATTGACCTCGATCAGCAGCTCGGGACACGCGCGGGCGAGTCGAGCGACCTCGGGGGCCGCCAGAGCCGCCACGTTCCCGTTCACGCTGAACACCGGACGACGCGCCGTGCGAAGCCAATCGGCCGCCCTGCGCTCGGCCAGCCGGGCACTCGCGGACGTGCGTTCCCCGAGCAGGTAGTCGAACGCCTCCCCGCGACCGTGGGCGATGAGACCCTCGGGCGCGACCAACCCTGCCCGACTCAACTCCGCGAGCTGGGCGCGAATGCGAAGACTCGCGTAGCGTGGGTGCGAGCGAGAGAGGCGCATGGGTCGGGAGTGCGTCAGGTGCCGTTCGACGCGGTGTCGTGCGCCGCCGAGTCACCGGTGTCGGCCCCATTGGTCCGTCCTTCGAGCGCCGCGACCCGCTGCTCGAGCGGGGCCAGACCCTCCTCGAGGACTTTGGAGAGGGAGAGCTTGAGGCTCTCCTCGAGCGCGAGGATGTCCCGTCCCAGGTCGATGATCCGACGGGCGTTCTCGTTGAGGAGGAGCCGGTTCTGGGTCGCCACCCGGAACGTGTCGGAAAGGTCCTTTGTGAGTTGGGAAGAGCGCTGGGCGAACGACTCGACCGAGTCGCCGATGGGCTTCCACTTCGCGTCCAGGCTCGCGAGCAGGTCCTGGGAGATCTTCTGGCCCGAGGTCTCGATGCCGGTCGCGACTTCGCGGCCAACCCGGTCGGCGACCCCGTTCTCGATCTCCTGCAACCGGATCTTGATCTCGCCGCCGAGGGCGTCCTGGACCGCGTCCCCGCGCTGGAGGTGGTCTTCGACCGACTGGATCCGCGCGGTGAGGTTGGAGTAGGCGCTCTGGATGAGCGTGTCGAAGTGAGACGTGGTCGATTCCTGCGCGCGCAGCAGCAGGTGGAGGATCCAGTGTTCCTTTCCCTTCGTCTCGGAGAGCGGGCCCCGGTCGAGGCGGTCGCGGACCTCGCGATCCTCCAGGATCGACTGAAGCTCCTTGAGGATCTCCAAACGAAGGGCGGTGGACGGAGTTCCCGAACCCGCCGGCGCTCGCCCGGCCATATGCTGCGATGGTCGCCCGGCTACTATAAGCGTTCGCGACCAGCGCCTTCGGCCGGGGGCTCGCGGAACTCAGGTCCGAGGAGTTCCCGGGCGACAACCAACCGTCGGATCTCGCTGGTACCGGCTCCGATCTCGAGGAGCTTCGCATCCCGGGCGAGTCGCTCGAGCGGAAGGTCGCGCATGTAGCCGTACCCTCCGTGGATCTGGATCGCGGCGAGGGCGTGCCGCGTGGAAGCTTCGGACGCGAACGTCAGGGCCGCCGCACTCGCTCGCAGGCTCCGTCGGTCGCGACCGACCGAGTCGAGCGCGGCGGCGACGAGCCATCGAGAGGCCTCGAGGTCGGCATACATGTCGGCTAACTTGGCCTGGACCAGTTCGAAGTGCCCGATCTTCTGGCCGAACTGCTCCCGGGTACGCGCGTACTCGACCGACCGTTCGAGGCACTCGGCCATGATGCCGACCGGGATCCCGCCGAGGACCGCTCGCTCGACGTTCAGTCCGCTCATCATGATCGCTACCCCGGCATTCTCCTCTCCGACCAAGTGATCGGCCGGGACCGGACAGTCCTGGAAGCTGAGCTCGCCCGTGGGAGAACCCCGCATGCCCATCTTGTCGAGTCGCTTGGCGACGGTGAATCCGGGGGTTTCGCTCGAGACCAAGAAGGCGCTGATGCCGTGCGCTCCTCGTTCCGGCGCGGTCTTGGCGTAGACCAGAAGCCAATCGGCGACCGGCCCGTTGGTGATGAACTGTTTCGAGCCGTTGAGGACGTAATGGTCCCCCCGCTTCTCGGCCCGTGTCCGAACGGCCACGGCATCCGAGCCGGCCTGGGGTTCGGTGAGCGCGAGCGCCCCCACCGACTGCCCGGTGACGATCGCCGGCAGGGCGGATTCGCATTGGGCGGGGGTCCCGTTCCGCGCGAGGTTGTCGGCGAAGAGGTTCGAGTGGGCCCCGACGCTCAAGGCGAGCGCCGGGCTGACTCGGGCGATCTCCTCGAGGATCAGTGCTTGGGCGAGGTACGAGAGACCGAGCCCTCCGTACACCGTGGGGATCGTGATCCCGAGGAATCCTTGGTCTCCGAGCCGACGAAACACGTCCCGCGGGAAGTATTCCTCGCGGTCCATCCGCTCCGCGACGGGAGCGATCTCCTTCCGGGCAAAGCGCCGGGCCGCCTCCCGCAGCTCTCTCTCCTCGTCCGAGAGCGAGAGGTCCATCAGTCCGACGACCTCCGTCGGGGTTTAACCGTTGTCGGAGCCCGGCGCTTTCCCGGGGGAGGAGCGGGAGCGGCCGCTAAGCCGATGTGGAGCCGCCAGGCCGGAAGTGGAAGGGGGTGGTCGGAACGGAAGTGGGCCCCCCGACTCTCCGTCCGTTGGAGGGCCGCCCCCGCGATCAGCGTGGCGGTGAGGGCGGCGTTCGCGAGCGGACCGGGAGGGACATCGGGGGAGGCCGGTTCGACTTCGGCCGCGATCCGAGCAAAGGTCGTCAGCGCCGTCCGAAGCCTGCGGGCGTCTCGCACGATTCCGACGTCGTTCCACAGACTTGTACGGACTTCCTCCATCGCCGCGGCGGATCCCCGACGCCCAGCGCCTCCGACCACGGGGATCGTGACCGTTCGCGCCGGGGGAGGAGGGCCCCCCGAGGTGGGGTGGAGGAGGTGCCGGGACACGCGTTCTCCGAATACCAGACCTTCGAGCAGCGAATTGCTCGCGAGGCGGTTGGCCCCGTGGACTCCCGTCGACGCGACCTCCCCGCACGCGTACAGGCCAGGGACGGACGAGCGACCCTCGACATCGGTCGTCACGCCGCCGATCATGAAGTGGGCCATCGGGGCGACCGGGATCAGGTCCCGGGCGGGGTCGAGACCGTAGGTCGCCAAGAATCGGGTGATGGTAGGGAATCGAGCGTACAGCCGGTCCGCCGGGATCGCCGTGGCGTCCAAGAAGACCGTAGGCTGCCCCGTTCGGTCGAGCTCCCGTCGGATGGCGCGAGCGACGATGTCGCGGGGGGCCAACTCGGCGTCCGGGTGAGCGCGCATCAGGAACCGCTCCCCTTTCGCATTGCGGAGGAGCGCCCCCTCGCCCCGCAACGCCTCGGTGATTAGGAACCGAGGAGAACCCTCGCGCGCGAACACCGTGGGGTGGAACTGGATGAACTCCATGTCCGTGAGGTGGGCCCCCGCACGGAACGCGATCGCCACTCCCTCTCCGGTGGCGATGGAGGGATTGGAGCTTTCGCGGTACAAGCTGCCCGCCCCCCCGGTGGCGAGGACGACGGGCCGTCCGGTCTCCACTTCGACCCCCCCTCCGTCCTCTCCGGAGAGTACCGCCTCGAGACCGTCCGGTCCGTCGGTTCGTAGCGCCCGCAACACCGTACGCTCGCGAGCGTCGATCCCCTGATCGAGGACCCGCCGCTTGAGGGTTTCCTCGATCGACAAGCCGGTGGCGTCGCCGCCGGCGTGCAGGATCCTTGCCCGCGAATGAGCGGCTTCGCGTCCGAGCGAGATGCGTCCTTCGATCGTATCGAACGGGACGCCGTACCGGACCAGGTCCGCGATCCGTTTCGGAGCTTCGTAGGTGAGGATGCGGGCGGCGGTGAGATCGACCAGCCCCGCACCGGCGCGTACGGTATCGGCCAAATGACGGGCGGGCGAATCATCGGGCCCGAGGGCCGCGGCGATCCCCCCTTGGGCGTACCGTGTGTTCGAATCCTCCAATCGGGACTTGGTCACGATGGTGGGGCGTAGGCCGAGCTCGCGGGCCCGGAGGGCGACATACAGCCCCGCGATGCCGCTTCCGATGATGAGCGGACGCCGAGCGGCCTCCGTCATGATCGCACGACGGGCCGCAGGGGTATAGCGACTTCCCGCCGGCGCACGCTCCTATACCCCTGAGGGCTCCGAGGGACGTGTCCCTGGGCGCATCGTTCCCGCCCGAGCCCGACTGGCAGGGCTCCGTGTCGGTTCGAGAGGACGTGGAGCTGGCTCGCGAGCTCGCCCGCCGGATGCGTCCTCCCGGCGCGGCCCGACGCACGAGCGTCACCGACCTCCTCTCCCTCCGACCGGCTTACTGGCGTTTCACGGTCGGGTCGCCCCCGATCACTCCGGAGCGGGAAGCGCTCCTGGAGAGTGGACGTCGGCTCCACCGGATCTTGGGGCTGGTGTTCGCCCCGCAAGGACAACTCGAGGTCCGGGTGCACGACGACCAGGTGCAGGGTCGCGTGGACGTCCTGAGCGAACGACCGATCGAGATCAAGACGAGTGCCTACCCTCCGCCGTCGACCGACCCGGTGACCGAACGACCCGACCACGTGGACCAGGTCGCCATGTACTCCGCCTTGTTGGGGGTGGACGCGGCGCGCCTCGTCTACCTACAGACGAGCGGAGACGAGGTCCGCACCGCCGCGACCTTCGACCTTCAATTCGGTTCGATGGGATCGGTCCAGGACGCGATGGCGGAACGGGTTCGCGACCTGACCGCCGCTCGCGCGACCGGCTCGGCAGGCGGTCTACCTCGGTGCCCGTGGTACGCTCGCGGATGCGAGTTCCGAGGGGCCGCCGTGTGCGATTGCACCGGTGACGAGCCCATCGGCGACTCCGTGACCGTAGGCGCGGAGCCCCACGTGACTCCGCGGAAGGACCTCGCGGAGCAGCTCGAGGAGGCGGTACGGGCCCGTTGGAGCGTTGCCCGCCCTCCGACGATCCGACGATTCCGGGACTTGCTCTATCCCCGACGTGCGTACTTCGAGTCGACCCCCTCCCCTCCCACGGGGGCGGCACCGCCCTTCGAGTCCGACACGGACACGTACTCCCGCCTCGTCGAAGCCCTGGATATCGGTCCGGTGGGGGAAGCGACCCGGCTGCCCACGCTCGCCGACGAACCGGACGAGGAAGTGGGCGGGCTCCGGGGGGCCCCAGTGCTGGTTCGCACGTCCCGCGCTTCCCAGCGTCTCGACCCGGCGACGGTCGTCGAGCGGTCCCCCCAATACGCCCTCCAGTTGGGATTCCGGTGCGTGGCGACGGGGACGGACCGTGGTCGGCTCGTTCTCGGCTATGAAAAGGCCGCGGAGGCGGAGCGGATCCAGGTGCTCGAGTATCGGTTCGAGCCCTCGGTCACCTTCTCCCGGGTCTGGCGCGCCCGCACCCGTCGACTCGAGGCGTCGCGCGCGAGTGCCGACCCGACCCTCCTCGAGGCCTGCCCTTCGTGGATGTTCGAGCAGTGTCCCTATCGCGACCGTTGCGGCTGCGGCTCGCCGACCGGCCGCTCCCAACGATAGATGCTGGTCGTGGCGACCCGCCGAAACCCTTCCGCCTCGTAGAATCGAACCGCGGGCAGGTTGACCGCGGTCACCCAAAGGCGTACCTTTTCGTAACCGAGCCCGACCAGGGCGCGAAGCGCCCACCGGAGCAAGAAGCGCCCGTACCCCTTTTGCCGCCGCTCGGGGTCGACCATGATGTCGACGAAGACCGCTTCCCGGGCGGAGACCTCCGCGGTGAGGATCCCCCCGATCAGGCGGGTCGGCTCGGTCTCGATGAGGGCGGTAGAGGCCGCGTCCAGGAACAGACCGAGCGCGTTCCCGAGGAGTCCGGTGAGGACCCGGGAGTACTCTTCGGGGTCGCCCCCGACGAGCTGGTCGTCCACCGAACCCCGAAACGCCCGCCAGTCGAGGTCCGCCAGCGCGGCGAGCGTGATGTCCCGCGCGGGGACCCGCTCGAGCCCGGCCGGCGGAACCGAGGGTGCATCGGTGTCGCCCGGGCGGAGCGTTCGGACCATGCAGAACCGTTCGATGACGGTCGCTCCGGGTCGGGCCGTGAGGGTCGAGAGCAGACGGCGCTCGGCGTCCACCGTCAGTCCGGTGAAACCGACATTGACCGTCGTCGCCGGGGAACCGAGGCCGTCCAGGAGGGCCAGGGAGAGCTGCACGGAATCCGATTCGTCCGTGGAGTGGACGTGGCCCCACGCCCGACTTCCCCGGACGTTTCCGAACGCGAGACCCCCCGTCCCTTTCGACGGCGAGTAGAACCATCCGGGTTGACGACCGGCCCGAAGGTCCTCGGCGGCCTTCTCGACCCAGGAACCCTGGAAGTCCTCCCCCCGGAGGACGAGCTCGCGACGGACGGTCTGGAGGAGTTCCAACAGGTCGTCGGTCGAAGCCGCCGTGGCCAACCGGGGTCGCTCCGCACCGGGAGGACGGGTCACGGGGACGGTAGCTCGGCCCGGAGGATCTCGGCGATGTCCGGGGCCACGGACGCCTTTTCCGCGGCGTTCCCGAGAGTGTCGGTCGAGTAGACCTCGTCCGTAACGGCCTTGATGCGTTCGAAGGCGTCCTTGAGGAACAGACCGTGGGTGCACGCCGCACTGACGGCGCCCGCCCCACGCTTGTGCAGGATCTTGGCCGCCTCGACGATCGTTCCCCCCGTCGTGATCACGTCGTCCACCAGCACGATGTGCTTCCCCTCGATCGCGAGCGGTAGTTCCGCGGGCATCCGGAGCTCCACGTGCTCGCTGTCGATCCGTTTCTTGTCGAGGGCGAACCAAGGTTTGTCGAGCAGTCCGGCCATTCGACGGACCCGATCCACCCCGCCCTTGTCGGGAGAGACGAGGATGTCGAGCGGGCGCTCCCGCAGCAGGCGCGCGATGGCCGGTATGCCGCTCGCCTCGAACGCCGGCTTCGTGAACTGCCGCAGGGTCTCCGCCGAGTGCAGGTCGACCGTGAGCACGATGTCGGCGCCCAGTTCGACATGCTGGCAGAGCGATCGTGCGCTCACCGGTTCCCCGGGGAAGAACCTCCGGTCCTGCCGAGCGTACCCGAAGTACGGGACCACCGCGACGACCCGGCGGGCGCCCGCTTCCCGGACCGCGTCCTCGAGGAGGAACAGCTCGAGGAGGTCGGCGTCCGTCCGCGTGGATTGGACGATGACGACGTCCTCGCCCTCGAGGCGTCCCCCGACCCGCACGTACATCTCTCCGTCGGGGAACCGCTTGGTGAAGGGGATACCGAAAGGGGCGTTCGAGAGTTCGCGAGAGATCCGTTCCGCAAGCGCGGTCGACGCCGTCCCTCCGATGACGTGCATCGCCGATGACCTCGAGGCCCCGGACCGGGGCCGGCACTAAAGGATTACCCGGGCCGCCTAGAGTTGTTCGTCTTCGTCGTCGTGCCGCTTGGGTTTGGCACCGCGCCGTACCTTCGGCTTGGGGCGTCCGCGTCGATTCTGGTTCCTCGGGACCGCGGAAGGTTTGGGGCTGGGCCGGCGGCCGCTTCGCACGGGTTCGTCCTCCTCTTCCTCCTCGGCATCCTCCTTGGCTCCGGGCCAAGGTCGGAGCGATCGCAAGAAACTCCGCGCGCGCGAAGCGCTCCCCTCTTCGGCTTCCGGCTCCTCATCCTCGGCGGCCGCCTCTTCCTCGGCTTTCCGTCGGGGGTCTTCGACCCCTTCCACCCTGAGCGCGTAGTGGAGTCCGAACGCGAGCAAGATCACGCCGGCGAACGAGAGCCCCAGGAACTGCCAGGATTGGGGCGGAACCTCCCCCGTGGTCGGGCTCCCCTCGAGCCACAATTTGAGCGCCCCCACCCACGGGATCATGCCCCGTGCGACGCCGATGACCCATCCGGGCTCGACCAACGAACTCAGTTCGAAGCCGCTCGATTGGTCATAGGTCCCCAATCCGGCGTTGATGTTGTTGTCGCCCATCGTGAGGAAACCCGAATGGGGGCCGAGGAACGCCGGCTGAAGGTCGATCGAAACGTTCACGCTCGCCCAACCCACGTGGAACAGGTCGAGTGTCGATGTCAGGTCGGTCGTCGCACAGTCCCCCCTCGTGCCGGGCGTCGCGTAGACCGCCCCGGATTGATTGCCGCAGGGAAGTCCGGCGAGTCCGAACGCGGTGTACCCCCGAACGCTGGGAACCCATTGGAGGAAGACGATGGCCCGGTGGATGACCGGAGTCCCCACCAAACCGTTCGGATAGTACAGCAAGACGTCACCGTACTCCCCGTAGGTGGAATACCCG
>JAKIVW010000074.1:0-1782 GCA_022750355.1 Thermoplasmata archaeon
CTGCAAGCACAGGACCGGATCGAGAACGCGGGGAACGCCGTACGCGCGGCCGTGAAGATGGTCCGCCGCCTGCGCGAGATCGAATAGGCCGGGTCGCGAACCCGGACCCACGCGGAGGAGTCAACGCATGGTCTCGCTGGACGTGGGCTGCGGCAAGCAGAAGCGCGGCGACATCGGCATGGACGTCTATCCGGGCCCGCAGGTGGACGTCGTGTGGGACCTCCGGAAGACCCCGTGGCCGTTCGAAGCGGAAAAATTCGACACCGTCTATGCGATCCACGTGCTCGAGCACCTTCCCTGGGCGCTCGAGCCCCAGTACGAGGACGGACTGTTCTCGGTGATGGGCGAGATCCACCGGGTGCTGAAGCCCGGCGGCAAGCTCGTGATCATCACCCCCCACCAGCAGTCGCGATACGCCTGGGGCGTCCCCACCCATCGACGGGTGTTCAACGAGACGACCTGGACCCACTTCAGCCGCGATTTGTGGACCGGCGTCTACTCGCTGGAAAGCCCGGACGGGATCGGCCGCGAACCTTTGTTCGAGCGAAGTTCCATTCGCGTCGACCGCGAGTTCGGATCCGCCTACCCGTTCGGGTTCCGGGAGTGGCATGTCGAGCACCGACTGCCGCGGGTCTATCGGGTGATGTGCGCCCTTCGGATCGGCCGGAAGCGGAACCTCTACGTGGAACTGACCAAGGCTGCGGCGAAGCGCCCCCCGACCGGCTCCTAGAGGCCGAACCGCCCGCGGACCTGGTCGAAGGCGACCCGGCCCTTCGTCGTGTGGGGGACGATGCGCACATCCGTCGGCATCGAGGCGGGGCGCGAGCGCGAGGTCAGGAGCTTCTCGATGCGGGCCTTCGGCGCCTGGATCGTGACATCGGGGGATTGAGCGGAGCCGGGGGCGACCCGGACCGAACCGGTGGCCGCCACGTGCACGGTCGCCGAGTCCTCGTCCGTCTCGAACACCCAGACCTGCGGAAGGTAGGCCCGGACGAACGACCCGATGAGCCCCTGGAGACGGGGCTTCAGCTCTTTCTCGATCTCCGGGGCGATCGTTCCGAGAAGCTCTGCCGTGGTCGCCACGGCTGCTCGCAGCTCTCCCGTCCTATGAGGCTAACGCTCGGGATGTGCGCCCTGCGACCGGAGATCGAGAGGGGCAGGGCCGCTGCGTGGGGGACGGGGTTCGCGATCGGAATTGCGGGGTCGATTCGCGTCCTCCCGAACTCTCCCGGAAAACCCTCCGGAGGCGGCCTGAACACAAACCGTTAAGGCCCGCGCTCCGTCCCTCGCCTCGGAGGAGACCGAGTGGAACTCCGTGAGTTCCGGGCGGAACTCCCGTCGACGCAAACCGAAGCCGCGCGTCGAGCCCGGGAAGGTGCGCCCGAAGGTACTCGGATCGTGGCCCGGCGACAATCCGCCGGCCGTGGCCGCGGGAGTCACGGTTGGTCTTCTCCGGAAGGGAATCTCTACCTCAGTGTCGTCTTCCGGGCTCCGATCAAGAACCGAGCCCTCCTCCCTCTTGCCGTCGGCGCGCGGCTGCGCGCGGCGCTCGAGGCCCGATTCGGGGTACGTTCGGTCCTCAAGTGGCCCAACGACCTCCTGGTGTTGGGGAACGGAGCTCCTCGAAAATTGGCGGGGATCCTCCTGGACGCGGTTCCGTCGCCGAACTTGGGAATCGCCGTCGTCGTCGGGATCGGCATCAACGTCGCGGCGCGGTCGGTGGCCTACGCCCCGGAGGTTCGGTTACGGGTCGTTTCCCTCTCCGAACTGATGGCGACGCGG
>JAKIVW010000074.1:1792-8890 GCA_022750355.1 Thermoplasmata archaeon
TCGAGGAGCTCGCCGTCGAGGCGGCCGCGAGCGCCGTCTCCGCTCTGGCCACGACGCAGGGCGCCGCGGACATTCTCGCCGAGTGCCGCTCGGCCCTCCACGGGGTCGGCCAGCCCGCGATGGTCGACGCGACGGTCGCCGGCGTCATCCGTTCGCTCGGGGACGAAGGCGAGCTCTGGCTCGACACCCCTTCGGGCGCTGTCGCCATACGCTCCGGCGACCTGGTGGTGGAAGAGGCATGAGCGAAGCGTTCGACCGTTGGAACGCGCTGAAGAAGTCCGCGCGCGAAGGCGGCGGATCGGACCGGGTCCAAAAGCACCGGGCGGGCGGGAAACTCACCGCGCGGGAGCGTCTCGAGACGTTCTTCGACGCCGGCACGTTCACCGAGATCGACGCCTTCGTGACCCACCGCGTGCACACGTTCGGTCTCGAGAACCGGAAGGTCCCGGGGGACGGCGTCGTCACCGGTTGGGGAGAGGTCGATGGGCGACCCGTGTGCGCGTTCGCGCAGGACGCGACCGTGTTCGGAGGAGCCCTCGGCGAGGCCCACGCGATGAAGATCGTGAAGATCATGGAGACGGCCCGAAAGGCGGGCGTCCCGATCGTCGGCCTCAACGACTCCGGAGGCGCGCGGATCCAGGAGGGAGTGATGAGCCTCGGAGGATACGGCGAGGTGTTCTTCCGGAACGTGGCCCTCTCGGGCGTCGTCCCCCAGCTCTCCCTCGTGCTCGGCCCGTGTGCCGGCGGTGCGGTCTACTCGCCCGCGATCACCGATTTCGTCATCATGGCGCGGGGGACCGCCCAGATGTTCATCACCGGCCCCGACGTGATCCGGGCGGTCACCGGGGAGGAAGTCACCTTCGACCAGTTGGGCGGCGCCGACACCCACGCGTCGGTCAGCGGCGTCTCCCATCTGACCGCCACCTCGGACGCGGACGCCCTCGCCCTCGCCCGCCGTCTCCTCTCGTACCTCCCGCTCAACAACTTGGAGGAGCCGCCGGTCGCACCGACCTCGGCCCCGACCGAAGGGGTGGCGCACGAGCTCGCGCGGGTGGTGCCGGAAGATTCCAACCTACCGTACGACACCCATGCGGTCATCGAGCGGGTGGTCGATGTGGGCTCGTTCTTCGAGATCCACGCGGCCTGGGCGGCGAACATCGTCGTCGGGTTCGCGCGCCTGGATGGTCGCCCGATCGGGGTGGTCGCGAACAACCCCGCCGTGCTCGCGGGGACGCTCGATATCCCCGCTTCGGTCAAGGCCGCCCGGTTCGTGCGGTTCTGCGACGCCTTCAACATCCCGCTCGTGACCTTCGTCGACGTCCCCGGTTTTCTCCCCGGGACCGCCCAGGAGTACGGCGGGATCATCCGCCACGGGGCGAAGCTTCTCTATGCCTACGCGGAAGCCACCGTGCCGATGATGACGGTCATCGTGCGGAAGGCCTACGGAGGAGCGTACGACGTCATGTGTTCGAAGCACCTGGGCGGCGATTTGAACCTGGCGTGGCCCACCGCGGAGATCGCGGTCATGGGGCCCGAGGGCGCGGTCAATATCCTGTTCCGCCGAGAGATCGAGGGGGCCCCCGCGGCCGAACGGGCGGCCGTCCGAGCGAAGTACATCGCCGAGTATCGGGGGGAGTTCCTCAACCCCTACCTGGCCGCGGAGCGGGGGTACATCGACGACGTGATCGACCCGTCCGAAACCCGGGCACGACTCGTCGCCGGACTGAAGTTGCTGGCGACGAAGCGCGACGACCGGCCCGCCCGGAAGCACGGCAACATCCCGCTCTGAGGACAGGTCGGTCCGCGATGGTCGGCATCACCGAAACCGTCCTTCGGGACGGTCACCAATCGCTCATCGCCACCCGGATGCGGACGCGAGATATGCTGCCCGCCGCCGAACGCCTCGATGCGATCGGATACCGTTCCCTCGAAGTGTGGGGGGGCGCGACATTCGACGTCTGCCTGCGGTTCCTCCACGAGGACCCGTGGGAGCGACTGCGTCTTCTCAAGCGAGCAATGCCGCGCACGCCCCTCCAGATGCTGCTCCGCGGACAGAATCTGGTCGGGTACCGCCATTACCCCGACGACGTCGTCCAGAGGTTCGTCGCGGAGTCCGCCCGCCAGGGGATCGACATCTTCCGGGTGTTCGACGCGCTCAACGACCCCGGCAACATGTCCGTGGCCATCGCCGCCGTCAAGAAGGCGGGCGCCCGCGCCCAGGGCACGATCTGCTACACCCAATCGCCGGTCCACACGCTCGCGTCGTTCGTCGCGCTCGGCCACCGTTTGGCGGAGATGGGCGCGGACGAACTCTGCGTCAAGGACATGGGCGGTTTCCTCCCACCCCAAGAGGGCGCCGCTCTCGTCCGGGCCCTCCGGACCGAGGTCGGGCTTCCCGTGGTCGTCCATACGCACTCCGCCAGCGGAATGTCGACCCTCACCTGCCTTGCGGTCGCCGAAGCCGGCGCGGCGGCCGTGGACGGCGCCTTGAGCCCTTTTGCCGGTGGGGCCTCCCAACCCCCCACCGAAACGCTCGTCGGCGCGATGCGGGGCGCGGGGACCGACCCCAAGTTGGACCTCTCCGCGCTCGGCGAGCTCGCTGCCTACTTTGCGACGGTCATGGACCGATACCGTCCGCTGCTGAACCTCCGTTCCCTCCAAACGGACCCGGGCATCCTGACGCATCAGATCCCCGGGGGAATGTTGTCGAATCTCCTCGGCCAACTGACCGAGCAGGACGCCTTCGACCGGCTCGCCGAGGTCCTGGCCGAGGTGCCCCGCGTCCGGGCCGACCTCGGGTACCCTCCCCTCGTCACTCCGACGAGCCAGATCGTGGGCGTGCAGGCCGTCGTCAACGTTCTCACCGGCGAGCGGTACCGGCAGATCACCCAAGAGGTCCGAGACTACGTGCGCGGGCTCTACGGAAAGCCTCCGGGCGCGATCGACCCCGACCTCTACCGGACCGTGACCTCCGCCGCCCCGGCGATCACGGGCCGCCCCGCCGACCTACTCGGCCCGGAGCTCGCCAAAGCGGTGGCGGAGGTGCGGTTGTTGGTCCCGGCGGCGGACGACGCCGAAGCGCTCAGTTACGCCCTGTTCCCCGCGGTGTATCGGACGTATCGCTCCGCGGCCGACCGGGGGCTCACGGCCGACGTGCTCACCGCGGCGGCGCTCGGGGTGATCGGCGCGATGCGGACCCCCGTCCCTCCGGCCCGGACCGCGGCTCCGTCCTCTCCTTCGGCCGGGGGAGTGAGCCCCTGGGCCCACGAGGGCCGCGCCCGACTTCACGCCCAGCGGAGGTGGGTCGATGCGGCTTCGCGTCGAGCGGGACGGTAGCGCCGAGGAGGTGGAGGTCGCAGGCGACCTTTCCTCGGTCACGTTGGGGGGGAAAACCTTCCCCCTCGTGGTCGTCCGTGCCGAAGCACTTCGTGTGGAGCTGGAGATCGGTGGGGAAAGGGTCCTGGTCGAGAACTGGCCCGACCACTTTCCCGACCCTCCCTCGGCAGTGGACGTGAACGGCGAGCGCGCCATGGTTCGAGTCGAGCGGCTCGCCGTGCGCGGGGTCGAGTCTTCCCACTCGGCCCCCCTGGTCCGGTCGGAACCGGTCGCGCCTGCGGTCCCCACGGCTCCGCCGAGCGGCGGAACCCCGATACCTCCCCCCATGCCCGGCAGGGTGATCGAGCTCCGGGTGGCCGAAGGTCAACGAGTGGAGGCCGGGAGCCTTCTGCTGGTCCTCGAAGCGATGAAGATGCGCAACGAGATCACGAGCCCGGTCGCCGGGGTCGTCCGGAACCTCCGGGTGAGCGTGGGCGCCAATGCCCGGGCCCGCGAACCGATGCTCTACATCGAGCCGGCCTAGAACGACGGGGACGCGTGCCCGCACGCGGGACAGGTCGCGACTCCCGGAGCGAGCGGAGCCGCACAGTAGATGCAGAATCCGAGCTCGGACGCGAGGGGCCCCGTTCGGGCCCGGGCCGCCGGTGGGGAGGTGCCGGGGGCGCCGGAACTCCGGGGCCGAAGAACCTGACGGTTCGCCCACGGTCCGTAGACCAGCACCAGGCTGCCGACCATCCACCCCAACAGGATGTAGAAGGCGACTCCCGCGTACTGAGGAAACGTGAACAGCACGACGATCGCGACCGCGATGGTGGCGAGGTTCACCATCGTCAACAGCGTTCGGAGGAGCATCGGAGCCTTCTCGATCGACCCCAGTGGTTCGCTGCTCAAGGCGTTATGCGACGGTGGGGCGATACCCGGGCCACCCCTCCCTCGGTCGCCGGGCGAGACGACCGGAGGTCGGGCTCTGGGCCATTCCTTCTATACCGTGCCGGGTTGGCCGCCCGCCATGGAGAAGGTACCGCACCTCGTCCGGCTGGACGAGTTCACGTACCGCATCGACCCGGCCGAGCAGCCGGGCATGCGGGTTCCCGGGATCCTGTTCTCCGACGAGGCCCTGTTGGCGAACGTGGAAGGCGACCCGTCGCTCGCCCAACTCGCGAACGTGGCGACCCTGCCCGGCATCGAGCGGAATGCGCTCGCCATGCCCGACATTCATTTTGGCTATGGTTTTCCGGTCGGAGGCGTCGCGGCCTTTGACCTCGACGAGGGGGTGGTTTCTCCGGGAGGGATCGGGTACGACATCAACTGCGGAGTGCGCCTCCTCACGACGAACCTGACGGCGGACCAGGTCCGCCCCCGGCTCGCGGAGCTCATCGAGCGGCTGTACCGGGAGGTACCGTCGGGCGTGGGCTCGAAGGGCGGGACCCACCTCACGCCGAGCGAGGTGGACGAGGTGATGGTCGGCGGGGCGCGGTGGGCGGTCGAACGAGGCTTGGGCCGTCCGAAGGATCTCACATTTCAGGAGGAGGAGGGGCGCCTCGAAGGGGCCCGTCCGGCCGAGGTCTCCGAGAGCGCGCGCAAGCGGGGCCTAAAGCAGCTAGGCACCCTCGGCTCGGGCAATCACTTCCTCGAGGTGCAAACGGTCGACCGGGTGTTCGAACCGGAGTTTGCCGAAGTGCTGGGCCTCGCTCCGGGCCGGGTCGTCGTCATGCTTCACACCGGCTCCCGCGGCCTCGGCCACCAGGTCGCGACCGACTACATCGCGCGCATGGACCACCGGCTGGCGACCGAGGGCGTCACGCTCGTCGATCGCCAGCTCTCGTGTGCACCGGTCGGTTCGGACGACGGCGAACGGTACCTGGGGGCGATGGCGGCGGCCGCCAACTTCGCGTGGGCGAACCGCCAGGCGATCACGCACGGGGTTCGACGGGCGTTCTCGGCGGTGTTCGAACGACCGGACGAGGAACTCGACCTGTCGGTGGTCTACGACATCGCCCACAACATGGCCAAGGTCGAATCGCACGCGGTCGAGGGTGGGACGAAGCGGTTGCTGGTCCATCGCAAGGGCGCGACCCGGGCGTTCCCCGCCGGACGAGAGGAGGTTCCCGCCGCCTACCGTCCCTACGGGCAGCCGGTACTGATCCCGGGGGATATGGGGACGGCCAGCTACGCCCTCGTCGGCCTTCCGACCTCGATGGAGCGTTCGTTCGGTTCGTCGTGCCACGGGGCCGGTCGGCGGCTCAGCCGTCATGCGGCGGTCCGGGCGTTCCGATACGACGAGGTGACGCGGGACTTGCGGGCGAAGGGGATCATCGTCCGGTCGGCGTCCCGGGAAGGCGTTACCGAGGAGGCTCCCGGTGCCTACAAGGACGTCGAAGAGGTGGTGCGGGTCGCGGAAGGCGCGGGACTCACGCGCCGGGTCGCGCGGTTGACCCCCCTCGGGGTCGTCAAGGGGTAGTCGCCGGTCCTCGGCGCCGTCCCAAGAGCACCGCCGCCCCCACGAGGAGTGCGGCGATCACACCGCCGGTCAGGGCGTAGGCCACGAGCGGGGAACTGGCACTCACGGAATGGTCGGACGGGATGGGCACGACCGAGATCGTCCAGTTCAGCTCGACCAGCCCGTGAGCCCCGTCATGGACCGTCAACTGCGCGAGGTAGGTCCCCGGTACGGAGTAGGTGTAGCGGAAGCTCGTGATCGCGCTCGACCCTCCGTCTCCGGTCTCCCATGCGTACGAATATGGGACGGCTCCCCCCGTCGCGTTCGCCGCGAATTCCACGGTGAGGGGGGCGACCCCCGACTCGAGGGAGGGCCCACCGCCGACAGAGAGGGGGGGCGCGACGCCGGGGCCGATCTGTACACCAGAGGCCCACACCGCCCCATCACCCCAACCGTCCTCGGTGCTCACGTTCACCGTGTAAACTCCGGGCGTCAGATACGTGTGATTGACCAGGGGTCCGGCGGAGTCGCCCCCGTCTCCGAAGCTCCAGTTCACCACACCGTTGCCGGTTCCCGTCACCATCGCCGCACCGGACCAGAGCAGGCCGGGCAACCCCAGGGCCGGGCCTCCGACGACGCTCAGGTGGAGATCGTCGGAGGCGGGGACAAAGCCCCCGGCCTCCGAGGCTAACAGTTGGGGGGAGACGAGCGTGGCCTCGGCGGAACCCCCTCCGACCCCCCAGTTGGCGCTGACGGTCGCATACAGGTACCGGAGAGTGCCTCCGTTCGTGGCGTAGTACGTCTGGGAAACCGTGGAACCCCAGGCCGTTCCGTTCTCGCCGAGCTTCCAGGAGAATTGGGCGGGGGCCGCCGACCCGTTGGCGAAGTTCGAGTGGGCGGTGAATCGAACGGTCGTGCCCGAGGAGATGTTGACGGCGGGAGCGAATGTGGCCGTGAGGACCGGGGTCGACGGGTTCCCGGAAGGAAGTACGTCGATGAGGAATCCCTCGCTCGCGTTGCCTTGACCCTGATCCGTGGCGTCCCCGGTCGCGGAGTAGAATCCGGGGGTCGAGTACGTGTTCGAGACGACGGCTCCGAAGGCGCCCGTCCCATCCCCGAACTCCCAATGCGTTCGGCTCGCGTTCGGAAGATCGCCACCGGCCACGGTCACGCCGAACTGCACGGTCAGCGGTGCCGGACCGTACAACGGCGTGGCCGTGAAGTTGGCGACCAACGACGGAACGACAGTGACATTCGTCTCGTTCGTCGCGTGGTCATCGAACAGATCGGTCGCCGAGAGGGAGACGCTGTACGTGCCGGGG
>JAKIVW010000075.1:0-6774 GCA_022750355.1 Thermoplasmata archaeon
CGGGTTCTCCGGGAACGATGCCGCCCCAACCTGGTCCGCGCCGTTGCACACAGCCAGCATGCCGGCGCCGGATCCGCCCTGACTGTCGGTCACAGCGACGTCCGTCTCGTTCTGCTCGAACCACGACACGGCGACTTGGTCAAACGGGTAGACGGAGGTGCTCCCTCCAATGGTCAGTGTGGACTGGACGTGCTGGTTACCGATCCCACCGGTAATGCTGCCTTGCCACGTGACCAACCAGAGGTAAAGGGCCGAGGCGGCCGCGACGGCGATCAGGATCAGGATCAGCGTCGCCACGACAGGCGACACTGCCCGGCCCTTCCCGCTCATGCGGCGGCGGAACCTCTGGCTGCGTTCTCTCAGATTTGCTCCTTTCTCGCTCATGTCTCTCTCGTTTTCCTCCTTGCTTTCCGCGCAGAGCACTCGGGCCTACCCCGAGCGCCCTACGGGCATCCAACGAGTTGGCCGGTTGATATCGCGGGCCGAATGAGTTGCCGTAAACGGTCGGAGAAACTGTGCGACCTGTAGCGCATGGGGCGCGAACGTACGTCGAGGGGGTCCCACGGAGACTACGGCAACTACGTGCGGGCGGCTTAACCTTCGGATACCGGGTTCGTCCGGCAATGGCCCAGCGGGACGTCACCGGCGGCCGAATGAAGTCACGGCCCGAGTCCGGCTCCGTGTCCGCGGGCCGCACACCGGGCGCAACCGGAAAGTCGAAGGATCGGGAACTCTTGCGCCAGAGGTCACGGGCTCTCGATGCACGCTTGCGCCCTCGGGAGTTCGTCTCCGAAAAGATCCTGATCCAGGGCGAACTGGGCTACATGCGCCGGAGGCTTGAGGCAGACCGTAGGGCGATCGATCTCACGTACCCCGTGCGCCCGCCCTACGCCTTCGTCCGGATCTTCTTCAGCCCGGAGTCAGGGGAGCTGCTCTACCACGCCCTCGAACCGACGCTAAAATCCGGCGAGAAGGAGCAACTCGTCCAGATCCGAGAGCGGATGGAGGGGATGATGGCCCACGAGGAGCTGCCGATCGAGGAGGGAACGAGCCTCGAGGACTCTCCGGCGCTCCTAGAGTTCATCCGGAAGAAGTTCCTCGACGCGATCGACCTCTACGACATACCGGTACCCGAGCGACGCCGGCCGGTGCTGCTGTACTACCTTCGCCGAGAACTAGTGGGGCTCGGCCGGACCGACTCCGTCCTGAGAGATCCGTTTCTCGAGGATATCAGCTGCCTCGGGCCGCGAGTTCCGCTCTATGTGTTCCATCGGGTCTTCGGGTCCCTGAAGACGAATCTGAAGTACGATAGCGAGATCGAACTCAATCGATACATTTTCCGCCTCGCGCAGATCGCGGGAAAGCACATCTCGATCTACCAGCCGATCCTAGACGCCACGCTGCAGGACGGGAGCCGCATCAACCTCACTCTCGGGACGGAGGTGACGCGGAAGGGGTCGACGTTCAGCGTTCGGAAATTCGCTCAGGACCCGGTGTCGCCCATCGACCTGCTCAAATTCGGATCGGTCTCCGCCTTCGCGCTCGCTTATTTCTGGACCCTCGTCGAACACCATCGGTCCCTCCTGATCTCCGGGGGAACGGCCGCGGGCAAAACAACGTTCCTCAACGCCATCTGCATGTTCATTCGCCCGGAGGACAAGATCGTCTCGATCGAGGACACGCCGGAAATTCAGATCGACCACCAGAACTGGATTCAGTCGGTCGCCCGGACGGGATACGGCATGACTTCCGGCGGTGGGGGCGCTTCCGGGGTCTCGGGGTTGTCCTCCACCCATGCGGCAAAGCAGTCCGGGAGCGTCACCCTCTTCGACCTCCTCGTGGCCGCGTTGCGCCAGCGACCCGAGTACGTGATCGTGGGGGAAGTGCGCGGCGTCGAATCGTTCACTCTGTTCCAGGCGATATCGGTGGGCCATGCCTCGCTATCGACCATTCACGCTGGATCCATCGCGGTACTGTTGCACCGCGTTGAGAACGAGCCGATGAACATTCCGCGGGTGCTCTTCCAGGCGCTCGATGCGGTAGCGTTTCCGGCTCAGGTGACGGTGGGCCAAAACCGTGTGCGACGCGTTCGGGGGGTGACCGAGATCCTCGAAATCGACGCCACCACGAAGGAGCTTCTGACGAACGACGCGTTCCGGTGGGAGCCGTCGACCGACTCGTTCTCGTACCTCGGCCGAAGCTTCGTCCTCGAAGCGATCGCGCAGCGGTCGGGGAGGTCGCTCGACGTGCTCACGGAGGAGGTCCGGCGCAAGGAGCGGTATCTCCAACTGATGGAGAAACTGCGGTTGAGCTATTTCCGCCACGTCAGCCGTGCGATCGCTGACTACTACGTTGATCCAGCCGACGCCGTCAGCCGACTGGAGAAGCGGGCGTCGTGATGCGAGCCGATGACGGATTCCGCTAACACAATCGCAGCGTCGGGCGAGACCCGAGCCGCGCCCGAGGTCAAGACTCCGCGCCCGGACTTCGTTTCCAGATACCGTGCCATCTCCTACCATCTCATCGGCGAGCGGCTCGAGGAGGGAGGTGGGTCGGAGGTATTGGCCGAACGCCTCCGCCGGGCGGGGCTGAACATCTCGGCCGCCATGCACACCGGGATGATGGTGCTGACCGCGATGATCGCGGCAGCGATCTCGACAGCCGTATCTCTCCTGCTGTTCCTCGAGATCCTTCGAGAGTCGCAATGGTACCTCTACGTGCTAGTGCTGGTGGGAATCAGCGTCGGATCGGTCGTGGGAGGTTTCCGCTTCCTGGTCGACACTCGGATCGCGAACCGAAAGGATCAACTCGAGCGGGAACTGCCGTTCACCCTCAGCGAACTGTCGGTTCTCGCGAGCACTGGGACCTCGCCGATCCGCCTCATCCGCCGGATGGCACAACGCGATCATGATCCGGCGATGACCGAGACGTTCCGTCAGGTCATCTACAAGGCGGACATTCAGGGAAAGGACCTGATTAGCGCGCTCGCGGATACCGCCAAGAGCAGCCCATCGACCTCGGTCCGCGACACGCTCTGGGATCTCGCCAACATGATCCATCAGGGCGGCAACCTCGACGAATACTTGCGGAGCAAGTCGGACGCCGTTCTGCAGCTCAAGCGGCTGGTCCAGAAAGAGTTCATCGAACGCCTTTCGACATTCCTCGACATGTACGTGAGCCTCGTTCTCGTGGGCGTCCTGATGATCGCCGTCGCGGCGTTCCTGCTGAACGCGTTGGGAAGCACCGCGGAGGGGCTGAACGCGAACGAGCTGCTCCTTCTCCTCACGTTCGGGTTGGTCCCGGTGGCCGTAGCGATGACGATCATCCTGGTCTCCATCGCCTACGCGAGGGCAGAATGAGGCGGACGTGGATCGCCGTCATCGCCATTCTGGCGTCGGGCGTGCTGCTTGGGGCGGTTTCCGGGGCCGGCCGCGCCGCCCCAGCCTCTGGCGCGGTTCCGAGTTCCACGGGACCCCTTCTCCTGACTGTCGAGAGCCCCTCTCCGAACGCCATGATCCACACCAACACGCCGACGATCGCGGTCAAATTCTCTGACAGCGTCGCCCCGATCAATCCGAGTACGGTCTCGGTGTACGTCGATGGCCTGAACGAGACCGCCAGCGGTCTCGTAACCGTAGGCACCGACACGATCACGTATCCGATCCCCCCAATCCTCAAGCTCCCGAACGGGGCAAACAACGCGACGGTTACGGCGTTCGACACCTCGCGCAACGAAGCGAAGATATTCTGGACCTTCACCATCACTCCCGCACCGCCCCCGACCTCGAATCCATTCGCTGGCGTCAAACCAACGACGATCCTGCTCTACATCGGTGTCGGCGCGGGGCTTTCGGGCGCTGGGGTCGGCGGCTACATCCTCTTTCTCAAGCAGACCACTCGATTCACCTTCCGCCGTTACTTTGCAACCCACCCGGTGCGTCGTACCTATCTTGCCCTCTATCTCCCGCTCGCGGTGGCATTTGTCGCCCTCCTGTTCGGACTTTCGTACGTCGCGAGCACGCCAGGACTCCCGACGAACGCCGTGGATTACGTGTTCATCTTCGCTCTCTTCATCGCGCTCACCCCGTTCGGGATCGACGCCCGACAAGAGATGCTCAGGATTCGGGCGTATGAACGGGCATTCGCCCAATTCCTTTTCGAGATGGCCGACGCGATGCGCGGTGGCATCGATCCCGCCAAAGCCCTTGTGGAACTGGCAAAGACGCACACCAACATTCTAGCCAAACATCTGCGCATCGCCGCCGACGCCGTGCGCCTCGGCCGTCCGTTCGAGGCGATTCTCCGGGAGATGGTCGCCTCAATGCAAAGCCGCCTGATCACCCGGTATGCCGGTCTAATCGCGGACGCCTCGCAGATCGGGGGAGAGACGGCCACCGTCGTCTACCGGGCCGCGAAGGACATGGACGATTTCGTCAAGATCGAGGAGGAGCGAGAGAAGCAACTGATGCTCCCCGTCGCGGTCATCTACATTGCGTTCGCCGTGCTCATGGCCGTCCTGTTCGCGCTCCTGTACATCGCCCCCACCCTCGGGTCGCTGAACGTTTCCTTCCTCGGGCTGGGGACCCCCCTGAGCGGCTCGACCGGCGCTACTCCGACCCAGATTCCCAAGCTGGACTTCTCGACGCTGAAAGAGCGATTCTTTGAGCTGATGTTGATCAACGCGCTCGGTACTGGGGCGATCATCGGGGCGTTCACCGAAGGGCGTGCCCGTTACGGAATACTGCACTCGTTGGCCCTAGTCGCGGCGACGATGGCAGCATTCGTCGTCCTCTTTCCATAGGTTCACCCGCACGGCGGTCGACTTTTCGCGGACTCTCTCACAGGTGCGCTTTCGGGCTGATCCGGCCAGCGACGCTCGCGTACCGACACGAACGGCAATCCCGGCTTCCCTCTCCCTCCGCGTCGTCCCTCCTGAAGTTGCCCGCCGAGCAACGGACAGAACTTCCGTCGCTTTGGCGCATGATTCCGATGAGCCGAGGATAGGAGCTGATTCGGGGTGCGACTAGCCGGGGGCGGTGTAGTTAACGCTAACAACCCCGATCAAGCCCAACGCGTTCGTCACGGTCAGAGTGATGGCGTACATGCCGCCTATAGCGAACTGATCCGGGAGTTCCACTTGCTGGCCGAAGTAGGCCCCGTTGTCAGGGTCCGCGGCAGCCCCGTCGACGGCCCAAGCCCACTGGTCGATGGTGGCGTTCGTTGTGACGCCCCCGGATGGCTGATAGGAGCCCGACCCATCGAGGACCGGCCACGAATTCACGAAGCTGATGCCGAGCTTCGCCACCGGCGGGACGAAGGTCCCTTGAAACGAGTTGCCGAGCGAGGTCAGGATTTCCAAATCCAGTTCGTGGGATGCGGAGATATCCGTTGAGCTATACGGGGTTCCGAAAGCGTACAGACAATCTAATATTCTCACCGTAAAGCACTTCGGTAACTTGGAGAAGTTGGTGCTGTCGTCCAGGTTGAACACGAACTGAGCTTCGGCGTACGGGGGGAGCAGGCTTGGCTGGCAGACAGTGGTCGTGTTTCCGGTTGTATTGTAGCATGGGTCGTAGGTGGTGTGCCCCAGGATCACCGAATAATTGTCGACCGGGTGGCCGCTGAGAAAGACCCCCGTCACGGCGATCGAATTAATGTCGAGACTCGCCGCCTTAATGGTGAGTCGCGCAAACTCGTCCTTCGGGAGATATTGATCGCATGTCTTCGTAGTCTCGTTGTACTCCGAGCAACTGCTCGACGAGAGCGATATGAGTTTGATATTTTCGAGCGCCCGATCGTGTACCACAGTCTCTTCGGCTTGTACTTGCTTCTGGTACGAAGCGACGAAGAAAGAGAACACCGTCGCCGCGGCAACGACGATCACTACGAGCATGAGCGTTCCGACTATCTCGGCGAGGCCACGCGAATCGCCTCTCCATCGGCGCATCGCATCGCTACGAGTCGTTCTACCCATAGGTCCACCCTATGGATTTTGCGTAGTACACCCGCTTCTCCATAGTCCTTCTTTACAGACCCTGCGGAGCAGTGTTATGCGGCAGGGGTTTCCGCGCGGCCATGAGCATCCCGATCGAGGTCCCGGGCCTCGACACTATCCTGCCGGAGATCGGCAAAGGATCGGTCGTCGTCGTGGAGGGGAGTGCTGATGCAGCCAAGGGGTTCTTCGTGCGCCACATGGCCCTCACAGCAGGTCGGAAGGGCCTCCCTGTCACCTTCGTCACGTCGCGGGACCGCGACGAACTCCGTTTGCAACTGCTGACCGAGCAAGGTCCGACGGTCTTGCCCGAATCGTGGATCCAGATCCACGAGAAGGACTCCGTCGAGCACCTGGAAGAGTTCGTGGGGGCGGGGGGACTGGTCGCAATGGACTCCTTCTCGTTCCTCACCCTCGACCTTTCGCCCGATGCGCTCGCCCGAACTCTCCGTGGACTTCGAAATCAATGCCGCCACCGCGGCACGGCCGCGGTCCTGGGCACCGACCGAGGGATGTTCGGGCCCCGCGCGGAGGCGATCGCCGTCCACCTTGCCGACGGTTTCCTCCAGTTCCACACGCGGGAAGGGGCGGACGGGGTCCAGCGTTTCCTGCGCGTGCCGAAGTGGATGGACGGCCGATTCATCGATCGCAACGTCTATTACGAGTTCGATGGAAAGCGGCTGGCGATCGACCTTCGGAGCCGGGTGCTGTAGGAGGGGTGTTCGTCATGCCGGCGGGAAGCTACGAACGGTACGGGCTCACCGGTAACCCGTTCCGTGAAC
>JAKIVW010000075.1:6784-8835 GCA_022750355.1 Thermoplasmata archaeon
AACTCGCCAGCGAGAACCTGGACGACGTAACGATATACCATGTGAATCAAGCGGCCGACGCGGCTCTCCGGACGCTCCAAGACGAGGTGCTCGAGCGAGAAAACCGGGCGGTCGTCGCGATCACCGGCGTCCAGGGCTCCGGGAAGACGGAACGCCTCCTGGTGGCCGACGCGGAGGCTCGGGATCGAAAGGCCTTCCACGTCTACTTCGACATCTCTTCGAAGACCCCCTGGGTGCTCCGTGGACTCGCGGCGGCGTTCCTGAGAGCCGCGCGCGATGCCGGTCACGTCAAGATGCTTGGGTCGCCGGGGTGGCTTCGTCCCCTCGCCGCCCTCGCGAAGTCGAAGGGCGAGGCGTACGATCCGAGCGTCGCCGGCCGGAACCTAGGAGAGGCGCTCAACGCGACGGCTCCCTCGTTCCTGCTCCTGAACGACGTCCACAACCTGGTCGAGATGCGAGAGGTCGACATGTTCGCGAAAACGCTCGAGGAGATCAGCGGGGTCATGAAACCCGGGGTCCTTCTCATGTTCACCTGTTACGCGAGCTACTTGGCCTGGCTCAACGTGAACCACCCGTCGCTCGCGTCGCGGATCAATCGCTCGATCCAGCTCCAGACATTCTCGGACGCGGAAGCGCGCCTGGTTCTCGCGAAAAAGCTGCTCGCCAAACGCATCGTCGAGGAGCTCGAGCCCACCTACCCGTTCGACCAGGAGGCCGTCCACGAGCTCAATTCCCAGGCTAGGGGGAATCCCCGAAAGCTACTCGAGTTCGCCGACGCCGCGTTAGAACGGGGAGTGGGAACCCGAGCCTACCAGATCGATGGCGAGCTTGTCCGGTCGACGTTCACGCGGCGGAATGGCGTAGTGATTGGAACGGACATGATACCTGCTGGGAATGCGTTCGAGTCCGGCGATCCGGCCGACTCTTCCGAGAAAGCTCCCGAGCGTCCGGACCCGGGCCGGCGGCCGTTCTGGCGCACGACCCAGAAGTAGCTACGCGGCCTCGGGGGTCGTCAAGACGGCGAGGTCGATCGCTTCCTCGGCGATTTCTGCCGCGTATACTGCCGCACGCCCGAGGCTATCGACGACGGTCCCGAGCGCGAGGAGTGGTCCGCCCCGCCGAAGCGCGACACGCTGCTTGAGGCCGTCGATGACCCGCTGGTGGTCGGCTCGGGCGTCGATCGCTTCGTTGGCGACCTCGATGTTACGCGTCACGAGCGCGTTGAACGCCTTGTCGAGGATCGCAGCCGCCGACGCTCGCGCGGCCGAGAGTAGCTCCAAGAGCTTAGGGTCGAGGCTCTTGTCTCCCTCCAGCAGCGGGGTGGCGCTTGCGATGCGCTGGGCGTGCTCGCCAATCCGCTCGAGGAGTTTCGCGATCAATCGATGGCCGTGGATTGTCGCCGCCGCAAAACCATCCGCCGGCGCGGAGTGGGCCAAGTGGTACTGTTTCGCGACCATCCAGTACAGGCGGTTCACATCCTGCCCCCGAAGATCGACGTCGTGCGCGAGGCCGGAGTCGCCCGTCCGAAGGGCGCCGACCGCGTCCTCGAGCATCGCCCTTACGGTGAGCTGCATACGTCGAAGGCACTTCTCCGAACTCAGCTCGGACGGGTCGGAGAGATCCTGAATCAGGATCGTGTTCGACGTTTCCTCGATGACCTCTGGGCCGATCACCAAGCGGCAGAATTCGCGGGCGACCTTGCGAACAAAGGGGCCACGATCCGGCGGGAATCGGACCTCGATCAGGCCGAAACCGGAAACGTACGCGCCGATGAACTTTCGGATCAAGTGCTCGCGGGTATCCTCGCCTCGCTCTTGGAAAATCTTGCGACGAACCGTGGTGCGGGCTGCCGAGTGCATTCGGACGGAGACCGATCCGTCCGACTCCGTGTCGACAAACAGCGTATCGCCGGCCTTTAGACCCGCATTCGTGACCCACCGCTTGGGGAGCGAGACGAGAAACGTTGACTTCCCCGCGAGCTGTAACTTCCGTCCCTCCATTCAAGACTCCGCCGGTAGTCTAAGAGCGGTTACGAACCCATAAGCGTTGAA
>JAKIVW010000199.1 GCA_022750355.1 Thermoplasmata archaeon
TGGCGATGAAGAGAGGAAAGGCGGCAGCCTCGCCCAGGAGGAGGAACGGCCGCCGGCGGCCGATGCGGTCCGAGAGCCGGCCGACCAGGGGGGCGATCAGGCTCGCCGGGACGTACGCCAGGCTGAGGATGACGAGAGCGGCCGGCAGCGACGCGCCCTTGATCTCGACCAGATAGAGCGGCAGAAAGACGATGAACAACCCGCCGCGATTGCTCGCGAGCAGCGAGTAGAGGGAGAGCGACAGAAGTTCTCGGCGGACCACGGCAACGAATCGGGACCCGTCACTTAGCGTTCGCCCCGCCCGAGGGGGAGGATCGGGACGGGGGGGTCAGTATGCATTAAAAGCGGGCAATGGCCTCGTTCCGGCCAGGGCCGATCGATGTCGGAAGACGGGCTCGTCGGGCGCAAGGGAGAGGAGGACCACGTCGAGGTCCTGACGTTGAAGAACCCCCCCGTGAACGCCCTCAGCACAGCCCTGCTGGCGGCCCTCGACGGGCACATTCACGCGATCGAGGCCGACCCTACGGTCCGCGCGGTCATTCTCACCGGGGACGGACAATACTTCAGTGCCGGAGCCGACCTCAAGGAGATGGCCACGCTCGACCTCTCGAGCGCACCGGACGTCGTTCGCCGCGGTCACGCGTTGTTCGCCCGGATCGCGACGCTCCGACCTCCCGTGGTCGCGGCCATCAACGGCCTCGCGCTCGGAGGCGGCCTCGAGCTGGCCCTCTGCGCCGACCTTCGGGTGGCGGGAGAATCGGCGAAGTTGGGAGCCCCCGAGGTCAACTACGGACTCATGCCGGCGTACGGGGGGACGCAACGACTTCCCCGGATCGTCGGGCTCCCCAGGGCCAAGGAGCTCATCTTTGGAGGCGGAATGATCTCGGCGACCGAGGCGCTCCGGATCGGGCTCATCAACAAGATGGTCCCCGCCGGTCAGGAGCTTCGGGCCGCCCGGGACCTCGCCCACACGATCGCCCAGAAGGCGCCGAAGGCGGTCCAGGCCGCCAAGCGGGCGATCAACGAAGGAATCTCCAAACCCCTCATCGAGGGTATCGAGATCGAGACCCGACACTTCGCCACCGAAGTTCTCCCCTCCTCCGACCTCGGTGAGGGGATCCTCGCCTTCTCCGAGCGACGACCGCCCAAGTTCCGGGGGGCCTAGCGATGGGGATCGAATTTTCCTTCACACCGGACCAGGACGCGTTCCGCGAGGCGGCCCGCTCGTTCCTCCAGAAGGAGGTGGCACCGATCGTGGGCGAGATGGACGAGAAGGAGGAGTTCCCCGCGACCTCCGTCCACCGCATGCAGGAGGAGGGCTACTTCGGCATCCCGATCCCGGAGGCGTACGGCGGCCTCGGTCTGGGAAAGGTCGGTTACTGCGTCTTCCTGGAGGAGCTCGGCAAGGTGGACGCCTCCCACAGTGTGATCGTCGGCGCGCACACCTCCCTCGGCGCGACCCCGATCCTCTACTACGGTACAGAGGAGCAGAAGCGACGATGGCTCGTTCCGGCCGCCCAGGGACGTCGGCTGCTCGCGTTCAGCCTGACCGAACCCGGATCCGGAAGCGACTCAGGGGCCATCCGCACGGTCGCGGAGAAGCAGGGGGACCGGTGGGTCCTCACGGGGAACAAGATCTACGTGTCGAACGGTCGGGAGGCCGGGACGGTCCTGCTGTTGGCCGGCAACGACCTCAAGCTCGGCCCCAACGGAGGGGTCACGGCGTTCCTGGTCGACACCGACGTCGCCGGTTTCAAGGTCGGTCGCTGCGAAAAGAAGATGGGCCTGCACGGAACGTCGACCGCCGAGCTCATCCTCGACCACGTGGAGCTCGGCCCGGAGTGCGTCCTCGGGGAGGTCGGGACGGGATTCCACGTAGCGATGACCGCCCTGGACGTCGGTCGTGTCTCTCTGGGGGCGTCGGCGCTCGGAGGCATCGAGGCGGCCCTTACCGGTGCCCTCCAGTTCTCCCAGAGCCGAACTCAGTTCGGGCTGCCCATCAGCGAGTACCAAGCGATCCAGTTCAAGCTCGCCGACATGGCGATGCGCGCGCAGGCGCTCCGATTGCTCGTCTTTCACGCGGCCGCCCACCAGGACCGGATGGGCAGTGACCCGAAGCAGTGGAGCCGGCTCGAACGGGCGGAGAAGACGCGCGAGGCCTCCA
>JAKIVW010000200.1 GCA_022750355.1 Thermoplasmata archaeon
TACGCCGGAGACCGCGGCTCGTCGCTACCTCCAGGCATCGGAGTTCGGCACCGATGTCTCAGGTCAATTCTTTGCCTCGCCCCCCAAGAAGCTCACGGGCCCAATTGAGGTGATGCGCCACCCGCACTTTCACGATCGCGTCAACCAGGAAGCCGCATGGCAGGCCGTCGTCAAGGTCTCCGGTGTCGACTTCTCCTCCGCAGAACCGTCGAGCGCGGTGTCGTGAGCGAGTATCCGATCGCGCTGAATTGAACGTAGTGACCCGGATGAGCCGGCGAGTCCCGAGCCGCCGTTCCGCGATCCGGTGGGCGGGGCTCCTCGAGGAGGGGAGTACGGGAGCGAAGAACAAGGGGTGGTCGACCAGGGACTTTGGGAGGGTGCGTCGCGCCATCACGAGAACGACCGGCCCGCCCGTGCGAGGACGACGAACGAAGACTCGCAGCTCCCCTGGCGGAGCGCGCCATCCACCCTGGTCATTCTCCCACGACGCCTCAGAGGTACCCCCGGGGTCAGTGGACACGGGGGGATTTGAACCCCCGACCTCTGCTTTGCGAAAGCAGCGATCTTCCGCTGATCTACGTGCCCAACGGCGCGGGGGAGGGTCGAACCAGTTTAAGGACTTCTGCGCGCGCACGAGCCTGGCCGGCAGGAGTCTGGTGTGGCCGAACGGCCACCGAGGGAAGGGGCGAGCGGTGACTAGGTGGCCAGGGCCGCCAAGGGGGAGGTCCGAGTTTCCGACTCCGACGCAGCGCGGCCCGTACGGGCCGGTGGGGCGCGAGTTTTGGGTTCCTGGGGGGCGGACGGGGGAGGGGGTCGCGCCCCTCCGCCCGTTTTCGCGGGCGGGTGCCGGATGGCGGTCAAGCGGTGTTCGTCCGAATCGTACCGGAACAGCTCCGCGTAGCGGCCCCAATTGACGATGTTCTGGACCGCGTCCTCGAGCGGTGCCTGCGCCAGCGAAACGATCGACCCGAGCTCCTCGTCACTGAGTTGTCGTTCCGGCGCCTTGTCTAGGGCCCGAAGGAGGGTCCGGAAGAGAGTGGTGCGGGAGAGTTGCTCCCGGAGCATCGACTTTCGGTCGCGGATCGTGGACGCGAGGAACTTCTTTCCGAGATCCGTGAGCGTGGCCCGACCGTCCGAGACTTTGACGAGGAGGAGCACCTCGGCATAGTCGACCGACGGAAGGATCTCATCGATCTCGAGATCGAGGTCATCGGCGAGACGCGCGATATCCTCCGAGCCCTTGTGGGAGTTCAGCAAGACGATCAGCCCCATCATCTCGGTCGGGCTGCACTTCGGATAGCTGGTTGCCAATGGTTCTCCGTGGAGGGGAAACCGACCGAGGCAGCGCCCTATAAGGGTTGTGAATTCGCCGGCGTGGCCGCGGAAACTGCTCCCGCGGTTGGGCGGGGAACCCCGCTCTCGGTGATGAGGGAATAGACGCGATCCGTGAGGTCGTAGAACGCGGCGGATTTTCGGTCCCGCGGACGGGGGAGGTCCACGTCCACCGCCGACAGAACATGGGAGGGCCTACGGGCCATCACGACGATCCGGTCGGCGAGTTGGATCGCTTCCTCGATGTTGTGGGTGACCAGTACCACGGCCTCGGGCGGGAGCGCCGGATCTCGCCACAGCTGGAGGATCTCTTCCCGCAGGCTCTCTGCCGTCAGAGGGTCGAGGGCGCTGAAAGGCTCGTCCATCAAGAGGACCGCCGGCTCGACGGCCAGGGCCCGGGCGAGTCCGACCCGCTGTCGCATCCCCCCCGACAGTTCCCGAGGGTACGCCTCTTCGAACCCTTCCAGGCCCGTGACGGAAATGTAGCGTTCCGCCTGGGCGCGGATCCGGTCGGGAGCCCATCCCAGTGCCTCCAAGCCGATGGTTACGTTCTGGGTGACGGTGAGCCACGGGAAGAGCGCGAAATTCTGAAAGACCATCGCCATCTCATGATTCACTCGCTCGACGGGCTTGTCGCGGAAAAAGATCTGCCCGGAGGTCGGATGGTCCAAGCCCTGGATCAAACGGAGCAGGGTCGACTTCCCGCAACCGGAGGGGCCGACGATCGCGAGGAAATCGGCGTCCTTCACCTCGAAATTGATGTCCTCCATGATCGACATGGAGCCGTGGCGGGACGCGAAGCTCTTGCCGACGTGGTCCAGCCGGATCAG
>JAKIVW010000076.1:0-4988 GCA_022750355.1 Thermoplasmata archaeon
GCGGAGCTCGGGCTCTCCTGGCGGTCGCTCGCCCTCCGGGAGGAGGCCAGTTTTCTGCGCGACCTCCGCGACCTCCGGATCCTCTCTCCCCATGCCCGCCCCCGCGCGAGCGATTTCGTCCCCCAGATGACCGAGGTCGCCCGGAAGCTCGCAAAGACGGGACGCGTGCATCGACAGGGAAACGAGTGGCTCTACACTCCCCCTTCTCGCGCTCCGGGATTGAACTTCCCCACCGGCGCCGAGCTCGCGGCCCATGCCGTGGAGGAACCCGGCCACCCGTTCCCGATCGGCGACAACTCCGCGGGGGAGTTCCTGGTCTGGAAGCTCCAGGACCCTCCGCGGCCGTCGTGGACGGGGCCGTGGGGGCGGGGCACCCCCGGATGGCATCTCGAGTGTTACGCGATGGCCCACGAGCTGATCGGCCTACCCGTGGACGTGCACGGAGGGGGGCTCGACCTGATCTTTCCGCACCACTATTCGGAGAACGAGGTCGCGCTCGCCCTCGACCGGAAACCGTTCTCCCGACTGTTCGTCCATCCCTCGCTCGTCCTCTGGGCGGGTTCGAAGATGTCGAAGTCCCGGGGTAACCTGGTCCCCCTGCGCTCCGCGCTCCGGGACGTGGGGCCGGACGCCCTCCGGTGGTATCTCATCGGCCGACCCAAGACCGAGCGACTCGACTGGAATCCGATCGCGCTCCACCGCGCCACGACCGAGTGGCGCCGCATCCGCCGGACCGTCCGGTTCTGGCTGCGGCCCGGGACCGGCGGTCACGTCGGGGCCCTCCGAGCCGCGGAGGTCGCCGCGGCCGTTCGCCGGGACATGGCCGCCGACCTCGCGACCGATCGCGTGTTCGACCACCTTCGGTCGCTCGCGGCGTCCATCGACGCCGATCCGTCCGGGCATGTCCCGACCGGGGACGGACGGGCGGCCCGATCCGCGATCCGAGACGTCGAACGCCGTACCGGGCTCTCGTTCGCCTGAAGGCTCGGGTCCGACCTACAGGACGCCCATCTCGGTCAACTTTTCCGGCAGATAGTGTTCCGTCACGTAGTTCAGTCCGTACTTGGCCAGCGACTGCTGCTCCGCCTTCTTTCCGTTCTTCAGCATCAGTTCGATCTCGGCCCGCCACTCCGCCGTGGCGAAGCGGGGGTCCGTGAGCTCCGCCTGAAGGGCCCGGATGTCCTGTTCGGACAGCTTGTCGGACGGGAGGTCGTAATTCTCGATGTCGGAGGCCGTGACCCCGAGGAATTCGGCCGCGGGGGTGGCCAGGTAGGAGGAGAGATGGGCGGTCTTGATCGCCCCGTAGGCCACGCTCGCGTAGATGCGGAACGACCAGGGATCCCCGTCGGTGAAGACGACGATGGGGAGTTTCAACTCTTCCGTGACTCGGCGGAGGAAGCGACGGGTCGACCGGGCCGGCTGACCCTTCAGGTGCACTAGGATCGCGTTGTACTGTTCGTCGAACCCGTTCTCCGCGAGACGGTCGACCATACCACCGCACTCGATGGCGATGACGAACTTCGCCTTCGTGCTGACGAACTGGATCTTCTCCTTTTCCACGTTGAACGGCAGGGCGTACCCGCCGTCCCCGACGTCGTCGCGGCAGTTGATCGTCTTGACGACCCCCTTGCGGTTCTTCTCCCGGATCGTGAGGTCCCCGATGACGGACGCGCCGTTCTCCTCCGGGTGGAGCCGGAAATCTTCCCGCAGCCGCTCGCAGAGCACTTCCAAATCCTCGATGAGGAGGTTGGATTCGTCCTCGCTGTGGAATTTGGCCTCCTCCCACGCTTCGCTGATGTAGTAGAGCTCCCGCAGGGTGGAGGTCTTCCGGTCGCGGGCCATTTCGTTGATGAAATCGACGAGGTAGAACGTCCGCAGCAGCATGAGGGCCCCGTCCAGCTTTCGGGCGCTCCGGGTCCCCATCTGTCGACCGAGCTTCCAGACGCCCTCGCGCTCGAGGAACGTCAGGTTCTGTTTCGTTCTCAACGGGAGTCGCATCCGGGGGATCTCCCCGTGGTCGAGTTGCTCGTAGATCGACTGCGCGAGGGCCAGCGTGGGCTTCAGGGCGTCCGCGCGTACCCGCGGAGCGTCCTCGTCAGTCGTCTTCGGCGGCGCTCGCGCTCGACTCCGCGGCATCGTAATCCACCTCCTCGTCCCCGGCGCCCGTCGCGTGCGCTTCGGCCTCGGCGGCTTCCGCGGCTTCGACGATGGTCCGGGGGAGACGAACGTCCCAGTCTCCGGGGAGCGTATCGGCCCCCAGGAGATGGGACTCATCGATCCCGGCCACATACCAATCGAAATCGTTGGCTTCGACGTCGGTCTTGGCGGGGAATCGTAGTTCCAAGCGGGTCTTGCCGCTCGGGACGAGCTTCGGGAGGGTCCACCAGGCGCGTCCAAGGGCCGGCTCGGTACCGTCGGGGGCCGGCTCGAAGGAAGCCTTCCCCATGAGATCCGGAGAGAGTTCCACAAACAGTTCTAGGACACGGGCCCGGGGCGTGTAGTTCGTCACTTCCACCGGCACCCAGACTCCGTCGGGAGTGGAGGTGACCGGGGTTTCGATGTTCACCACGTCCATGATGCGGGTGATGACCGGGGTCAGGTCGGGGATCTCCTTGCCGACCAAGTGGCTCGTCTTTTCGGCGAGCTTGGGGAGGATCTTGAGGATGATCGCGAACTTCTCGCTCGCCAGGTCGCGCCGGGTTCGCCGCGACAGGTGCGTGCGCAAGTGACGCGCCGCGACCTGAAGGGCGAGGGTGATCTCCCGATCGATCTCGGGGTCTTCCGCGATCGCCTCTTTCGCTTCGCTCGTGAAGGGGATCTTGTTGGACGCGACATGCACCAGGAGGAGGGCGGGGCCACTGGGGAGCCCCGACCCTCCCTTCTGGTCCAGGCCATACCGTCGCCAGTCCAGGTTCGAGACGGCGTTGGTGATCGCGCAGGCCCCCTGCTGAAACAGGAGCGGTACTCGATTGGCAAAGCGCAGGATCTGGATCGATTGGTCTGCGGGGAGGGCGCCCCCGTAGACGAGTCCGACCTCGACCATGAACGGGAATCCGCCGCGCACCTTCGGCGGGCGGCTGACGGGAGGGGCGAAGAAATCGGGTCTCGCCTCTCCGAGGACATTGCGGAGCCCGCGCTTGATGAGCATCGCCCCGATGGGCGAGAGGCCCTCGGACGAGGGCGCGACCAACGGGATGGTACGGAGGGCCGTGAGCAGTCGCTCCTGATCGTCTCCATGGACCGAGGCCGGGGGGAGGGAGGCCTTGATGGCCGCCGCGGCCACCACCTCCTTCGCCGCGCGCGCGGATACCCCCTGCAGGTCCTTCGTCAGGAACTCCGTTAGGGTCGGGCGCTTGGTCGCTTTGAGGAGGTAGCCCAGCTCCCCCAGCTCCAGCCCGTAAGGATGCGGAAGCGTCTCCTTGGCGATCGGAGGCTTCTCGTCCGTGGCGCGTTCGAAGGTGACTCGCGTGCCGTCCGGTTCGACGAGCACGATTCGGGCGTGGGGGTTGACGATGGCGGTGCCGCGGAGATACTCGTACGGAGATTGACGTCCGCGGATGTAGCGGGCTTTGAGGACCAACTCGATCTTCGTGCCGTGAGGACGGTCCCACAGGACCACGTCCTCGGAAGCGATCCGGGGCTGGTTCTTCTGGGTGTCCAGGAACAGTTCCAACACATGCGCTGCCTCTTCCTCCTCGACCTTGGAAGTGATCTTGGCCGGCCGGGCGGTGGTGAGGTTGGCGTAGAGGACGGCCGCACTGATGCCGATGCCTTGTTGTCCTCGCGCCTGCCGGTTCGAATGGAATCGGGAGCCGTAGAGCAGGCGGGCGAACACGTTCGGGATCTCTTTCCGTAGGATTCCGGGCCCGTTGTCCGTGACGGAGACACGGATACGGTCCTCCCCCTCCTTCGCGATCTCTACCAGGATCTCAGGAAGGATCCCCGCCTCCTCGCACGCGTCGATCCCGTTGTCCGTCGCCTCCTTCACGGTCGTCAGGAGCGACCGTTGGGGATTGTCGAAACCCAGGATCTGACGGTTCCGTTCGAAGAACTCCGCGACCGAGATCTCCCGCTGCCTCGCGGCGAGCTGGTGGGCGATCGTCGGGGGCGGGACCATCACATGTTAAGCCTCGTGGGCCCTCTATAAGCCCCCGGGTCGAACGGAATGTGTCGCTAGGGGCCCGGGTCAAATTGGAGGGTCACCGACGGTGACCCGACACCGGTGCGCGAACGAGCACGACCGAAGCATGAGCTCGGTTCGAGACCGCGCGCGACACGCTTCCCATCAGCACCGCTCTCGTGCCGCGGTACCCCCGAGTCCCCATGACGATGAGATCCGGATGCGTTCGGGCGGTGAGCCGAAGGATCTGGTCGACCACATGTCCTCGGCCGAGTTTCACCTCGGCCTCCACACCCTCGATTCGCGCCCACCCTAGTGCCTCCGCGAGGACCATCTGCCCCTGTTCGACCTCCGCGGGCGTGTCCGACTCCCCCATCAGGATCGGGACTTCGGTCAGACCTACGACGTGCAGCAAGGTCAACTGGGCCCCGAACGCCCGAGCCATTTGAGCGGCGAGGCGGACCGCGTTCCGGCTGGCCTCGGTTCGGTCGACCGGCGCGAGAATGCGACGAACCCGAACGGGGGTTCCCGGCGTCATGCCGTGTCGACCCCCTCCGGCGGGTGGAACCACCGTTCGGCGATAAGCGTGGGGATGATCGCAGTCGAGATCACGACCGTCAGGAGGACCGAGAATTGGGTCTTGTCGATGATCCCGGAATTGTACCCGTAGAGCGAGGCGATCGTTCCGAACGTCAGGCCCGTGCTCATGAGCAGCCCAATGTACATCGCGTCGTGCCCCACCCAGCGGCGGGCCAAGGGGAGAACGCCGGCGAGTTTCGCACCCACCTTTACCCCGAAGAGGGCGACGACGAGGATAGCCCCGCCGACCACCGCCGCCACCGATACGTCCAGTCCCGCCGCGATGAAG
>JAKIVW010000076.1:4998-6041 GCA_022750355.1 Thermoplasmata archaeon
CGGAGCTTGCGGAGGACCTCGGGGTTCTGGCCGAGGACCGACGCGAGCGCCAAGCCCAGAATGTACGCCGGAAGTATCGCTTGGGAGCCCGCCAACTGTGCGACCGCGCCCAACAGCACCACCAGGAAGAAGAGCAGTTTCACCTCCGTCTCGCCGGAGCGTCCTTTGAGGTATGCGAACAGACGGCCGAAGACGCCGGGTACGATGAGGGTCGCCGCGACGATGGCGGCGATCAGAAGGAAGATGTATTCGTTCGGTCGCACGAAGAGCACGCTGAGCGCCAGCGCGGTGCCGAGGTCGGTGACAAAGCACGCCGAGAGGAGGAGCTTACCGGTCGGGGTCCGGCTGGACCCGGTCTCGATGAGCACGACATAAACGATGGCGACCGAGGTCGTCGAAAGGGCCACCCCGGTGAGGAGAGAAGCCTCCCACCCCCACCCGAGCACCAGGTACGCAAATCCCCACGCGCCCAGAAAGGGGGCGAGAAAGGACGCCACACCGATGCCGATCGACGCTTTCCAGGTCTTGCGCATGGCTACGGGGTCGATCTCCGCGCCCGCCAGGAAGGTGAGGACGACGCTGGCGATCCCGGCCAGGAAGGGAAGCCAGTCCTGTCCCGCCGAAGAGATTCCGAACAAATTGCCGGCCACGATCCCCCCGATCATCTCGACGATCGCGACCGAAACCCCGAGCCGGGTCGATATCAATGAGCAGCCAACGGCGATCGCCAAGATGACGACGAGGAGACTCCACTCGACCATGCATTCGCCCGTTCGGTCGGCGCGGTTCGGCGAAGTAGAAGCTATCAGCCCGCGCCGGGGCGGTTGAAGGGGAGCTTCATCCCCTCAATCCGAACCACGACCGCGGCCGTATTTTAATCTACGTTCGTGGAGATCGGCGCCGGCGGACCGCCGGGCCGGGTCGCGACATCCCGAAGGACCGGTCGGAACGGCCTCCACCGGGACGCCTCGGTCAGGTCCACTTCGCGGCGGTACAGTCGTTCTTCGGGTCCGAGTCCGGCCATCGGCCGCTCCTCCAGGGCG
>JAKIVW010000076.1:6051-8755 GCA_022750355.1 Thermoplasmata archaeon
CCTCCACCAAAGACGAGCCCATCTTCGACCCCCACACGATTGACGTACACCACGGGGAGCCCGTTCTCGATCGCCCGGGCGGGGAGGAGCTTGGAGAACAGGCTGTAGCTCGTGACCGGGGATGCGGAGATGACGACCAGCAGCTCCGCCCCATTCAGTGCGAGCGAGCGGAAGACCTCCGGAAAAAAGGTGTCGTAGCAGATCGCCACGCCGAGCGAATGCGTCCCCCACGGTACGGGCCGGCTGACGTCGGTCGGAGTGAACGGCACCCCTTCCTCGAAGGGGCCGAAGGTCGGCAGGTACCGTTTCACCTGACTCCCGACCGTCCCGTCCGGCCGGAACAGGAGAGCGACGTTCCGGAGCTCACCCCGTCGCTCCTCGGAGTGCACCGGGGTACCCACCAACAGCGAGGTCGCGTGCTCCTTCGCGAGCTCGGCGAGTCGCTGCCACGGTCGGTCTCCGGGACGGAGCGCGAGGTGGTGGAATCGGTCGCCGACCCGGTAACCGGAAAGGAACAGTTCGGGGAAGATGGCCAGATCGGAAGGGGAGGCGCTCAGGGCCGCCGCGATGCGTTCCACGTTCGCGTCGGGGTCGGCGGGGATCGGGGCCAGCTGCCCCAGCAAGAGCCGCTTCAATAGAAGTACCGGCGCACCGAGAGCATGTAGACGAACAGCACCACGAGGAGGACGAACAGGATCGTGATGGAACCGGTGAAGAACAGGTAGACCGTCGTGCCGAACACGATGACGAGGGTCGTCCAGAGGGCCCAGGTCTCCTGACGCCAGAGGGAGGTTGCGATGACCAGGAGCGAGACGCCCAGAATGACCAGGATCGCCGACCCGAGCAGGTCGATCGAGGGGAACAGGTCGAGGGCGGAGGGGAAGAAATTGCTCCCGAGCTCTCCCAGCAGGAACAGGATCCCACCGAGCACCATGACGATGCCCGCCACCGCGATCAGGACGGAAACGACCGCGACACCGATCGGAAGTCGGGGGACCGCACTCGTGGGTTCCCAGGACGGTGGAAGACGGTCGAAGGTCACCGAGGGGGAAGCGGAGTTGGCGTTCGCCGTCGACGACCCGCCCATGTCCCCCCGTGCGACCGAGAACTCCGGCCAGGACGGAAGTAGCTTTCGATGGAGGAGCGGACTAGAACCGGCGTTCGGCCGCGCCCCGAGCCAGACGTTCGAGGAGGTTCCGGTACGGCCCCGGTGGGACGGGTTCGAGGCAGTGGATGGCCTGGCTGGCCCAGTCGGTGGCCTCCTTCGCGACCACGGCCGGGGCGTCCGTCAGTAGCGTGAGCTCCCGCAGTCGGAGCAGATGCTTGGAACGTTTCCGGCGGAGCTGGAACAAACGTTCGAACTCCCCCTGGTGGTGGGGGTCGAGGCGGGCGTAGGTCTCGAGCGAGACGAGCGTCGGGTTCCCCTCCCGCAGGTCCGAGTAGAGCGGCTTACCGAGGAGGTCCGCGTCGCCGACGACGTCCAATAGGTCGTCCCGGATCTGGAAGGCGATCCCGAGCGCACGGCCGTACCCCTGGAATGCGTCCACATACGACGGGACCGTTCCGGCGATCTCGGCCACGGAGGCCAACGCCGCCGCGATAATCGCCGCGGTCTTGCGTTCGATGATGCGGAAGTAGTGATCACGGCCGGTGGACAGGTCGAAGCGGGAGGAGTCCTGGAGGACCTCCCCCTCGACCAGGTCCGCGCACGACTCCCCGCACCGCATGATGATCGTCCGAGGGTACTCGGAGGCCAGTTCGAACGCACGAACGAACAGGTAGTCTCCGGAGACGATCGCCAGCGGAAGTCCGAAGGCCCGGGGCATGGACGGGCGGCCGCGCCGGGTCTCGGCGTGGTCGATGACGTCGTCGTGGACGAGCGTGGCCGTATGGATCAACTGGAACGCGGCGGCGAGAGAGTGGATCGGTTGTGTCGACGTCGCCCCGAGAGCGCGATAGGCGGCCGCCATGAGGAGGGGGCGGACGCGCTTGCCTCCGGTCGAACAGGCGTACCGGGCGGCCTCGGTCAGCTGGGCGTAGGTCGAACTCAGAACCTCGGCGACCCTCCAATCGATGTCGGCGAGGTCCCGGACCAGGACGGGAAGTAGCTCGGAGAATTGGCTGGCCGCCTCCACACCGAAGGTGGAAGTGACGATCGCCTCGAGGGAGGGATCCACGCCTTCGGAGGGGGGGGAGGGGCTGGTCACGAGTTCCTCCCGAGCCGGGGGGGCCAGCGCAGCCGCATCATCGCATCAAGACCGGAGGTCCCAATATAGCGCATCCCCAGCGCCAGGAGCGGGTCATACCGTGCAAAATGGTCGCCGAACCCCCAGACTCGGGCGGCCCGGTCGAGGGGGGCGAATAGGGCGGCCCGCCATGCGTCGTCATACGAGGTCAGGGGAGTTCCGTTCCGAACGTGCTGGGCCGCCGCCTGACCCGAGAGCCAACCGCTCAGCATCGCCGTAGGGATCCCCCCGCCGTTCGTCGCCATGACCAAATTCGCCGCGTCTCCGCAGAGGAGGACATTCTCCCGCGTGAGCGTGGGTGGGGGGGGGCCGACCGGGACCCACCATCGGGTACGCTCCCGAATGGCGCCGAGGTGCTGACGGCCCACAAAACGGTCCAGGAGGCCGTCGAGCGATTCTCCGGGAGGCAGGCGGGGAACGCCGAGGGTTCGTGCTCACCGTCTCCAACCGCGCCTCCG
>JAKIVW010000201.1 GCA_022750355.1 Thermoplasmata archaeon
ACCCCATCTCCCCGGCCATCGAGAAGAGGAACCACGGAGAGGCGATCACGGCGGTAAGGAAGGGGTCCACGCCCGCTCCTCCCCGACCGGTGGAGACCGGAATGTTTCCCGCGGCCAAGCCGAATACCCAACCCATCAGGATCTCGTTGAGGAGCACGAGAAGAATCACCGAGACCAGGAAAGGGGCCGAAGGCGAGCCGGATTCGGCCAAGACCGCGCCCCCGCCAGAGTCCCGTCGGGCCACCTCTCGGAGGTAGGCAGCGAAGGTCACTACGACGCTGACCGACATGACCGCACTCGCGATCCAGAGCCCGGCGATCAAACCGCTTGTTCCGGGGTTCAAGAAATATTCGAGGGCTCCCAGGAGCATCCCGACCATCATCAGGAGCAAGAACACGACGACCCCGGACCGGAGGAGACTGCGCGTCGTGGCCGCCCATTTGATCAGCACCGCGGTGACCGCGACCATTCCGGAGGCGACCAGGACGAGGAGCAGGTCGACGAGATCGGGACTCGCTACCATCGGTCTTCGTGACCCCGCGGTCCGCCCCCTTTCATCGGCCCTCGGAGGACGAAGCGGTCCCTCTAATCGGTTCGGGTCCCCGGGCACCCACGCCCGAGGGTTCCGGACGGGTCACAGGTCCATCGTCGAGTATTGCCGGTGTCGCCGCGGTCAGGACGCCGAACGCCCGTCGGGGAGCGACGGCCACTGCGGTCGCAAACCCGCCCAAGAGGACATACTCAAGGATCCAACGGAGTGCCAGGGGCCCGCCGCTCACCGCACCAGGCGGAATTGCACCCCAAGAGGCGGATGCCCCCGCGGCCCCCAGGACCTGATTGATGAGCGCGTCGACCCCCCACGACGGGAGCGGGGGCGGGACCCAAAGAATCAAGCAAAGGCCCGCAACGAGCGACAGGACCGGTAGGACCCAGCCGACCCCCCGACGGGTTCGAGTCAGCGCAGTAAACGTCGCCGCAGGGAAGAGCGCCGCCGAAATGGCGAGGCCACCCACCAACCCGTGCTCGATCGCCCACTGGAACCAAAATCCCGGTCCGGCCGTCCACGGATCGATGTTCGTCCACTCGGCGAGAATGGTCAGGATCCATACCACCCCGGCACCGAGCAAGAGAGCGCGAAGAGCACCGGCGGCCAGGATTCTGGCACCGAAATTCCGGGAAGTGCCGACCACCTCGGTCTCGCCCCGGAGGGTGGGCGATCCGAACAACCCGACGTAGACGACGAGGAGCATCTCCTGCGCGAGGAGCGCCACCCATACCATGACGATCTGAAAAACGCCCAGGTACCAGTTGTTCAGCAGGAGGTTGGACGCACTCGTCCCGGACGCCTGTGCGACGAGCCCGACTCCCGCGGTGGCGGCGGCGGTCGTGGAACAACACGCCCCCAGGGTAACGAGGCTGATCATCGCGGGCGTGAGGCCCGCGAATGCCCCCGCGGCATTCGAACCGGGGGAGGCGGTTGCCCGCCCCTTGAGCAGCTGGAGGGCAAGAAGGAACGCCACCGCCATCCCGTAGCCGACACCGACCCCGACCACGACCATCGCGACGGTCGCGAAGAACGGCAGGGAGACTACGCCCCACGGTGCGACGAGAAGAAGCCCGGGATAGTTCCAGGAACCCGCCGTCCCTCCCCAGACCGCCGTGAGGGTGTAGCCACCTCGGATGTCCCCGAGGACGATCATGCCTCCCAGGAAGAGGGAACCCAGAACGTACAGTAGGCCGAAGAACACGACTCCGCCCGCCGCGCTCGATCTTCGCACGAAGGAGCGGATCTCCCGAAGGGTGAGGAGTCCCACCGGATCGAATCTCGGTACCGCCGCCATCGGCGGTCTTCGGACCCGGCTGTAGGTTTAAGTCAGGTCGGTTCGCACACTTACTACGCGATGTAGTATGAAACTCACGTCAAGGCCCGGATCTACGATGGCCGAGCTCGGTCATCATCTGGTCGTACTGCTCCCGGCTGATCTCCCCGCGGGCGTACCGCTGGCGGACGGTCATTGCGGCTGGATCGCGGCGGGGACGGCCGTATCCGCTGTGGTATCCCCACATTCGAGACCAGAAGACGATCCGCACCAGAAAGAGGACGAGAAGAAGGACCAGGAACACGGGGAAGTATCCGAAGGCGAA
>JAKIVW010000077.1 GCA_022750355.1 Thermoplasmata archaeon
CGTCGCCCGGCGAGGCGACCGCGAGTTCCATCAGATCGGTGTAACCGGCCTCGCGGAGCTTCTCCGCGGTGGCGGTGCCGATCCCCGGCAGGTCCTCGAGGGCGAGCTCGTGTTTGGGCTCCGGAGGGGTCTCGCTGGACCCGGTCCGGACGGCGGTTTTCGGCGGCACGAGGAGACCAGTGGTTGTACGGGGATAAGGGTGGGGGAGAGGTCGCGGAACGGTGGGCGATGCCCTACGGCCCGGAGCCCTTCGGCACGAACGGTTCGCCCGTCAGGCGCTGGTAGACCGTCGTGTACAACCGGCTCACCTCGTCGACCAGGAGGGGGGGCAGTGGTGGGATCGGGGGCTCCTCCGCCTTCGATTCCCGGGCCTTTTGGAGGAGGTCGTAGTAGCCGGACTGCCGGTAGTGCTGTCGGACGAACTCCTTGGAGAAGTCGACGTGGCGACCCCGCTCGTAGGCGTCCTTGTCCCAGAAGCGGTCCTCGTCCGCGGTGCCGAACGTGTCGACCACCATGATCGTCCCCTCCGCGTCGACCCCGAACTCCTTCTTTCCGTCGACGTGCAGCAGGCCCCGGGCGCCGATCTCCTTCTGCATCGCCTCGTCGATCCGGAGGATCGTCTCCTTGATCCCGTCCAGCTGCCGGCTGTCGAGTACGGAGAGCTCGATCGCTTCCTCGCGTGTCAGGAGCCGGTCGATCGGTTCGAGCTTGGTCGTGACCTCGAAATGGGGCTCGGGGAGCGGCACTCCGTACTCGAGGGTCCGTCCGGCCGGGAAGCCGAGGGCCTCGGGTTTCACGGCGCCGGACTTGACCCGATCCCACATCGAGCCGGCCAGGTAGTACCGGACGATCACCTCGAGCGGGACGAGGTAGTCCTTCGGATGCGGCCCGAGGGTCCGTGGCTTCGGCACGATCCGGACGCGTTTCACACGCATCGCGTTCGGTCCGCTGGTCCGGAGGAAGTGGTGCGGGATGCGGAGGCGGGAGCAGACGGCGAACCAGTGGGCCGCCGTTCCGTTGAGCGTCTCGCCCTTGTTCGGGATCTCGCTCGGGATGTGCTTGTCGAACACCGAAATGTCGTTCGTGAACCGAAACTCGAGCTCGGTCGGCGACACCTCGTAGACCTCCTTGACCTTGCCGCGGCGCAGGTAGGTCGGGGCACTGGGCGTCGCGGGGGACGCAGCGGGGTTCATCGGCGGTCGAGGTGGACGGAGGGGCTTAAGGTTGAGGGGCGCCGCTCGGCTAGAGGGACCGCGCGTGGCGGCCGGTGATCGCCCGGAACCCCCGCTTCGCGTAGAAGCGGCTGGCGATCTCGTTCTGGGAAGGGAACTCCGCGATCACGACGCCGGCCCCCTTGGCCTTCAGTTGCGCGGAGATCTCCTTGAGGAGGTACTCCCCGACGCCGTGACGTCGGTAGAGGGGCAGGAGGTAGATGTCGACGATCACGCCCTCCACCTCGGGGGTGTAGAACGGGCGCTCCCGGAGGACCGCGTGGACCAGCCCGACGACCTTGTCCTTGTCCGGCCCGACCCCCTCGGCGGCGAGCACGATCGACTTGGGGTCGTCGAGGCTGGCCCGGAGGACTTCCAGGGCTTGGGCTTCCGCGTCGTCCCGGACCCGCAGCAGCGGGTCGAACTCCTCGTTGAGTCGCTTGAGTCGAAGGAGGAGGGGGACCAGGACCGGGAGGTCGGAGGCGCGGGCCGGTCGGAGGTGGATCGGCACGGCCGGAGAATCGGTGCCACTCGACCCGCCTTCGCCGGAGGCGGTGGGAGCACCGGTCACCGCGTTCGCCTCCGAGAGGTTGGCGGCGCGGCCCGCGGCATCGGGGGGATCAGATGGGAGCCGACGAGGGCCTTCACGAGCTGACGGGACCGGGCCATCTGGGTCTCGGCACGGTGGAGGTACTCGTCATGGCTCAAGCGTCGTTGGGCGATCCCCTGACGAACGGCCGCATCGGCCACGGCGGCCGCCACGTGGGGGAACACCTCGGTCTCCTGCATGGTCGGGAGCAAGTGCTCCTCGGATAAACCCCGGTCGGCCGCGTGCCGGGCCAACTCGCGGGCGGCGGCGAGGACGATCTCGTCCGGGATCGAGCGCGCCCGAGCGTCCAGCACACCGCGGAAGACGGCCGGGAATACGAGGGAGTTGTTGACCTGGTTCGGGAAATCGCTCCTCCCGGTAGCGACGATCGCCGCCCCGGCGTCCCGGGCGACCTGCGGCCAGATCTCCGGAACGGGGTTGGCGAGGGCGAAGACGATCGGCCCGCGGGCCATCGCGCGGACGTGGGCCGGACGGATGGTGTTCGGGCCCGGGGTCGATGCCGCGAGCAGCACGTCCGCCCCCGCGAGGGCGGCGGCCAGGTCGCCGGTTCGCCCGCCCCCGTTGGTCCGGAGGGCAAGACGGTACTTCCACGGGTTGCGGACGCTGAGCTCGTCCACGTCCGAACGCTCGGCGTGGAGGATCCCCCGACTGTCCACCAGGGTGAGGCGGCCGGGGTCGTGGCCCAACGCGAACAGGAGGCGGGCGGTGGCGATGTTGGCCGCCCCCGCTCCGAGCAGGACGGTCCGGATCTCCTTCACCGAACGGTCGGTGAGCTGGAGGGCGTTCAGGAGGCCGGCGATGGTCGCCGCGGCCGTTCCCAGCTGATCGTCGTGCCAGACCGGAATCGGCAGCCGCTTCTGAAGTTCCTCGAGGATCCCGAAGCACTTGGGGGAGGCGATGTCCTCGAGATTGATCGCCCCGAAGGCGGGCGCGATCCGCTCGACCGTCTCGATGATCGCGGCGGGCGAGGCGGCTCGGATCGGCAGCGGTACGGCGTCGACCCCTCCCAACCAGCGGAACAGGAGCGCTTTCCCCTCCATCACCGGGAGGGCGCCTTCCGGGCCCATGTCGCCGAGGCCGAGGACGCGGGAGCCGTCGGTCACGATCGCGATCGTGTTCCATCGCCCCGTGAGGTCGAAGGAGAGGTCCGGGTCCGCGTGGATCGCCCGCGACACCTCGGCCACGCCCGGAGTGTACCAGAGGGCGAAGTCCTGCAGCGACCGGACCGGGACCTTCGGGACCGTCTCGATCTTGCCCCCATAGAAGCGCGAGAGTTCGACCGCCCGCCGACCGAGCTCGTCGGTCTGGGTCTCGTCCTCGGAGGCGGAGCGTGGGGCCCTGGTGCGTCGCCGGGGTTCTCGACCGCGGTCGACGGGGGCCGGGACGCTCTCCGCCATTCCGAAGCCGTTCACCGAGGGGGCCTTTATTAACACTTTCCCGGAGTCGTTCCAAGAGTTCGTCAATTGACGGATTCCCACGGGATCCGCCCTCGGACCGGCGCCTCGCCGGGTCGGGGGAAGATAAGTACCGGCGCTCGGGTCTCGGGGGGCGAAGGAGTTCCGATGGCTGCGACCGCACCGATCCCTCACCCGTACGTCCGTCCCCCCCGGACCGGTGCGGTCCCCCTCGTCTCGGCAAAGGAGCTCGACGCCCTGCTCCGAGCCCCCCACCCTCCGCTCGCGGTCGACGTTCGACCGTCCGAAGAGCGCAAACACGCGCACCTTCCGGGCGACCGGCACCTGCCGCTCGACCAACTTCCGGCGCAGGTGGAGAGCCTCCCCCGGGACCGCGCCCTCGTCCTGTATGACCACCTCGGCTTCCGCGCGCGGGTCGCGGCCGAGTTCCTCCTCGATCGTGGGTTCGACCGCGTCGCGGCGCTGGAGGGAGGGATCGAGGAGTACGCCCGGGGGGTCGACCCCTCGCTCGGCCGGTACTCGGACGCCGCACGCGGGGCCGAGTGGATCGTACGACAGCTCCCGCGCCTCGACACCGGTTGTCTCACGTACTTCGTGGGCGACCCGGTCGCCCGCGTCGCCGTCGTGATCGACCCCGGTCTTGACGTCAGCCCGTACCGGGCGATGCTCACCGAGGGGGGCTGGACGCTCGCGGGGATCGTGGAGACGCATACCCACGCCGACCATTTGGGGGGACACGCGGGGCTCCACGCGGCGACCGACGCGCCCATCTTCGTCGGTCACCGATCCCCCGCCCAGTACCCCCACCGCAGCCTCTCGGAGGGAGAGGCGGTCCGCTTCGGCTCCCAGGAGCTGGTCGTGCTGGAAACCCCCGGTCACACCATCGACCATCTGACCCTCCGCCTCCGGGACCAGATCTTCACCGGGGACACGCTCCTCCTCGGTTCGTGCGGGAGGACCGACCTCGGGGGCGGCTCGCCGGACCGGCTGTGGGAGAGCCTCCAGGAGAAGCTCCTTCGACTTCCCAACGAGACCGAGGTCTACCCCGCTCACTTCGGGCCCCGACATTCCCTTCCCGAACGTTTCGTCTCCACGCTGGGGTTCGAGCGGGCGACGAACGAGGCGCTCCAACAACCGACGCGCGAGGCGTTCGTCCGCTACATGACGGAGGGGTGGCCGCCGAAACCCAAGAACTTCGACGAGATCGTCGCGGCCAACCTGGTCGGGTAGCGGGCGCCTACGGCCCCGCGGAGAGCACGTCCGCTCCGGCGGGCCCGACGAGCACGGTGTGCTCGGCCTGGGCCACGAGCCCCCGTCCCCGCTCGACGAACACCGGGTAGGTCTGGAGCCGGCGGCGGGCGCGTCCCAGCGCCGCTCGCTCCTCGTCCGACGAGACCCAGCGGAGCGTGAACGGCAACGTCCGGAAGCGCGCGAACAGTGCGGACAGCGCGGGATCCCGGGTCCCGGGGTCGGAGCGGAATCGTACGATGTTGCCGAAGACCCCGTTCTCGATCATCCCCACCCCGTTGGTCGCGAACGGCTCGATGGCGATGACCTCCCCCTCCTCGAGGGTGTCGTCACTCATGCCGGGGACGTTCGGGATCGATTTTCCCGCGTGCAGGAGGTACCGTTCGATCGAGTGTCCCGTGAGGTTCTCCATCGGTTTGAGGCCCCGCGCCCGGATGGCGCCGGCGATCGCCCGGCTGATGTCGTCGACACGGACACCGGGGCGCACGGCCGCGATGCCGGCCCGGAGACCCTCCCGGGCCGCGCGGATCAGATTCTCATGGCGGTGGCCGCCCCCGACCTCGATCGTATCGGCGGTGTCCGAGATCGCCCCGTCGAGGTGCGCCCCGACATCGACCTTGACGAGGTCGCCGACGACGAACGTGAGCGAGTCGTCCGGATCGGGCGTGTAGTGGGCCGCCTCGTCGTTCCGGGAGAGATTGGCCGGGAACGCCGGTTGGGCTCCGGCGTCGCGGATGGAGGCCTCGATCGCGTCCGCGACCTCCCGCCGCGACGCTCCGGGCACGGTCAGGCGAAGGCCGAGCTCCCGAGCCCGGGCCGCGATGCGGGACGCCTCTCGCCAACGTTCGAGATCTTCGGGGTACGGGGACATCTATCCTCGGGGGACCACGGCGGGGCGATCACCGGACAGGTCGATCACGACGGAGGGCGAGCCCGAGGGTTTCGGTACTGCCGGGAGGTACACCGCGACCGCCGCTCCCAGCTCCCGCTGTGCGTCGGAGACCGAGCGGCAGGGAGGGCGGCCGTGGAGGTTCGCACTGGTGGCGGTGAGGGGACCGATGCGGCGCGCCAACTCCCGGGCGACGGGATGGTTCGGAAGTCGGACGCCGAGTCGCCCCCCGGGGGCGAGGATCGACGGGCCGAACGTCTGACGGGCCCGGGGCGTCGGACGGACGAGCAGTGTGTAAGGTCCGGGCAGGTGGCGCCGGGCCCAAGCACGAGATTCGATCGACAGCTCGGCCCACGCTTCGACCTCCTCGGCCGAGCTCACGGCGATCGAGACGACCTGGCGGCTCGAGCGTCCCTTCGCCCGCCCGACGCGCTCCACCGCGGTCCGGTCGGTCGCCTTCGCGCCCAGGCCGAGAAGGGTATCGGTCGGGTAGACGACCAACCGACCGGCCGCAAGGGCCTGCGCGGCCTCCGTGACCGTCGGCCCCATCGACCTAGGCGTACTCTTCGCCGACCCGGGAGTAGGGAAGGTAGTCGGCCGCCGTGAAGTAGAGGGCGAGTTCGCGGGCCGCGGACGTGGGGGAATCGGAGGCGTGGACGAGGTTCGGGGTGATCCCGAGCCCCCAGTCGCCGCGGATCGTTCCGGGGGCCGCGGTCTGAGGGTTCGTCGCTCCCGTGATCAGTCGGACGACGGAGATCGCGGACCGGCCCTCGAGGGCGAGCGCCATTACCGGCCCGGAGGTGATGTGTTGGATGAGCGACGGATAGAACGGCTTGCCTTCGTGCTCGGCGTAGTGTCGCTGCGCCGCCTCGGGGGCGATCCGGACCGCCTTCGCGGCGACGATCTTCAATCCCTTCTGCTCGAATCGGCCGATGATCGCGCCGACGAGGCCCCTCCGGACCCCGTCCGGCTTGACCAGTACCAGCGTGCGCTCCGTGCTCCCTTCGGCCATGGACGGGTCGAACCTCGCTGGCGAGTAAAGCTTTCGTGCGGACTCGACCGCCGTCCCGTTCGGTAGCATCCGATGACGCGACGGTCCGCGGGAAAGGAGCGACTGGCCCGTACGTTCGACCGTTCGGCCGCGCTGTACGAACGGGGGCGCCCGGACTATCCCGCGAGCGCGATCCGCTTCGTCGCGGCCTCCTTCGGACTCGGACGGGGGTCGGTCGTGCTCGACCTCGCCGCCGGGACGGGCAAGTTGACCCGGGCCCTTCGCCCGACCGGGGCGACGATCGTCGCGGTCGAACCGATGCCCGGGATGCGTCGGGTCTTTCGTCGCGTCGTCCCGGACGTACCGGTGCTCGAGGGTCGGGCGGAGGAGATCCCGCTCCCCACCGCGTGCGCGGACGCGGTGTTCGTGGGCCAGGCCTTTCACTGGTTCCGGGGAGGGGCGGCCCTCCGAGAGATCGCCCGGGTCCTCCGACCGGAGGGCGTGCTGATCCTCCTCAGGAATGTTCGCGACGACCGGGTTCGCTGGTCCCGCGGACTGACGGAGATCGTCGAGCGGGCCGGCGGGTCGTCCACCCCCTCCCGTACCGCCGACCGGGGTTGGCGTCGACCGTTCCGCCGAGGGAACAGCCCGTTCACGGGCCTGCGGAAGCGGACATTTCCCCACGCCCAAGCGGCGACGCCCGTGACGATGCTCGCCCGCATCCTTTCGGTCAGTACCGTGGCCTCTCAACCCGCCCCCGTGCGACGCCGGGTCGCCCGGGAGGTTCGCGCTCTCCTGGCGACGGACGCGCGCACTCGGGGGCGGAGGGTGGTCGAGCTCCCGTATCGAACGGAAGTGTTCTACTGCCGCAAACGGCCGTCCCGGCGAACGCGAGAGGGCTAGGCCGCCCGTGCGTCGCACGATTCTCGCCAGGGGCAGTGCGTGCACCGCGCCACCGAGGGAGTGGCCCGCCCGTCGTACCGTCGGTCGACCTCGCGGCGCAGATCCAACAATTCTTCCCGGGCGGCCGCGTTCCATGGGATCCGCGCCTCGCCGCCGTCCCCATATCGGACCACCCCATACGGGGGCGACCGCCCGGTCGTCTCCTCGACCAGGAGACAGTACGCCGCGACCTGGATCCGGTGGGAGCGGGGTACTCCGTTCCGGGGGGAGACGCGGCTCTTGAACTCGATCGGGACCAGGCGTCCGTCCGCGAGCCGGCGGAGCTCGTCCGGGCGCCCCGAGATCCGGTACCGTTCCGAGCGGAGGACGGCGGCCGCGCCGGGAGCCACGTCCACCGAGACGAGGGACCCGTAGCGCGCCTCGCGATGGCGATGCGAGAGGGCCCGTACTGCGAGCAGCAGGACGACCGCCCCGAACAGGATCAGACCCGCTCCCTCGAGGATCGTTAGCGCAACCACACGATCCCTCCCACCACGGCGAGGATCCCCAGGGCGACCCCGGCCCAGTACCACCCGCCCCGTTCCGCCCGACGGAGCTCACCGCCGAGCTGTCGAGCGTGCGAGTGAATTCCCCGGGCCGAGCTGCGCTCCGAGGCGTCCGAGGGCCCGCCGGGGGGAGGATGGTGCCGGTACCAGTAGGAACGAGGACAGTACGCGTAGTCCGCGAGGTCGGACGCGGTGACGAACGGCGTGTCCCCCGCGGACATCGTCGGTCCGTGAACCGTCCTACCCTTACCGATTTCGTTCGAGGCGCGCGATGCGCGCCGCGGCGCCTACTCCTTCGCGGCGGGCTTGTCGGCGGCCGGCTTCTTGGCGCGGCTGCGCGGCTTGGGGGCCGGCTTGGACTCCTCCGCGGCGGGGGGCGTCGGGGCGACCGGGGCGGGAGCGGGAGTCGGGACTTCGACCGGGGGCGCCGGCGCGGGCGTCTTCGGTGCCGAGGTAATTCGGTCGCGCTTGCCTCCGCGCAATCCGGATTTGCCGCCGACGGGTCGGGCGGCGGCCGCCGACCGGTCCGCGGCCTTCTTGAGCGCGTGGGCCCGCGTCCACTTCAGGCGGTGGCCGACGCGGCCGAGGTGGAGTTGCTGCTTCCGGCAGGAGGAGGTGCAAAAGTGGAAGATCGTGCCGTCGCGCTTGACGAACATCATGCCGGTGCCGGGTTCGATCTCGGCGGCACAGAACGAGCACTGGCGCTTGACGACCATGGTCGATCCCCTACCGCACCGAGAGCTTTCGGGCTTCGCGCGCGGTCTCTCGCAGGATCAGGACGTCCCCCAGGCGGATCGGGCCGGCGACGTTGCGGGTGATGATCTTCCCGCGGTCGCGTCCGGCCAGCACGCGGACCTTCACCTGGGTGGCCTCGCCGGCCATCCCGGTGCGTCC
>JAKIVW010000078.1:0-3452 GCA_022750355.1 Thermoplasmata archaeon
CCGAGAACTGCTTGGCGTAGGTGGCACCCTTGAAGGTAGCCACGTTGATGCCGCAGGCGCTGCAGTACATCGCGTTCGGTACAAGGCCGGTCCCGCACTTCGGGCAAATGGTTGTCATACCCATTCAAGGCCGTCGATGGGCCTTATCCTCCCCCTCCCACCGACCTTGCGCGTTTGGGGAGCGAATTATCGAAGCCGGGCCCCCCGGCTTTGGGATTCCGGCCACTCTTGGTTCGACTCGTGATCCTGGGATCGTGAAGCGGTGTTAGACGCGACATGGAAAGGACGGGGCCATCGGGGGCGGCGATGGTTCGGCGACGAACGTGGGGCCCGCGAGTGGAACGGGTAGAGGGACGGACGACGCCGGTGGGCACACCAGTCAACCATTGAACGACCCGCGCGCCGTCCCACCCGCCGGCTTCGGGGAACCCATCAGCTTAACACCGCCAATTTTGATTCCTACGGAATGCAATCCGGACCCGTACGACTCGTACGAACGACCCGGAACCGGCCCCAGCAGTTGATGCGGACCGGCGCCGCTGCGTGCGCTCTCGTTCTCTTGATCCTTCTGATGAGTTTCCCGGTCGGTATGCCCACGTTCGCACGGTCCGACTCCGGTTCGGCCGGACTCGGCTCGAGCTCGATCCACCTCGCGTCCGCCTCTTTGGCCCACGGTAAGGGTCCCGCCGCGGGAGATCGTATGATTTGTTCAGTTGAATCCGCTCAAACCGCTGCGTGTGCGCCCGTCGCACCTTCCCCGGTATCCGGCCCTCGAACCGTCCCGACCGACCCCCGGACCCTGAAGTTGAATTGGACCGGAGGTCCCATCACCCCCCGCCCGCTCGGACGCGTGGCCTGGATGACGTACGACGTCGCGGACGGCTATGTCGTGCTTTTCGGAGGCGGTAACGTCTCAGCGTTTTACAACGACACTTGGAAATTTCAGTCCGGAACGTGGACCAACATTACCCCCGCCGTCTCGCCCCCCGCGGTGTCCGACCTTTCCCTGGCCTACGATGCGGCCGATGGCTACGTGGTCCTTACGAATGGTCTCCCCTGCGGCGGCCCCGCACCGGGCTGCCATGTCGGGTACCTGAACGAGACCTGGACGTTCAGCGCGGGAGTCTGGACCCAGATCGTGACGTCCGCCCATCCTCCGGGATACGCTTGGGCGACGATGGCCTACGACTATGCCGACCATTACCTGCTCTTCTACGGAGGGGTCAACCCGTACTCCGGCAGTACGGGGATGCCGTTCACTTGGAAGTACGTCGGGGGAGTCTGGACGAATATCACGTCCGGCTCGCAGCCCCCCCTATCGTTCCGATCCGCGATGACGTACGACGTCTCGGATGGGTATGTGCTGCTGTTTGGAGGGGGCCCCCGGTTCGGCGTGGAATGGAATTACACGTGGAAGTTTGTCGGGGGCGTGTGGACGAACATCTCTACCGGGGTCGCGCCGCCCGGAGTAGAGCTCCCCGGCCTCGTGTATGATGAGTCGATCGGCGAAGTCGTCCAGTTCGGCGGATACAGCCCTGCCGCGGCCGCCGACCTCGGGGAGACGTGGGTGTTCCACGCGGGAACATGGGCCCTCGCGACCCCCACGGGCGCCCCTCCCGGACGCGAAGAGGCGGGCTTTACCAATGACAGCCATGATGGCGATCTCATCCTCTTCGGGGGGAACGAGAACGGGGCCGTCGCCTACGACACCTGGACCCTGATGGCCAACGCTTCCCTGCCTCTCGTCGCCAGCGCTGAGGAGAACCGTACCCAGGTCCCGGTGGGTCAGCTCGTCAGTTTCACCGGTTCGGCCAGCGGAGGAACCCCCACCTACACCTACCGCTGGTCCTTCGGCGACGGGTCGACGAACTCCACGCTCCAGGATCCTTCCCACGCGTACTCCTCCGCGGGTACGTTCGACCCCCGACTCACGGTGAGCGACTCGCTCGGGGCGATGAACTCGACGACCCTGTCCCTGGTCGTTACGGTCGTGGAGGGCCCCCTCACGGTGACGCTGACCGTGACCCCCTCCACGATCACCCTCGGACAATCGTCCACTCTCGCGGCGACCGCGGGGGGAGGTAGTGCACCGTATTCGTACTCGTGGACCCTACCCACCGGATGCGCGAGCGCGAATCGATCGTCGCTGATGTGCGCCCCGACGGTCACGGGCAATCTCTCGCTGGTCGTGACCGTCCGTGACTCCGCGAACACCACCGTACGTCAGGATGGATATCTGGTCGTGACGCAAGCGGTCGGAGGATCTCTCACGGTGACCCTGTCGGTGGCACCGACTTCGATCGACCTTGGGCAATCGTCCACACTCACGGCTTCGGTGAGCGGGGGGACCACCCCGTATTCGTACTCATGGACCCTACCCACCGGATGCGCGAGCGAGAATCGGTCGTCGCTGACCTGTACGCCGACGGTCACGGGGAACCTCACGTTGGTCGTGACCGTCCATGATTCCGCCAGCCGGTCCGGAAGCCGGGGGGGATATCTTGTCGTGACCCAACTGGGGGTCCCCGGCCCGTCGACCTCAGCCCCGAGCTCCCTGCCGTACTACCTCGGCGCGTTGATTCTCGTGGCGCTGGCGGCCATCGTATTGGCCTTCTTTTACGCCCGGCGCCGCCGGTCCGAGCCGCCGACACCCCCTCCCGGGAACGGTCCACCGACGGGGTGAATCTACCGGCCGCTCAGTTCGGAAATCGGGTCACTCGCGTGGGCACCATGGGAAGGCCTGCGGGGTGGGGTGGAGTGATCGCTGACCCCTACCGAGGTACAGAGTGGTCAACGACCGCGAGCCGTCACGAGTTCACCTAAGTGGTCGTGGGGTCCGTCGAGGGACGAAATCAGGCGCTAGGGTTGAGAGTTCGGCAACTCGTACTGGAAATCGTACGAGTGAACTCCGTCCGAGATCACGATCGCCATGCGACCGGTGAGCCCGACCAGTTGTCCCGACCCCGAGTCCGGCACCACGAGGATGGTCAGTTGGGGTGACCCGCGGTTCATGACCCCGCCGTGTTGGAGAACGAAACTTCCCTGCTGACCGTGAAGCGAGCCCTTCACCCGTTCGATCGCAACGTAACCGGCGGATCCTTCCGTCTCGGTCATGGCGGTCATCATCTCGCCCTTGCTGACCCCCTCCAGGTCCCCGTGGAACTGCTTGTCGATCGACATCCGGCCGAGGGTGGAACCGTCGGCTTGGTCGTCGGTCCCGATCTGGGCGAGGCTGACGTTGAAAGTCCCGGTCGCGTGTGTTACCATGGTAGAGTGCCCTCGATGGATCGGACGGTCACAGGTTTATTTCGCTACCGGCGCCGGCTCGGAGCGGGGGGTTCGACGGTCCGCGCCTCGACCACCTGTGCGATCGCCCAGCCATCGCACCCCTTGCTCCCCACCATCTGAAGGGGGACTCCTTCGCCCAGAGCGTCGCTGATTGGAATCGCGGT